>JADHNH010000105.1 GCA_016779605.1 Nevskia sp. | reverse complement strand
GGCTGCGCGCGCCGGCGCGGCTCTACGGCGCGCTGGCGGCGCGCGCCGCCGCGCGCGGCAAGGCCGCCGCCGTGCGCCGGCCGGTGCCGGTGATCGTGGTCGGCAACATCACCGTCGGCGGCACCGGCAAGACGCCGCTGGTGCTGTGGCTGGTGCAGCACCTGCGCGAGCGCGGCTGGCGGCCCGGCGTGGTCAGCCGCGGCTACGGCGGGCGCGCGCCGGCCTATCCGCTGCGGGTGACGCCGGCCACCGATCCCGCCGCCTGCGGCGACGAGCCCGCGCTGCTGGCGCGCAGCGCCGGCGTGCCGGTGGCGGTGGCGCCGGACCGCGTGGCGGCCGCGCGCCTGCTGGTCGACGGCGGCGAAGCCGACATCATCGTCGCCGACGACGGCCTGCAGCACTACCGGCTGGCGCGCGACCTGGAAATCTGCGTGGTGGACGGTAGCCGCGGCCTGGGCAACGGCGAGCTGCTGCCGGCGGGGCCGCTGCGCGAGCCGGCGGGGCGCCTGGGTACGGTGGACCTGGTGGTGGTCAACGGCGGCAGCTGGCGCGCCGCCGTCGGCGTGCCGCAGGTGGCCATGCAGCTGGACATCGCCGAGGCGGTGGCGCTGGCCGACGGCTTCCGGCGCCGGCTGGCGGCGTTCGCGGGCCAGCGCGTGCACGCAGTGGCCGGCATCGGCAACCCGCAGCGCTTCTTCGACGCCCTGTCCGCCGCCGGGCTGCAGGTGACCGCGCACCCGTTCCCGGACCACCACCGCTTCACCGAGATGGACCTGGCCTTCGGCGACGACCTGCCGGTGATGATGACCGAAAAGGACGCGGTCAAGTGCGCGGCGCTGGAGCCGCGGCGGCTGTGGGCGGTGCCGGCGCGCGCGCGGCTTTCGGCGGCCGACGGGGCGCATGTGCAACAATTGCTGGATCGCCTGCCCGCACCTGTTGCCGCCGAAAATCATGGATAAGCGCCTGCTCGACATCCTCGTCTGCCCGGTGTCCAAGGCACCGCTGGTGTGGCACCCGGAGCGCCAGGAGCTCTGGTGCCGCGCCTCGCGCCTGGCCTATCCGGTGCGCGACGGCATTCCGGTGATGCTGGAGGAGGAAGCGCGGCCGCTGGCCGACGACGAGATCGGCCGCTGATGCGGAGCCGCTGCGCTCCCGCCTGACGGCCTGCAAGATGACCCGCGAGATGGATTTCAAGGTGGTGATCCCGGCCCGGCTGGGCTCCACGCGCCTGCCGCGCAAGGTGCTGCTGCCGCTGGCCGGCAAGCCGCTGCTGCAATGGGTGTGGGAAGCCGCGCGCGCCTCCGGCGCCGGCGAGGTGATCGTCGCCACCGACGCCGCCGAGGTGCTCGACGCCTGCCGCGCCTTCGGCGCCGACGCGCGCCTCACCGCCGCCAGCCACCAGTCCGGCACCGACCGCGCCGACGAGGTCGCGCGCGGCGCCGGCTGGGACGCCGCCACCGTCGTCGTCAACCTGCAGGGCGACGAGCCACTGATGCCGCCGGAGCTGGTGCGCAGCGCCGCCGCACTGCTCGCCGGCGACGCCGCCGCCGACATCGCCACCCTGTGCCATCCGCTGCACGATCCCGCCGAGTGGCTCAACCCGAACGTGGTCAAGCTGGTGATGGATGCCGCCGGCTACGCGCTGTACTTCTCGCGCGCCCCGATTCCGTGGAGACGCGCAGCGGCGGCTGCGCCGCCGACCTTTCCCCCTCTCCCTCACCCCACCACCCGCTCCGCGGGTGGTTCCCCCCTCTCCCGCGGGGCGGGAGAGGGACGTCGGTCGGCAGCAAAGCCGCCTGTGCCTGCGGAAGGGAGGGCCACCCGCGGAGCGGGTGGCGGGGTGAGGGCAGCCGAGTTGATCCCGGGCCCACCCGATGCGGCACTCAGCGGAGCGGCTGAGGGGCTGAGGGCAGCCGCTGAGCATGCCTTCCCGCAAGGTTTAGCATTCCGCCACATCGGCCTGTACGCCTACCGCGTCGGCGCGCTGCGGCGCTTCAGCGCGCTGCCGCCGGCGCCGCTGGAGCAATGCGAAATGCTGGAGCAGCTGCGCGCGCTGGCGCACGGGCTGCGCATCCGCGTGGGCGTCACCGGCGCGCCGCCGCCGCGCGGCGTCGATACGCAGGACGACCTCGCCGCCGTCGCCGCGCTGCTGTCGCAGTCCCCGGCCTCGGCCCCGCCGCCGGGGTGACACGCGGCGCTGTCATCATCGCCCGGCCCGGCGCCTGAGGCCGGGTGCCGACTTGTGCTTCCGATTCCTGCACCCACTATCGAACCGTGATCCCGAACGTCAAGCCGCCGCCGACCGTGCCACTGACCGCGCTGCAGCGCTTCCGTGCCTGGATGAACATGCTGTGGGTCGACCACTCGATCTTCCGCTTCTGGTTCAACACGCGGCGCCGCATCGCGCCGGACTGCTACCGCTCCAGCCATCCGATGCCGTACCAGCTGCGCGCGGCCGCGCGCGCCGGCGTGCGCTCGGTGCTGAACCTGCGCGGCGGCGACGTGCGGGTGGGCTCCAACCTGCTGGAATGGCACGCCTGCGGCGAGCTTGGGCTGACGCTGTGCCACTACGCCCTGGCCTCGCGCGACGCGCCTTCACGCGAGAACATCCTGCGTTTGAAGGAATTCTTCGACACCATGCCGCGGCCGCTGCTGGTGCACTGCAAGTCCGGCGCCGACCGCGCCGGGCTGGCCAGCGTGCTCTACCTGATGCTGGAAAAGGGCGAGCCGCTGGAAACCGCGACGCGCCAGCTGCGCTTCTGGCCTTACGGCCACGTGCGCCAGGCCAAGACCGGCATCCTGGACCATTTCCTCGACTGCTATAAGGCGCACCGTGACGCCCATGGCACCGGCTTCATGGACTGGGTGCAGAACCACTACGATCAAGACGCCGTGCGCGCCTCGTTCCATTCGAGCTGGTGGGCCAACAAGCTGGTCGACGCCGTGCTGCGCAGGGAGTAAGCGAGGCGCCGGGTGCGGGCTTGCGCCCCTGCAGGATTTTTGGATTTGGCAGCGCTGGAGCGCTTTCGATCCAATTGCACGTACCTTTGTCATTACTTCGCGCAGCGAAGGATCTGGCCGGATTCTTCGCTTCGCTCAGAATGACAAGAGACAAAGGCTGGCCGTGCGCGCCATGCATTATTCCGCGGTAAGTGGCGGGCACGGCCCGCTCTACCTGAAACGCGAACCGCCGGCGCGCCGCCATGTGGCGCGCCGGCGGCTGGCGATCATTCGCCGCTGCGCACCGGTTCGGCCGGCGGCGCCGTTGCTTCCACCGCCTGCGGCCGCGGCGCTGCGGGTTCCGCTGCCGGCGGCGGCGGTGCGGGGGGCGCTTCGTACGTGTGCACCGGCGCGCGCGGCTGCGGCTCGCGGCTGTAGCCGGCGGGCTCCCAGTGGGCGGCGGCCGGTGCCGGCGCTTCGCGCGCCGGTTCGAACGCGCGCTGCGGCGGCTCGAACGGCGGTGCTTCGTGGCTGCGCGGGGCGGATTCGGCCGCCGGCTGCGCGGCCGGCGCGTGCTCGGCGCCCGCCGGCGAAGCCGGCCGCCGCGGCTCGCCCATCGCCTCGGCGGCCGGTGCGCCGTGCCCGGATGCTTCCTGGGCTTCGGCGCCGCCGTCTTCCGCGCCGCTGAAATCGAATTCGCCGGCGCTTTCCGCGCCGGCCACCGGCTGGCCGTTCAAGGCTTCGCCGCGGCCGCCGCGCCCGCGGCCGCGCCGGCCGCGCCGGCGGCGTCCGCCTTCGCCACGCTCGGCGCCCTCGGTGCCGACGGCGGCAGGTGCAGCGACAGCGACAGCTTCCAGGCGCTCGGGCAGTGCGCCTTCCGGCGCAGCGGCCGGGCCTGGCACCGGCAGGCGTGCGGCATCGGCCGGCGCGGCTGCGGCCGCCGGGGGGGCCGGGCGCTCGCGCGGCTCGTTCTGGTTCTGCGGGCGCTGCTGGCCGCGGCCCTGGCCCTGCGGCTGGCCTTGCCCGCGGCCTTCGCGCGCCTCGCGTCCTTCACGGGCTTCACGGCCTTCGCGACCCTCACCGCGGCCTTCGCCACGCCCTTCGCCACGGTTGTCGCGGCGCCCGTCGCGGCGTTGCCCGTCGCCGGGCCGGCCGCCACGCTGCTGGCCGTCGCGGTCGCGGCGATGCTCGCCGCGCCCTTCGCCACGATTGTCGCGCCGCGCCTGATCCGGCCGCGCCGGACGCGGTGCCTGCGCCGCCGCCGGCCTGGCCGGTGCGGCGACGGGCGCCGGCGGCGCTGCCGCCGCGGCGGGTTTGGCGCCGCCGCCGAATACGCCGCGCAGCCACGCCAGGAAACCGCCCGCAGCGACCGGCTGCAGCGGTGCTGCGGCTTCGGCTGGCAGCGCCGCGGTCACCGGCGGCAGGTTCGGCCGCACCGCCGGCTCGCCGGAGATGCGCGCCGGCGGCGTGCCGCCGGTCAGGGCGGCGCGTGCCTCGGCGGCGAAGTCTTGCGGCAGGCGGTAGCTCACCGTGGAATTGCCTTCGACCTGCAACTGGTCGGTGCGCACGCGCAGGATCTCGAAGTGCGGCGACTCCAGGGTGTCGTTCGGCACCAGGGTGACGCTGACCATGTAGCGCGATTCCAGCTCGGCGATAGGGCCGCGCTTTTCGTTCAGCAGGAAGGTCGCCACGTCCACCGGCAGCTGCGCGACGACGCGGCCGGTGCGGTCCTTCATGCACTCTTCCTCGATCAGGCGCAGCACCGACAGCGCCAGCGACTCCACGCTGCGGATCTGGCCGCGTCCCTCGCAGCGCGGGCAGGCGATCTGGGTATGCTCCGACAGCGACGGCCGCAGGCGCTGGCGCGACATTTCCAGCAGGCCGAAGCGCGACAGGCGCCCGACCTGGATGCGTGCGCGGTCCAGGTCGCAGGCGTCCTGCAGGCGCTTTTCCACCTCGCGCTGGTTCTTGGCGCTGTTCATGTCGATGAAGTCGATCACGATCAGGCCGCCGAGATCGCGCAGGCGCAGCTGGCGGGCGATTTCCTCGGACGCCTCCAGGTTGGTCTGCAGCGCGGTTTCCTCGATGCCGGCGCCGCCGGTCGCCTTGGCCGAGTTGATGTCGATGGCGGTGAGGGCTTCGGTGTGGTCGATGACCATGGAGCCGCCCGAGGGCAGCCGCACCTGGCGCTCGTGCGCCGACTCGATCTGGCTTTCCACCTGGTAGCGCGAGAACAGCGGCGTGTTGTCGCGGTACAGCTTGAGCTTGGATACCTCGCCGGGCATCGACAGCTGCATCTGGCTGCGCGCCTGCTCGAAGATCTCCGGGTTGTCGACGATGATCTCGCCGATGTCCGGCCGCAGGTAGTCGCGCAGCGCGCGCAGCACGATGTTGTTCTCGCGGTAGAGCAGGTAGGGCGTGGGCACTTCGGCGGCGGCGGCCAGGATGCTGTTCCAGTAGCCGACCAGGCCGTCGAGGTCCGCCTGCAGCTCGGCGGCGGAGCGGCCGATGCCGTTGGTGCGCACGATCAGGCCCATGCCCTCGGGCACCTGCAGCGCGTTGAGCGCCTCCTTGGCTTCCTCGCGCTCCTCGCCCTCGACGCGGCGCGACACGCCGCCGGCGCGCGGGTTGTTGGGCATCAGCACCAGGTAGCGGCCGGCCAGGCTGACATAGGTGGTCAGCGCGGCGCCCTTGTTGCCGCGCTCTTCCTTCTCGACCTGGACGACGACGTCGCTGCCTTCGCGGATCAGGTCGCGGATGTTGCGGCCGCCTTCGCCGGACTGGAACTCGCGCGAGATTTCCTTGAGCGGCAGGAAGCCGTGGCGCTCGGCGCCGTAGTCGACGAAGCAGGCCTCCAGGCTCGGCTCTACGCGGGTGATGCGGCCCTTGTAGACATTGGACTTGCGCTGCTCGCGCGAGGCGAGCTCGATGTCAAGGTCGTATAGCTTCTGCCCATCGACGATCGCCACGCGCAGCTCTTCCCGCTGCGTGGCATTGATCAATATTCTTTTCATTTATCGGGTCTCGGTGTGCGCTCGACCGCGAGACACGGGCGGATGCGACGCGTCTGGGGCGCGCCTCGATCGTTCCTGAACCAGCAAAATCGGGTCTGATCATCATCCCGCCTCGCGCGGGAGCGGCTTTAACAGGTGGAAATCGCCCTTCGCGTCCGAACGGCGATGAAAACAAAAGCTTGCGGCAGGTGCGGCGCACGGACAGTTTGTTACCATGCGCACATGTATCTGCCGCCGGGCGGCCGCGTGCTTGGTGCTGCGGCCAGCCGTTCCATGGGCGGACGCCCTGGAATGGCGGATTCTGCCACAAGCCGGCCCAAAGCAACAGGTTCATGGCGCCATCCCGGCGCCGCCGCCCCGGCGGATTTTCCATTCAGGCTCAATCGGTTCGGAATGGCTTCCAGTTCCAGTTCAACGGCCCCCCCGGCGGAAGCGGGCGCCGGCGCACCGAAAGTGCGCAAGGTCACCGTCACCGCCGCCGACGCCGGTCAGCGGATCGACAATTTCCTGCTCAAGCGCCTGTCCGGGGTGCCGCGCTCGCACGTCTACCGGTTGCTGCGCTCCGGCCAGGTGCGGGTCGACGGCGGCCGCGCCAAGCCCGAGCGCAAGCTTGCGCTGGGCGAGGAGGTGCGCATCCCGCCGGTGCGCACCGCCAGCCGCGACGAGCCGGTGCGCGCGCCCGACGCGGTGCTGAACAAGCTGCGCGAGGCGGTGGTCTACGAGGACGCCGACTATCTGGCGCTGTGCAAGCCGGCAGGCCTGGCCGCCCACGGCGGCACCGGCGTGGCCTACGGCGTGATCGAGGCGGCGCGCGGCTGGGGCAAGTACGAGTTCCTGGAGCTGGCGCACCGGCTGGACCGCGACACCAGCGGCGTGCTGCTGCTGGCCAAGTCGCGGCCGGCCCTGCTGCGGGCGCAGTCGGCGCTGCGCGAGGGCCTGGCGCGCAAGCGCTACTTCGCGCTGCTGGTGGGCCGCCTGCAGGGCGGCGCCCGCGACGTCGACGCCGCGCTGGTGAAGAGCCGGCTGGGCTCCGGCGAGCGCTTCGTGCAGGTCGACGAGGAGGACGGCAAGCCGTCGCGCTCGCGCTTCACGCCGGTGACGCACTACCGCGATGCCACCCTGTGCGAAGTGGAGATCTTTTCCGGCCGCACCCACCAGATCCGCGTGCACGCGCTGGCGCTGGGCCACCCGGTGGCGGGTGACCGCAAGTACGGCACCCGCGAGGAGCAGAAGACCCTGCGCGACAAGGGCTTGCGGCGCATGTTCCTGCACAGCCACTTTCTTGAGCTGCCCGCCGCCGGCGATTTCCGCAAGCTCACGCTCAGCGCGCCGATGACCGACGAGCTGCGGGAGTTTCTCGACAAGCTGCGCTAAGTCTCAGAACTTACAGAATATTCACTGTTTTACAGCTTTTACGATTCCCCATTCCCGACTCCCGATTCCCGCGCAAAGGCCATGCCCGCATACTCGATGCTGATCTTCGACTGGGATGGCACCCTGGCCGACTCCGCCGCGCCGATGGTGGCGGCGATGCAGGACGCGATCGCGGCGCTGGGGCTGCCGCCGCGCTCCGACCAGGCCATCCGCGAGCTGATCGGCCTGGGCGCGGTGGACGGCATGCGCCTGCTGTTTCCCGAGCTGCCGGTGCAGGAGGTGCTGGCCCTGCTGATGCAGCACCGCCAGCGCAGCGGCGGCCAGGCGGTCAACCAGGCCCACGACGCGCCGCTGTTCGAGGGCGCCCACGATGCACTGCAAGCCCTGCACCGCGAGGGCTACGCGCTGGCCATCGCCACCGGCAAGCACCGCCAGGGCCTGGAGCGCTCGCTCGGTGCCCACGCCTACCTGCGGGAACTGCTGCGCGCCAGCCGTTGCGCCGACGAAACCCTGCCCAAGCCCGATCCGCTGATGCTGCGCGAGCTGCTCGACGAGGCCGGCTTGCAGCCGGAGCAGGCGCTAATGATCGGCGACACCGAGTACGACGTGGCGATGGCGCGCGCGCTGGGCATGCCGGCGCTGGGCGTGGCCTGCGGCGTGCACGAGCCCGGCCGCCTGCTGCGCGCCGGCGCCGGCGCGGTGCTGGCGGACGTCAAGAGCGTGCCGCTCTACCTGGCCGGGCAGGGCCGCTGAGGACCCGCTCAGGGAATGGCATACCCGGCCTGCGCGAGCAGCCGGCGCACCGCGATCAGCGGCAGGCCGACCAGGGCCGTCGGATCCTCGCTTGCCACCGCTTCGCACAGGCTGATGCCCAGGCCCTCGGACATGAAGCTGCCGGCGCAGTCGTAAGCCGGCTCGGCATCGACGTAGCGCTCGATTTCTTCCGCGCCGAGCCGGCGGAAGCGCACGGTGGTGAGGTCCAGCGCGGTGAGCGGCGGCGCGCCGTCGCGGAGCAGGGCCACGGCGGTGTAGAACTGCGCGGCGCGGCCGCCCAGCGCGGCGAGCTGGCGCACCGCGCCGGCACGCGAGCCGGGCTTGCCCAGCAGGGCGTCGCCGCAGGCGCAGACCTGGTCCGAGCCAAGCACCCAGCGGCCGGGATGGCGCGCGGCCACCGCACCGGCTTTGAGCAGGGCCAGCCGCTGCGCCAGCGCAGCCGGCGCTTCGCCGGGATGCGCGGCTTCGTCCGAACCCGGCGACTCCTGCACGAACGGCACCTGCAGGCGCCGCAGCAGGCCGGCGCGATAGCGCGAGCCGGAGGCGAGGATCAGGGGCGCGGCAGGCGACGGCGGCGGCAGGGCCATGGTGGCGGTCAAAGTCCAGACGGGGCTGCGGTAGGATGGCGCATGAAAAACGCCATTCCCCTGCGCGTCAAGGCCGCCGGCGCGGTGGCCCATGGCAGCGCCTGGCGCGGCGAGCTGCCGGTGGCCGATCTCGGCCGGCTGGCCGCCGCCGTGGCCGGGCGCGAAGGTAGCCTGCGGGTGGAGCTGCATGCCGGCCGCGACGCCTCCGGCGCCGCGCGGCTGCACGGCAGCATCGACGGCGAGCTGGAGCTGAGCTGCCAGCATTGCCTGGGCCGCTTCCGCTGGCCGCTGCGGGCGGCGGTGGACCTGCGGCTGGTCGGCAGCGAAGCCGAGGAGCGGCGCCTGCTGCGCGAGTGCGAGCCCTGGCTGGTGCAGGACGACAGCCTGCCGCTGCGCGAGATCGTCGAGGACGAGGCCCTGCTGGCGTTGCCGATCGCGCCGCGCTGCCCTGCCTGCGCCTGAGTTGCCGGCCAGGACAGGACGCCGCACGCACGACGCGCCGACCGCTTGCTCCGCAACGCGGCGGCGTGTTCCCTCACCCCACCACCCGCTCCGCGGGCGGTTCCCCCTCTCCCGCGGAGCGGGAGAGGGGACGCGTTTAGGCAATGACTTGATGTCATTGCCTGCGGCCCCGATCGCCCGGCCACGGATGGCCGGGCCGGGCGTTCCGGGAGCCACGCTGTCTCGCCATGGACGGCTGCGTTGAACATACAAGGGACGGCGGTCGGCGGCAAAGCCGCCGGTTCTTGGGTAGGGGATGCGGCGGGCCGGTTTCTGCTAAGATTCGCCGCTTTGCAAATGTCGCTGCCCCAGCGGAGTTGAACCATGGCTGTCGCAAAATCCAAGAAGTCCCGCTCCATGCGCGGACACCGCCGCGCCCATAACGCCCTGGCGAAGCCGACGCTGTCGGTGGACCCGACCTCCGGCGAAACGCACCTGCGCCACCACGTGACCGCCGACGGCTACTACCGTGGCAAGCGTGTGATCGAGCCTTCCGCGGCGGAAGCGCCGGAAGCTTGAGCGGCATCCGGGCGGGGACGCGCACGACCGTGATCTCCGCCCCGCGCGCAATGGCCGGGCCCGTCACCCTGGCCATCGACACCATGAGCGGCGACCATGGCCACACGGTCGCGGTCGATGCCGCGCTGCGCGCCCTGGCGGAATTCCCCGAGCTGCACCTGATCCTGGTCGGCAACGAGTCGAGCCTGCGCAAGGCGCTGCGCGCGCACCGCCACAGCGACGACCCGCGCCTGCTGATCCAGGCGGCGGCCGACGTGGTGGGCATGGACGAGCCGCTGTCCAAGGCGGTGCGCAAGAAAGATTCCTCGATGCGCGTGGCGATCAGCCTGGTGCGCGAGAAGCGCGCGCAGGCGGCGGTGTCGGCGGGCAACACCGGCGCGCTGATGGCGATCGCGCGCGGCGTGCTCAAGACCTTGCCCGGCATCGACCGGCCGGCGCTGATCACGCCGCTGCCGACGGTCAACGGCGTCACCCATGTGCTGGACCTGGGCGCCAACGCCGGCTGCACCGCCGAGCAGCTGGTGCAGTTCGCGGTGATGGGCTCGGCCCTGGTGTCGGCGCTGCACGGCATCGAGCGCCCGCGCGTGGCCCTGCTCAACATCGGCGAGGAGGAGATCAAGGGCAACGACATCATCAAGTCGGCCTCGGCCATGCTGGCGGACTCCTCGCTCAACTACACCGGCTACATCGAGGCCGACGGCATCTTCCTGCACCCGGTGGACGTGGTGGTGTGCGACGGCTTCGTCGGCAACGTCGCGCTGAAGGCCGGCGAGGGCGTGGCCAAGCTGATCGCCCACTTCATGCGCGAGGAGTTCACCCGCACGCTGCCGGCCAAGCTGGTCGGCCTGATCGCGCAGGGCGTGCTGCGCACGCTCGCCAGCCGCATGGATCCGCGGCGCTACAACGGCGCCAGCCTGCTCGGGCTGCAGCGCTCGGTCATCAAGAGCCACGGCAGCGCCGACGCCACCGCCTTCGCCAACGCCATCAAGGTCGCGGTGCAGGAAGTGGAGAAGGACGTCCCCGCGCGGATCAGCGGGCTGCTCGGTTCGGCCCTGCCGGCTTCGCAGGCCGCCGCGCTCAAGTAATCCTGCCGCGCGGCTGTACGCCGTGAACCGCTTCCGCGCCGACCCGCGCCTGCTCGCGCCGCTGCTGGCCGGGCTGGCCATGCTCGGCCCGTTCTCGATCGACACCTTCTTTCCGGCGTTCCAGGCGATGGAACGGGAGTTCGACATCGGCGCGGTGGCGATGAAGCAGACCATCAGCGTCTACATGATCGCGTATTCGGCGATGTCGCTGCTGCACGGCCCGCTGTCGGACACCTTCGGCCGGCGCGGCGTCATCCTGTTTTCGCTGGTGCTGTACGTGGCCGGCTGCGCCGCCTGCGCGGCGGCGCCGACGTTCCACGCGCTGCTGCTGGGGCGGGCGGTGCAGGGGGTGTCCGCCGGCGCCGGCGTGATCTGCGGGCGCGCCATCATCCGCGACCGCTTCGAGGGGCCGGCGGCGCAGCGCCTGATGTCGCAGGTCACGCTGATCTTCGGCATGGCGCCTGCGCTGGCGCCGATCGTGGGCGGCTGGGTGCTGTACTTCGCCGGTTGGCGCTGGATCTTCTGGAGCATGGACGCCTTCACCGTGCTGCTGCTGCTGGCCGCGCTGCAGGCGCTGCCGGAGACGCACCCGCGCGGCGGCCGCACGCCGTTTTCCTACGGCGGCCTGATGCGCACCTATCGCGCCATCGCCGGCGACGGCCGCTTCCTGCTGCTGGGCTTCACCGCGGCGTTCAACTTCGGCGCCTTGTTCATCTACATCGCCTCGGCGCCCGAAGTGGTGCTCACGCTGCTGCACCTGAACGAGCGCCAGTTCGCCTGGCTGTTCATCCCCACCATCAGCGGCATGATGATCGGCGCGGCGCTCTCGGGCCGGCTCGCCGGCAAGGCCAGCGCGCGCCGCACCGTGCAGATCGGCTATTGCCTGATCGCCGCCGGCACCTGCGCCGGCCTCGCCGACGCCTGGCTGCTGCAGCCGCGACTGCCCTGGTTCGTGCTGCCGATCGCGCTGGACGGCATCGGCGTGTCGCTGACGTTCCCGACGCTGACCCTGCTGATGCTGGACCGCTTCCCGGCCGTGCGCGGGGCGGCGGCCTCGGTGCAGATGTCGCTCAACATCGGCTTCAACGCCCTGCTCGCCGGCATGGCCTCGCCACTGGTTTCGCATGCCGCCGCGCCGCTGGCCTTGTTCGCCTTCGGCTCCAGCGCCTGCGGCTTCGCCTGCTGGAGCGTTTACCGCCGGCTCAGCCCGGAAGCGCTGCCGTCGGTGCGTGCCGGCGATGCGGCGGAGGCTGCGGTTCCGCCCTCTGAGCTGTAGGGCGCCGGCACCGGCTGCCCGCCTTGGCGGGCGGCCTTGACAATGCCTCGTGCCGTTGACGAGGGGCGGCGCCCGCTCACTTGACCAGCTGGTTCAAGTCGAAGATCGGCAGCAGGATCGCCAGGACGATGATCAGCACCACGCCGCCCATCGTCAGGATCAGCACCGGCTCGAACACGCCCATCAGCGCGGCGATGAGGGTCTCCAGCTCGCGCTCCTGGTTGGTGGCCGCGCGGTCCAGCATTTCGTCGAGCTTGCCGGAAGCCTCGCCGGAGGCGATCAGGTGCAGGGTGATGGGCGGGAACAGGCGGCTGTCGGCGAGCGAGCGGTTGAGCGAGGCGCCTTCGCGCACGCGCTTGGCGGCTTCGTTCACCGCCTCGCGCATCGGCAGGTTGTTGACCACCTGCGCGCCGATGCGCAGCGCCTCCAGGATCGGCACGCCGCTGCCGAACAGGATGCCCAGGGTGCGCATGAAGCGGCCGGTGTTGGCGCCGCGCACCAGCCGGCCGACCAGCGGCCAGCGCAGGATGTTGCGGTGCACCTTGCGCCGGAACGGCTCGCCGCGCATGGCGCGGCGGAACAGGAAGGCGCCGGCGGCCGCAGCCGCCAGCAGGTAGACGCCGTCGTGGCGCAGAAAATCCGAGAAGGCGATGAGGCCGCGGGTCAGCGGCGGCAGCTTCTGGCCGATGCTGTCGAACACCCCGACCACCTTGGGCACGACGTAGGTCATCAGCGCGATGACCACGCCGATGGCCACGCAGGTCAGGATGGACGGGTACAGCGTGGCCAGCATGATCTTGCCGCGCAGGGCCTGGCTGCGCTCGGCGTAGTCGGCCAGGCGCTCGAGCACGTCGTCGAGCCGCCCGGCCTGCTCGCCGGCTTCGATGGTGGCGCGGAACAGGGTGGGGAACGCGCCGGGGAACTCGGCCAGCGCGCTGGCCAGGCTGTTGCCCTCGACGACGCGCGCGCGCACGCCCAGCGCCACCCGCTGCACGCGCTTGGCCTCGCTTTGCTGCGATACCGCGGTGAGCGCCTCGTCCAGCGGCAGGCCGGAGCGGGTGAGCACGGCGAGCTGCCGCGTGAACAGCGCCAGCTCGGTGCTGGTCAGGCTGCCGCTGCGCCGCGGTGCCGCGCCGCGCTGCTGCGCGCGGCCTTCGGCCACCTCGCGGATGTCCAGCGGGGTCAGGCCGCGCTCGCGCAGCGCCTGCCGCACCTGGCGCGGCGTGTCGCCCTCGATCAGCCCGCGGGTGCTGCGCCCGCGCGCGTCGAGCGCGGCGAATTCGTAGGCGGCCATGGCCGCTTACGCGGCGGGAATCGGCAATCGGGAACCGGGAATCGCAAACGCCGGCGCCGGCCTTTGCTTCAACGATTCCCGATTCTCCATTCCCGTTTCCCGTCGCCTCATTCTTCAATTGTCACGCGCAGCACCTCGCCCAGCGTGGTCTCGCCGGCGATGACCTTGTTGCGACCGGACTGCAGGATGCCGGGGCTGCGTTCGCGGGCGGTGGATTCCAGCACCTGCTCGGAGGCGTTGTCGTGGATCAGCGCCTCCAGCTTGCGGTCCACCTCGATGATCTCGTGGATGCCGCTGCGGCCGAGGAAGCCGGTGTGGCGGCAGGCGGGGCAGCCGTGCGGCTTGTACAGGGTGAGGTCCTTGCGCTCCGGCACGCCCAGATGCTCCAGCTCGGCCAGCTTGGGCTCGTAGGCCTGCTTGCACTGCGGGCACAGCAGCCGCACCAGGCGCTGCGCCATCAGCCCGACCAGCGAGGACGACAGCTGGTAGGGCTCCACCCCCATGTCGCGCAGGCGCGTGACCGCGCCCACCGCGGTGTTGGTGTGCAGGGTGGATAGCACCAGGTGGCCGGTCTGCGAGGCCTGCACGGCGATCTCGGCGGTTTCCAGGTCGCGGATCTCGCCGACCATCACCACGTCCGGGTCCTGGCGCAGGATGGCGCGCAGGCCGCGCGCGAAGGTCATCTCCACGCGCGAGTTGACCTGGGTCTGGCCGACGCCTTCGATGTAGTACTCGATCGGGTCTTCCACCGTCATGATGTTGCGGCTGCGGTCGTTGAGCACCGACAGCGCCGAATACAGCGTGGTGGTCTTGCCCGAGCCGGTGGGGCCGGTCACCAGCATGATGCCGTAGGGGCGGAAGATGATCCGGCGCAGCACCGCGATCTGCTGCGCGTCCAGGCCGAGCTGCTCGAGGTCGAGCTTTTCGGCCTGCTTGTCCAGGATGCGCATGACCACGCGTTCGTTGTTCTGGCCGGTGGGGATGGTGGAGACGCGCACGTCCACCTTGCGCCCGCCGAACGCGCGGCTGATGCGGCCGTCCTGCGGCAGCCGCTTCTCGGCGATGTCCAGCTTGGCCATGATCTTGACGCGGGACACGATCTTGGGCGCCAGCGAGCGCGGCGGCGACAGGATCTCGCGCAGCACGCCGTCGACGCGGAAGCGCACCGTCACCCGCGTTTCATAGGTTTCGATATGGATGTCGGAGGCGTTTTCCTTGATCGCCTCGACCAGCAGGCCGTTGATGAACTTGATGATCGGCGCGTCGTCGTCCGACTCCAGCAGGTCCTGCGCCTCGGCCAGCGCCGCCGACAGGCTGTCGATGTCCGCCTTTTCCTCGGACAGCCCTTCGGCCAGCGCGGCGGTGGCGCCGCTGTGGCCTTCGTAGGTGCGTTGCAACAGCGCGTCGAACTCGGGCACGGCGACCGTGCGCAGGCGCACCGGCCGGCGCAGAAAGCGGCGCATCTCCTGAACGGCGTCGAGGCTGACGCCGCTCTTGCACACCAGTTCGACCGCGCCGTCGCGCTCCTCGCCGACGATCAGGCCGTAGCGCTTGGCGAAGGCGAAGGGCGGGCGGCGGGCGGCGGGCGTCGTCGCATCCATGGGGCCGGGGCGGGCCGCACTCACGGTGCCGGCGGCGTGGCGGCCGGCGGCGCCGGCGGCGGCAGGGCCGGGAGCGACGGCGGGGCGCCGCCGGGGGCC
>JADHNH010000006.1 GCA_016779605.1 Nevskia sp. | reverse complement strand
ACCGCCGAGACGATCGCATTGCTGTCCGGGTCGTTGGGAACGCCGGACATGAACACTTGCGCGATCTTGATGGCGTCCACCGGCAGGTGCCGCAGCGTGTTGAGCGACGAGTAGCCGGTGCCGAAGTCGTCGACGACGATCTTGACGCCGAGCGCGCGCAGCCGTTCCAGCACCTGGCGGCTGGGCTTGATCGACAGCAGCACGGTTTCGGTGACTTCTATTTCGAGCTGCGCCTCGCTTGCGGTGATGCGGTTGGCGGCGAGGGCGGCCTCGACTTTCTCGGCCAGGTGATCGTGCAGGATCTGCCGCCCGGAGACGTTGATCGCCGTGCGCACCGGCCGCAAGCCCGCGTCGAGCCAGGCGCGCGCCTGGCGGCAGGCCTCGTCGATCACGCGGTCGCCGAGGGCTTCGATCAGCTGGCTCTCCTCCGCGATGGGGATGAAGCGGTCGGGCATCACCAGGCCCAGTTCCGGATCGTTCCAGCGCAGCAAGGCCTCCAGCCCGCTCAGGCGGCCGCTGACCACGTCATACTGCGGCTGGTAGTGCAGCACCAGCTCGTCGCGCGCCAGCGCACGGCGCAAATCGTGCTCCATCGCCAACCGCGCGGTGGCTTTGGCGGTAAGCTCGGGCGAATAGAACTGGCAGCTGTTGCGGCCGCGGTCCTTGGCGCGGTACAGCGCCGCATCGGCGTTCCGGGTCAGCGCTTCGGCCGTTTTGCCGTCGTCCGGGTAGATGCTGATGCCTACGCTGGCCGAGCTGGTCAGCGAACGGCCGTCCACCGTGATCGGCTGGCGTACCGCCTCGACGATCTTTTCGGCGACATGGGCGGCGTCGTCCGGATGGCCGATGCTCTCCAGCACCACGGTGAACTCGTCGCCGCCCAGGCGGGCGACGGTGTCCTCGCCGCGGATGCAGCGGAGGATGCGGCTTCCCACCTCCCGCAGAAGGCGGTCGCCGGCGGCGTGTCCCATGCTGTCGTTGACCAGCTTGAAATGATCCAGATCGATGAACAGCACGGCCAGCTTGTAGCCGTGGCGCCTGGCGCGTTCCAGCGAGGCTTCCAGTGCGCTTTCCATCTTCAGGCGGTTGGGCAGGCCGGTGAGCACGTCGTGGTGGGCCAGGTGCGCCAGCTTGGCCTCGGCCTGCTTGACCGCGCCGATGTCGGCGATCACGGAGACGTAGTTGGTGACCTTGCCGTGCGCATCCTTGACCGCGCTGATGTTCTGCCAGGCGGGATACAGGCTGCCGTCCTTGCGCCGGTTCCAGACTTCGCCCTGCCACTGTCCGGTGGCGTTGAGCGAGTCCCACAGCGCGCGGTAAAAGGCCTTGTCCTGGCGGCCGGACTTCTGCATGCGCGGGTTGCGGCCGATCACCTCGGTGCGGCTGAAGCCGCTGATGCTCTCGAACGCCGCGTTGACCGAGACGATGTTGGCCGCCGCATCGGTGATCAGGATGCCTTCGTTGGTGTTCTGGAACACGATCGCCGCCTGGCGCAGCTCGTTTTCAAGGTGCTTGCGCATGGTGATGTCGCGCACCACCGCCTGCCAGCGTCCGTCCGGCAAAATGACCGTGCTGATTTCGCAAGGCACGAAGCGGCCGTTGCTGTGCCGCAGCTGCCATTCGGCCATGTCGGTGCCGCCCTCGGCCAGCCGCCGGGCCACGCTCCACAGGCGGTCGACGTCTTCAGGCGGGATCAGGTCGACGATGGTTTTGCGCAGCAGCTCTTCGCGCGAGTAGCCGAGCATGCGGCAGCCGGCCGAATTCACCTCGATATAGCGGCCAGCCAGGTCCGCGATGAAGACGCCGTCGGGCGCCAGGTCGATCAGGTCGCCGAAGCGGCGGCGGCTCCGGCTCAGCTCGTCGTTGCTGTGTCGCAAAGCGGCGACCGCTGCGGCAGCCCTGCGCAGTGCCCGCCGCAGCCGGCCGTGGAATTCACTCAACAGCGTGCCCATCGCCAGGAAGATGGCGGAGGACAGGTATGCGCTGAGGCCCTTGGCGAATGCCCTCTCGGGGAGCAGGAAGGGCCACCAGATCAGCGCAACCGAGACCAGCGTGGCCAAGCGGCCGGAGGTGCGTCCGCCGATCCATGAGGCGAGAAAAACGGCAGGGTAAGACAGCAGCCAGGGCTCCGGGCGGATCAAGGGCCACAACTGCCACTGCAGGATGGCACCGGCCAGCGGCAGCGACAATCCAACGATGAATTGCAGCGCGCCGGCGTCACCGGCTTGCGTCTGTTCCGGGCCCGCGCTGGTGCCTTCGGCGGGTGGCGGCGAAGCCGGGCGGGCCGCCGCGCGGAGCGCTTCCACGGAGGCGCCGGCGTGCGATCGAGCCGGGGCCGCGGCGCCCGCCGCATCCAGGTTGGACAGTACGTGCGGCGGCATGGTCATGGCGCGCCGCTGATCCAGTCGTGGAACACGCGCCCGTACCCGTCGGTCGGCGTGCCGGCCCCGTCGGAAATCAGGACATTGTCGGCGGCGCCCCACACGTTCCAGCCCCAACCGATCACCGACCAGCCGTGGGCGTCGGCGTACGGCAGCAGTTCCTGCAGGAAAGGCGAGCCGGCGGTGCCGCGCTCGTTGTGCTCGCCGGTTTCCGTGATCACCAGCGGAACGCGCGCGGAAATGCGCGCCACCGCCGGCCAGTTGGCCGGCATGGACCAGGTCGAGGATTTGTTGGCAAAGCCCAGCGAGAACGCCGCACCCCGGCCGCTGCCGGACGAGCGGGCTTGCGGCACGGCGCCATCGGGCAGGCGCGTTTGCAGGTAAGCGCCGCCGTCGACGATGCCGACACCGCGAACCGCGCCGCCGCTGCCGGTCGCGGTCACGCCGAACACCGCCGGCGAATACACCGTGTCGGGGCGCGGCAGCGTAATGGTGTCGCCGACGGCATAGCCCTGGCCTGCCGCCGCCACCGCGGCCGAGCGCACGAACTGCACCGGCGGGTAAGGGTGCCAGGCAGCGGCGAGCTGCCCCAGCGGGTCGGCGGGCATGTTTTCCAGCCAGCCGCTCAGGTCGTTGCAGTAGGCCAGGCCGCCCACCAGCACGACGTTCGCCGCGCCTGCGCCGCGTACCGCCTCGACCATGGCCTGCATGCCGGTCGAACGCCAGGAACTTTCGACGCGCCGCTGGGCGCCGTTGGCTCCGGCCGCGGGGTAGTAGCGCAGCGTGCCGCCGCGCGTCAGCGCATGCCACGGCGAATCCAGCATGGACAGGCCGTCCAGGTAGGGCTCGTTGTACAGTTCGAAGGCGACCGCCGGTGCATTCTTGAATTCACCGGCGACCGATTGCCAGAAGGCGATGGCGTGATCGGCATCGGCCATCTGCGTCTGCAGCATCGGGCAGCTGGCGGCGGGCGCGGCCCAGTGCAGGTCGAGGATGACGTAAAGCCCGGCGGCGTTGGCCTGGGCCACCTGGGCCTTCACTGCGGCGCGGTAATTGCCGCCGGGATCCGGGTTGCGTGCAACGCCCGTCGCGTCGGTGCATCGGTAGCCGAGCCAGGACGCTTCGTTCAGCGGCAGCCGCACGGCGTTGGCACGCCAGGTGCGCATGGCCGCCCAGTCGGGGCCGCCGGGATGACCGGCTTGCGCGCCGGACGGGTCGGACGGCGACCAGCCTTGGATGGCGGCGAACTCGAATCCGCTATAGCTCGCCCCGCGCAAGCGCACGGCCTGGCCTTTGGCGTCCACCAGCCGGTTGCCCTGCACACGCAGGGCGAGCGCCGGGTCGGCTGCGGCATTGGCGGCGGCCAGCAACAGCGCGGTGATGGCCAGCAGCAGCCGGGCGCGCCGCCCGGTTGCGGCGCCGGGTTTGCGAGCGGCAAGGTTCACGGGCGGCATGCGGACTGCGGCATCGGCGCCGCACTCCCGGGCTGGCGTGGTCCAATCGGTCGGATCATTGGCGATTCCTGCCGCTGTCAATTGCAGGCCAGGCAAGCCGCTCAGCCCTGTGCCGCCGGCGCCAAGGCATTGCCGGGGCCGGGCTGGGGGGCTGTCGCGGCAGCGCCGCGCTGCCGCGCCTCGCGCAGCGATTCGACGACGATGCCGAGCGCACTGAGAAACTCGCCGACCAGCACTCCCAGGGGCGCACCGATCTCGCCGAAGCGCCGCATCGCCCAGAAGCTGACCAGCAGGGAAACCACGGCGCTGGCCGAGGTGATCGCGGTAAGCGTACGGAAGCGCGAGCGCACCACCAGGAGATAGAGCAACTGGTCGCGCATGATCATCAACAGGAACGCGCCGCACCACAGCTGCAGGAGCATGTCGCGGTTGGCGAAGGTTTTCTTCAACAGGTGCGCGAAGATCCAGTCGCGGCACAGCCACAGCAGCGCGAAGTAGCACAGCGCCGCGCCGGCCACGCCGCCGGCGAACAGCAGCAGGCGCCGCAGCACGGTGGGCGCGCCGTGCGCGGCGAGCCAGCCCGAGGCCATCGGCAGCATCAAGGTGGACAGGCCGCTCGACAGCAGGTTCACCGGCATCATCAGCAGGCGCGTGGCGGCGACGGCGGCCACCGCCGACACGTCGAGTGTCGCGGCCACCAGGAAGCTGTAGCCCTGGCTGAAGGTCCAATGCACCGCCGCGCCGGCGGTGGACCAGAAGCCGAACGGTGCGATCTCGCGCAGGATTCCCGGTGCGCCCGCGGGGTTCCATGCCTCGTGACGCTGCAAGGCCCTGGACAGCAGCAGGGCGCCGACCAGTGCCGCGCCGGCCAGGCCGATCACCGCCCAGAGCGCCGGAAATGGCGCCAGCGTGGCCAGCAGGGCGCCGGCCACCAGCAGCGCGACGTACGCCGCGTCGCATCGCAGCACGTCCTCCGGGCGGCGATAGGCGAGCAGGGTCATGCGGAAGTATTCGCGGTTCAGCGTGGCCAGCGAGGCGCCGACGACGCCGATTGCCAGTATCGCCGGGCCCGCCGCGAGCATGCCGGCGCCCCACAGCACTGCGGCCAGCGCCGCAGCCGCGGCCGCCGCGAGCCCGAGCATGTGCCGCTGGGCGCGGTAGAGGCCGCCGACCGTGTCGCTGCGGCCGCGGCGGTCCAGGTGCGTGATGCGATTGACCAGCGAAGGAGCGAAGAACGCGCTTTGCAGCGAGGTCATCAGCAGCAGCGCATTGACCGCCAGGATGTAGTAGCCGTACTGCTGGTCGGCGGTGCGCCGGATCAGGATCAGGCCGACCAGCAGGCTGGCAGCGGAAAGCAGCGCCTGGTTGATGACGGCGCTGCTGAACATGCGCAGCACGAGCGCCGCGCCGGCCGGCTTGCTCACGCGCCCTCCCGCTTGGTGCTGACCCAGCCCCTGGACTCGCGGCGGCCCAGCATCGCCACCAGCTTCCAGCCCACGAAGAACGGCGCGTAGGCGAGATCGGCCAGGCCCCTGGCGCCGAGGCCGCTGAGGCGCCAGCCGCGCAGCACGTAGAGCAGCAGGCTGGTCAGGCAGCCCAGTGCGATCCACAGCCAGGCTTGCGCCGCCGGCTGCCACCGGCACAGCGCCCCGGCGGCGGCGGCCAGCAGGGCCACGTTCAGCGCGACGTAGGACAGCGGCGGCACCAGCAGGTCCAGCGCGAGGTCCAGGCACACTGCGCTCGGCCGGGCCACGGCCGCCCGCAGCAGCGGCAGCGTGCGCGAGCGCACCAGCTGCAGGCGGCCATATTCCCAGCGCTGGCGCTGCTTGCTGGCGACGGCCGACACCGACACCATCTCGCCGTCGGCGTGCGCTTCGTCGGCGTAATGCACGCGATGGCCGGCGAGTCCGAGCGTGATGCCGTACTCGACGTCCTCGGTGATCGAAAATGCCGCGAACGGCACCTGGTCGAGCAGTTCGCGGGTGACGCACCAGCCGTTGCCGCGGATGCCGCAGGAGAGCCCGAGGCGCTCGCGCGCACGCGAGCGCACGATGTGGAACGAGGCCTTGGCGATGGTGATGAGGCGGGTACGCCAGGATGCCAGCGGATTGAGCACGCCGTAATGCGCCTGCACCGCCGTGGCGCCGCGCTCGATGCGCGCGGCATAGGCTTCGAGCAGGTTCGGCGATACCTCGGTGTCCGCATCGATCACCACCAGGGCGTCGGCCCAGTGCGACAGGGCGCTGTATGCGAACCCATGCTCCAGGGCATAGCCCTTGCCGCGGCGTGCCGCGTCGCGCCGCTCCACCACCACCGCCCCGGCGTGCCGCGCCAGCTCGGAGGTGGCATCCGTGCAGTTGTCGGCGACCACCACGATGCGGTAGCGGCTGCGCGGCCAGTCCAGCTGCTGCAGGCTGCGCACGGTGCGCTGGATCACTGCGGCCTCGTTGTGGGCCGGGACGATCACGTCGAAGCGCAGCCGCCGCGCGGAGCGCGGCGGCACGCGCGGGGCGCCGGACAGCAGCACGGCGGCCAGCAGGTACAGGGAGGAGGCGACGGCGGGCACGCCGAGCACCCACAGCAGGAACGTGGCGGCCGTCATGCCGCGGCCCGCCTGGCGTACTCGTCGTAGCGCCAGCCCCAGAACAGCGAAAGCTTGCCGAAATTGGCCGCGACCTTGATCGCCCAATGGGCGGCGCGGTGGCGCCCGAACGGCAGCGACATCGCCGCAAGCCCGCCGGCGGCGAGCATCTGCACGAAGGAGCGCAGCAGCAGCAGCGCCACGCGCACGCGCGTCGCCGCTCCGTAGCGCCCCGCCAGCGTGTGGCGCGAGAAGTCCTGGCCGCCGCGCAGCGCACGCAGCATCAGCCAGCGCAGGGACAGGCGCGAGTCTTCCACCGGCTCCTGCACGGTCGCCTCGTCGCACCAGGCGATGCGTGCGCCCTCCTGCGCCAGCCGCGCGAGCAGGTCGCCGTCCTCGCCGCCGGTCAGGCCGCAGGAAGGGTCGAACGGCTCGGAGTGGGAGCGCAGCAGCGACCCGCGCAGGAGCACGTTGCCGAAACGCATGCGATTGCGCGGAACCGGCGTGCCGCTGGGCATGCGCGGCCAGTCGTAAAAGCGCCCGCGGCCGATCCAGCCGGGTGCCTGTGCGGGCAGCACCGGCAGCACCGGGCCGAGCACCCCGTCGGCCTGGTAATTCTCCGCCGCGTCGAGCAGCCTGGCGAGCCAGTCCGGCGAGGCGCGTTCGTCGTCGTCGACGAAGGCGATCCACTCGCCCGACGCCAGCGCTACCGAGCGGTTGCGCGTCAGCGCGATGTTGCGCTCCGGCTGGATGGCGTAGCGGATCGGGAACGGGGCGCCGTCAAGCACCCTGCGCTCGACCACATGGCGCGCGTCGCCGGTGGCGGTGTTGTCGACCACGACCACTTCGTCGGGCAGGCGTTGCTGCGCCACCAGGTCGTCGAGCAGCAGGCGCAGCTTTTCGTTGCGCCGGAAAGTGCCCAGGCAGACGCTCACGCTCGGCGCCTGGGTGCGCCGGCGCTCGCGCCGCATCGGCCCGCGGTTCATCGGGCGCTGGCCGGCAGCGAGCCGGGCAGCGCTTGCGCAGCCGCCGGGCGGCGGTGCAGGCGCTTGCGCAGCCGGGCGCAGGGCTGCTCGACCCAGCGGCGCATGCATTCGGCAAAGGCCAGGGTCAGCGCGGCGGTCAGCATGGTGGTGGCCAACCAACCCAGCCGCGGGCAGTGCGCTTGCACCATGAACAGGATCACCTGGTGCGACAGGTAGACCGCGTAGGACACGCCACCCAGGTAGGCCAGCGGCCGTGCATTGAGCCAGCGGAACGGCGCGTCCGCGGCGCGCGCCACCGCCAGGTAGATCAGCGGTGCGATGGCGAGGCTCTGCACGGTGTAGCGGGCGGTCAGCCGGAACGTGTCGTCGCGATAGGCCAGGGTCGCGGCCAGCGCCGCCAGGCACGCCGCCGCAATGACGCTATCGCGCAGGCCGCCGCTGGCGGCGGCGGCGCGGTCGAGCCAGGGATTGCGCCAAAGCGCCATCAGGCAGCCGACCAGGATGGCGTCGACGCGGGTATCGGTGGCCATCGTCAAGTGCGCCTCGCTGCCGCCATGGCGCAGCAGCCAGAAGCGCCAGGCCAGCACCATTGCGCACAGGGCGGCCAGAACCGCGGCGCGGCCGGCGGGCCGGCGCAGCCGCAGCAGCAGAAGCAGCGCCAGGGGCGGGTAGAGCAGGTAGTAGTGCTCTTCGACCGCCAGGGACCAGACCACGCCGATGCCGGCCGGAATGCCGTTGAAATCGTGCGCGATGACGAAGTAGTTGCCGAAGTAGAACAGCACCGACAGCAGGCCCTGCGGCGTGAAGCCGCCTTGCGCCAGTCCGAACGCCGAAAGCGCCCCGGCGGCGGCGGTAACGATCAGCAGCGGCGGCATCAGCCGCAGAAACCGGCGCAGGTAGAAGTTGCGGAAGTCGAGCCCGCCGGTGCGGCCGCACTCCACCCGCATCAGGGTGGTGATGAGGAACCCGCTGAGCACGAAGAAGATGGTCACGCCGAGTCCGCCGGGAACCGCGTTCTCCAGCCCGCTGTGCGCGAAGAACACCAGCGACACGGCGATGGCGCGGATGCCGTCGAGCGAAGGGATGGCTTCGCCTGCACGGGCCTGGCTGGACGGGTGCGCGGTCACCGCGTCAACCCCCGGCTGCCGCGGCAGCGCCGGGCGCGGTTTGGCACGCCAGCGGCTCGCCGAAATAGTGCCGCAGCCGGTATTCGAGGCGCGTGCGCGCGAGCGCGGCGGTGGCCAGCGTCATGATCACGCAGTTCACGCTCATCGGGCTGAGCCAGTGCGATTCGGACAGATTGGTGAGCGCCTGCTGCAGGAACAGCGCAAGGTAGAGCGCGCTCTGCGCGCGGTTGCGGCCCAGCAAAGCCAGCGACTGCTCCAGGTGGGTCAGCAGGTAGCCCAGCAGGCAGAACAAGCCGACGATGCCGATGTCGTTGACGATCTCCAGGTAGCCGTTGTGCGCGGAAGCCGGGTAGAAGTGCAGCCGCTGGACGAATTCGATCGACGGCGAATTCGGCTGCGGCGACCAGTACGCGCCGTAGCCGGTGCCGAACCAGGGCTGGAAGCGGATGTGGTCCGTGATGATCGCCCAGATATCGCTGCGGCCGGTGAAGGTCAGGTCCTTGCCGGTGAAGGCGACGACCGGCGCCAGCAGCAGGTCGAGCCCCGGCAGCAGCCTGAGGATGGCGAGCGAATAAGTCAGCAGGAGCAGGACGAAGGCGCCGGTGGCGAACGGCAGGTAGCGCAGCAGGCCGCGCGGCGCGCGCAGGAACACCACCAGGAACGCAGTGGCGAACAGTCCCGTGACCAGCGAGGTGGAACTGCGCGACAGCAGCAGGCAGGCGGCGGCGAGGGCGCCGCCGGCGAAGGCGGCGAATGGCCGCACTTCCCTGGAAAGGCCGGCGTGCAGCCAGAAGATCAGCGCGATGCACGACAGCGCGCCGAAGCTGTTCTTGTGGTTGGTCAGCCCGCGCCAGGCACCGGCCAGCTCCGGCGAGGATTCCTGGTGGATTGCGTACAGCGGAAAGGCCAGTCCGAACAGCACGGAACCGGCGAGCATGATCGTCAGGATCGGGCGCACTACGTTCTGGAAGCGTCGCGCGTGCCAGCCGGCCAGGACGAACGCCAGGGCCACACCGATGAACGTGAGCAGGCGGATGTCGCGCCGCACGGTGAGCGACGGCTCGATGGACCAGGCCGCGCTGGCCACGGCCAGCGCCAGGAAGGCGGGCAGAAACGGGTTGAGCCAGCGCAGCACCAGCCAGGCCAGCGCGGAGCGCCAGGCGATGAAGATTGCGGACAAGCCCAGCAGCGACAGCCACAGCAGGCGCGTGACCGGGGCACCCTGCGTCGGCGCGCTCAGCGACGTCAGGCCGGCGTAGTCGAATCCGTCGGGGACGATCATCAGCACCACCAGCAGCCAGACCATCGCCGCAAGCATCGTCGAATGGCGCGCATCGCCGATCCACGGCACGGCCGGCGCGCCGGCCATGCGCGGCGGCGCGGCACCGGCGGGGACAGGTGGCGTGCGCACGGGGCTCAGAAGTGGTTGATGACCGCGCCTACGATCACCGCCTGGGTGGCGGACAGGCGGCGCAGCATTTCACGCGCCCGGACATAAGGCGTGTGGGCGGCGCGGTTCACCGCGAGCACGCGCCCGGCCAGCCGGGCCACGGCCAGGCCGTCGGAGTACGCCGACACCGGCGGCGTGTCGAACACGATGTAGGCGTACTGCTGGCGCCATTCCTCGATCAGCTTCTCGAAGCGCTCGTCGGAGAGCAGCTCCTGCGGGTTGGGCAGGGCGGAGCCCGCCGCCAGCAGGGCCAGGTGCGGCACGCCTTCGACCGGATGCAGGTACGGCGTAGCGCCGCTGGCCAGGGCATCGGTCAGCCCGATCGGGCCGTCGGTGCCGAACAGCGCCTGCTGCCGTGCGTGGCGCAGGTCGGCGTCGACCAGCAGGGTCGGACGCCCGAGCTGGGCGAACGCGATGGCCAGCTCCGCGGCGAGCTGCGAGCGCCCCTCGCCGGCGCAGGGGCTCAGCACCGCGATGGTGTCGGCCTGGCACGGGCTTGGGCGGCGCAGCAGCAGTTCCGTGCGCAGGGCGCGGAAGCGTTCCCCGCGCGGCCCGTACGGATCGTGCGCGAGCACCAGCCGCGGATCCGGCTTCGCCTTCCTGGTGACCAGCATCACCTTGCCGTCCCAGGACTGCACGGCGTCGACATCCTCGCGCGACACCAGGCCCAGCCGCAGGGCGGCCTCGCAGAAGCGCAGCCCCTGGGCCTGGCCGGCAGCGGTGATCCTGGCGACGTCCTCCGGCGACAGCGCGCAGCGCCGGATCAGCGATGCGCTGGTGCGCTGCTCGGCGGCACGCAGCGGGTCGAGGCTCGTGGCCATGTTCATGTTGAACCTCCAGCACGCGCGTCCACATGGAATTCGGCGAGGACCGGTATGCCGAAGTCGCGCTCGAGGTCGTCCCGGCAGCGCACACGGCGGCTGAACAGCAGTTCCCAGGCCAGCGGGCCGCCCAGGCCGAGGAAGGCGGCGGCGAAGAATCCGAGCATCAGCAGCTTGAGCGTCTTGGGTTTGCTCGCCCTTTGCGGCGGCGCGGCGCGGTTCACCGTGCTGACGTTGCTGTAGTGGTCGCTGGAGGCGAACATGATCTGGTCGTAGCCGTCGAGTGCCCGCTTGTAGACCGACTGCGCGGATTCCTGCTCGACCAGGAATTTCGACAACTGGTCCTGCAGCAACTTGGCGTCGAGCACCTTGGCATGCTGTTCGTCGACCGCCTTGCGCAGCTTCGCTTCGAGCTGGCGCGCCGACTCCAGCTCGGCGTCCGCGCCGGCGGAATAATTACCCAGTTCGGCGGCGAGCGAGCGGCGGGTCGATTCCATCTGCTCCTGCAGGGCGAGCACCTGCGGATGGCGCGGCCCGAGCGTTGCGCGCAGGCTAGCCAGTTCCGCTTGCTGCGAGGAAAGCTGCGTCTTCAGCGACTGGATCAAGGTGGACGACAGCACGCGGTCCGCGGTGGCGCCGTCCGCGGATGGCCGCGACTCGGCGACGCGCCGCGCGTTCTGCGCCTCGACCAGGCGCTGCTGCAGGGTCGACAGCAGCTCCATCTCGATGTCGACCTTCGAATCCGAGTCCAGCAGCCCGGTGCTCTGCCGGAAAGCCGAGACCTGCTCCTGCGCCCGCGTCGCCTTGTCCTTGAGCTCCTCGAGTTGCGCGGTGAAGCGGCGCGCGCGGTCGCTGGCGGGCCCGGTCTGCCGGGTATAAGTCTGCTCGGCGTAGATGTCGGCCACGGCGTTGGCGACCTGCGCGGCCTCGTTGCGGTCCGGTGAGGTGTAGGTGGCATAGATGAGGTGGCTGCCGTAACGCCCCTGCTCGACCGTCAGGTGTTTTGCCACCGCTTTTTCGACCCAGTCCTCCAGGCCGGCGGCGTCGCCGCTGTAGCCCGCGGCGTAGCGCTTGACGCCGGTGAGGTGCAGGCGTTGCACCACCGGCACCAGCACGGCCGGGCTTTGCATCAGCTCGATCTGCGTGGACATGTAGCTTTCCAGCAGGCCGATCGGAAAATCCTTGCCGGCCAGCGGATCGTTCACCTCGTAGTCGATCATCATGGCCGCAGTGGCTTCGTACGACCGCGGCATCAGCCGCAGCGCCAGGCTTGCCGCCGCAACGACGCTCAGGGCGATCGCCAGCGACTGCTTGCGATGCGCCCAGACGATGGCGCCGATCTGCGCCAGCGACAGGCCGGGGTTGGCATAGCTCTGCGGGATCACCGCCACCGGCTGCAGGGACAGCGGTGCGGCGCGATAAATGGAGAGTTCGGTGCGCGACATCAGAAGATCCGCTCCTTCACGCGCAGCACGTCGTCCGGGTTCAGCGGATCGGTGAGCTCGGGCTCGAGGATCCGATACTTGCCGTCGGCGCCGCGGCGCCTGATTTCCAGCCGGCTGCCGCTGCCGCGGGGTGTGAGGCCGCCACTGCGGGAAATGGCCTGCATCACGGTCATGCCGGGCTCGAGCCGATACATGTTGGGCGACTGCACTTCACCGTAGACATAGAACTGTCCCGCCCGGGGCACGAACAGCGCGTCGCCGCCGCGCAGCGTGACCGTGGGAATCGCCGCGCCCCCTTCGGTCAGGCCTTTGAGGTCGATGGCGATGCGCTCGACGCGACCGCCGGCATCCGGCCGCAGCAGGTAGGCGGTGGAGGCACCCTGCTCGGTGATGCCGCCGGCCTGGGCCAGCAGGTCGAACACCGTGGTGCGCGACTCGATCGGGAACCGCGCCGGTGTCCGCACCTCGCCCAGCACCGACACCTGCTGGCTGCGGTATTGCACCAGGACGATCGTGACCTGGGGATTGACCAGGTACTGGCCTTCGCGCAGCGCCGCGGCGACTTGTTGCGCGGCTTGCGCCGGCGGCATGCCGAGTACGGCGACCTTGCCTGCCAACGGCACCGTGATGCTGCCGTCATCGGCGACATAGGTCGTGGTGGTCAATTCGGGCCGTCCGTAGACCTGCACGGTTACGGCGTCGGCGACGCCGAGTTTCAGTGCCGGGCCGGCCGCTTCGGCAGCGGTCTGCGTCGATGGCGCCGCCGGCGCCGGCGGGCCATCGTCGGCACGGCCGGCCGCTGCGGCGAGCAGCCATGCCCCGGCCAGCAGCAGCGCCGGTGCTGCGGGCCGGCGGAAAGTTTCTGGCGCCGTCGCCGGCTGAAATGGCTTCACGAAGCGGACCCTCGCTGCAATAGTCGGGATGGGGGCGGCGCCGCGCACCGTTCGCTCGTCGTGACGCCGGCCCATGCGGAATTCTCGGTGCGGACGCGCGCCACGGTCTGTTCGCTATCCAACACTGCGGGTGTGTGGCGCGCGCACAGTCGTCGGGGCGCGGCGCTCGCTGGCGCACGGACCAGAGCGGCGGCGCGCGCGTGCGCGCATCAGCAGGCGTTCGTCGCCGTCCGCCGCCGCATTGGCCTCGGGGTTCGCCGCCGGCACAGGCATTGACCGCACGACCACCGTGGCGACAGCGAGTCCGGCATCGCCGAGATCGATCAGCCGGTCCTTGCGCAGGACCCGCAGGGCTTCGACCAGGTCGGACTGGCGCAGGCCGGTGCGCGACCATGCGCCGCGTATCTCGTCCAGGCCGATGGCCTGCCCGGCACTCGGCCGTTTGCGCTGGATGACGGCGCGCAGGGCGCGGCCGGCGACGTGCGCGTCGATCCGGTGCCACGGTACCCGCAGCTCCAGCGGATTGGCCAGCAGCAGGCCGAACACGCGCGGGCCGCGCACGAGGTAGCGCCGTGCCATGCGGCCGGGGTCCTGCAGCAGGCGGAACAGCCATTCCAGGCCGATGCGCTGCATCCACAGCGGCGCGCGCCGTTCTTCTCCGGTCAGGAAATTGAGCGAAGCACCCACGCACAGCGCCAGGCCGCGCGCGCGGCCGCGCTCTTTCAATTGCCGGGCGATGACTTCCTGCTGCGGGGCACCCACCGCCAGGAAGCAGAAGCGGAACGGGCTGTTCGCCTCGACGAAGCGCAGGCATTGCTCCACCGCGGCGGGATCGCGGATGAAGCCCATCGGCGGGTTGAAATGGGCCAGTCCGCCGAGGCCATAGCGCGTGGCGATCGCCTGGGCCTGTTCGGAACTGCCGCCGACCAGCACGACCTTGTCGTCGCGTCGGATCACATGGCCGAACAGGGCTTCGGTGAGGTCGCTGCCCGGGCACACCGGCAGGCGCAGCCCATGAGTGATGCGCAGCACGTGGGCGAGGAAGCGGCTGTCCAGCAGGACGAAGTCCGCGTGGCCGTAAAGCGTGCGGAACTGCGGGTCGTCGTGCAGGCGGATCAGGTGGTCGGCGTTGGGGGTCACCACGAAGCCGTAGCGGTCCGAGCCGAAGCCCGCGGCCAGCCGCGTGAACGCCGGCAGATCGAAGTCGTCGAGCTGGCAAAGTGAATCCGGCATGCGGGCGCTCCTGGTGCGGAAGCGGCAATCTAGTGGCCGTCGGGCCGCGGGTCTGTGCGGCCCCGAACGAAAGTGCGCCGGCGCCATTGCGCTCCCCGATGCGCCGTGCGCGGCGGCGAGCCACGATCAGGCCCTATGTCCGGTATCCAACAGACGGCCGGCGGGCGGAGCGGCTCAAATGCCCGCGCGAAATGCGGCAAGCGAGCGCCCGGCGTCGTCGACGCGCTGCACGCCGCCTCGTCTTACCCACAGTCATCCGGGAGTCGGTAGTGGTCAAACAATGCAAACGGGCGTTGACCGGCGATGTGCGGCGCCGTGGCGGATCGGGATTGATCCGGTGGTCCGGCGCCGTCCTCGCTTCGATGGCTTTTGCCGCCGCGGCGGACACGCAGTTCTCGCCCTATGCGGCAAGCCAGCTGCAGTACGATTCCAACGTGTTCGCCTTGCCCAGCCGCGACGCGGCGGCGGCGCAGGACGGCGATCCGACGCGTGCCGACACGGTGCAGCGTTACCGCGCCGGCGTGGACGCCCGCTACCGCTGGGGCCGGCAGGCGCTGCGCGGCTCGGTCGAGGGGCGCCACTTCGACTATTGGCATTTCGGCCGGCTGGACCACGACGAGTACACGGTGACCGGCGGCCTGGACTGGGTCGCCGCCAGCGCCGTCGGCGGCGCGCTCGAGTTCTCGCAGGAACGGCGCATGGCGCCGTTCCTGGACCGCAACTCCACCGAGCTGACGATGGAGACCGACCGCTCCGGCCGTGGGCACTTCGACCTGGCGCTGAACCCGGAATGGAGCGTCCGCGCCGGCTTCGACATCCACCGCCTGGATTCGCCCTTGCCCGCGTATCCGGGGTTCGCGCTGGACGAGAACGCCGGCGATCTCGCCTTGCGCTATCTGGGTGCCGGCAAGCTCGCACTGGGGCTTTACACGGAATACGTCGAAGGCGGATACAGCGGCGTGCCGGATGCGGCGGAATTCCGCCAGGCGACGGCCGACCTCACGGCGGATTACGCGGTCAGCGGCGTGTCGGAGATTTCCGCCAGGCTCGGCTACAGCCAGCGGCAGAGCCGCAACGGCGGCGGCGGCGGCGACGTGTCGGGGACGACGGGATCGCTCGAGTACCGGCGCCACTTCAGCGTCAAGACCAGCGGCGACCTGCAGGTATTCCGGCGGATCAGCAGTTATGTCGGCGGCACCAACTCGGTGGTCGACACCGGCGCGGGTCTCGGCTTCCGCTGGGAACCGGACGTCAAGCTCGCGATCAGCCCGACCTATACCTGGACCCAGAGCGTCTACCACGGCCTGGCGGTGGGCAGCTCCGCCGCAGCCGGCCGCCGCGATCATTTCCAGGATGCGCGCCTGGACCTGGATTTTCGCGCTCTGCCCTGGCTGTCGATCCGTCCGTTCGCGCGCTACCGGGTACGCGGCTCCAACTCTTCCGCCAACGCGTTCAACGAAGCGATGGCGGGGATCGATATCGTCGCACGCCTGGGCACCGCGCCGGCGCGTTGAGCGGGGCAGGACGGCGGCGGCGTCGCCGGGGTTGCCGCGCAGGTCTGCCGGCGCGGCGTGCCGCTGCCGTTCAGCGGCGCGGCGGCAGGGCCGCACCGATGGCCAAGGGCACCCGCGCGTCCACCGGCTCCGGTGCGCGGCGCGGATGCACGCGGCTCTTGAACCGTGCCAGCAGGCCGCGCTCCTCCCACGTCAGGCCGATGCAGCTGCGCACCAGTTCGGGTTCTTCCCAAGGCACGTCGTGGTAGGCCGCATGCAAGGCCCGGCTCGCCGGATCACGGCGCCATTCGCCGGGAAACATGGCGATTTCCCGCGCTTCAAGGGAAACCGCGGGCGCGACCGCAGGCGAGCCGGCGAGCTGCGCGAAGAGCGCGGCCGGCAGGTCGCGGCCGTCCCGCAGCGGGAGATGGCAGATCGGCGTGGCGCGCGGATTGACCTCGATCAGCCAGGCCGCGCCGTGCGCGGCGTCGAGCACGAAATCGAAGCCCCACAGGCCGGACAGGCCGAGCCGCCGCACCAGCCGTGCGGCGGTTTCCGCCATTTCGTCGTGGTCGATCACGCGCACCACGGTGGCGGGCCCGGTCTGGTGCAAGGTGTTCAAGGCCTCGACGCTGATCCCGGCCAGTACCTGTCCGCGCCAGCAGGCCACCGCACGGTTTGCCGGCATGCCCCTGACATGGTCCTGGACGCTGACCGTGCGCTGCCGCTGCCCGATCCACTTCAATAGTTGCGAGGGGTCGCGGTCGAGCGTCGTGCGCAGCAGGGTGCGGGCCAGCGAAGGCCGCGCGGCCATCTGCCGGAAAGCATGATGCGCTTCCGCCGGGTTGCGCACGATCGAAACGCCCAGCCCGCCCCAGCTGTGGTCGCACTTGAGCACGGCGGGGAAGTCGCGGCCCGCGATCCAGGCGTCGAGTTCGCCCTCGGAGGCGACGACCCGCGTGGCCGGCACGCGCAGCCCTTCCTGCAGCGCCACATCGGCCAGCTGCCCGCGCGCGGTCGCCAGTTCGCAGGCGGCCGGCGCGCCGAGGGAGCGCTCGATGAGGTCTGCGGTGGCGCTGGCGCCGCCGGCGCGCAGCGCCTGGTGGAGCCGGTGCAGATGCACCGCGGCGTCGTCGTCGCACGGGATCACCAGGTCGGGTGCCGCGTGCTCGATGGCGCGGCGCAGCGAATGCAGCGGCCGCAGGAGGCTGTAGCGGTAAGGCTGTGGGAAGCCGCGCAGGCAGGCAACCGGATGCTCGCTCGGGCAAATCGCGGTCACCTGGCAGCCCAGCCGTGCGAACGCGATGGCCAGTCGCGCGGCCAGCGGCCAGCGCAGCGTGGTGGTGAGCAGGATGCGCGGCGTCATCGCGCGGCCATCGCCGCGGCGCCGGCCGGCGAACCGGCCAGCGCCGCGCGGATGCCTTCGGCCAGCGGCGTGCAGCGCAGCCCGAGCAGTTCCCGGGCCTTGTTCGTGTCCAGGCTGATGCGCTGCCGGAACAAACGCAGCAGCGACGGCGGAATCGGTTCCGGCAGCCAGCGGCTGTCCAGCCCGGCGGATTCGGTTGCGCGCTGGGCGATCTTGAGCAGGGGCGCCAGCAGCCTGGACTCGAACGTCAGCCGCAGGTGCGGAACGCTGCGCAGCGGCAGCGCACCCAAGGCCTGCGCGACCAGCAGGAAATACTCGTTCCAGGTCGGCGGTGCCGGCACCGCCAGGTTGAAGGTTTCGCCTTCCACCGCCGGCCGCCGCAGTGCCGCCACGATCGCGCCGGCCAGGTCGTCGACGTGCAGCAGATTGCAGCAGCCTTCGCCGGCATCCCCAAGGTTGCCGATGCGGGCCGTGCGCAGCCAGCCGGCGATGCGATCGCTCCATTGGCGGCTGTGCGGGCCATACACGCAGCCGGGGCGCAGGATCACCGCGCGCGGATAGCGGCCGGCGCAGCGCTCGGACTCGACCTTGGCCGCCGCATAACCGCCGCCGGCGTTCAGCGGCGCGTGCTCGTCAACCACGCCGGTCGCCGGCCCGTAGACGGCCATCGAGCTCAGCAGCACGATGCGTGGCGGTGCGGCCTGCGCGGCGGCGGCGGCGAACAGCGCTTTTGCGTTGGCGGCAATGGTCGCCGGGCTGCCCGCTACTGCGTTGACCACCGCATCGACACCGTGCATGGCCGCGGCGAGCTGCCGCGCGTCGGTGGCGTCCAGCGAGCCTGCGCCGGCTTGTGCGGGGCATGCCGGCGCACGGTGACGGGGCGCCAGCGGCGTCGCCCAGTCGACCAGCGCCAGGTTTTCCATCAGGCGCCGCCCGACAAATCCGCCGGCGCCGAGCACCAGGATGCGCTGCTTCATGAATGCACCAGATCGCGCGTCCGCACAACCCGCTCGCGGGCCTGGGTCGGGGGCGGCGCGACGAACTGCGCGGAGCGCTCGCGCGCGTCCAGCTTTTTCAGGTGCGCGGCCAGGCGCAGCGCCAGGGCGATGATCGTCAGCGTCGGATTGGCCTGGCTGGACGTCGGGAACACCGACGAACTTGCGATGAACAGGTTGTCGACGCCGTGCACGCGGCAGTCGGAGTCGACCACGCTGGAGCGCGGGTCGCCGCCCATGCGGGTGGTGCCGATGTGATGCCCGCCGTAGGCGCCGTAACGCGTCATCTCCGATTCCACCGTGGCCGGGTCGTAATCGAGCTGGCCGACGCCGCAGCGCCGCAGCTCGGCGGCCAGGGCGGCCACCGCGCGCTGCACCGTGACGACGTCGCCCGCGGTGTAGCGCCAGTCGACGTGCAGCTTCGGCATGCCCAGGGCGTCGTGGCCGCTGCCCAGCGTCACCCGGCTGGCCGGGTTGGGCCACTGCTCGGCGTGGAAGTCGAGGCTGTAGCGGTCCGCGCGCGACTTGATGATGATCGAAGGAAACTTGCGCCGCGGCAGTGTGCGGTAGCGCAGCCAGTGCAGCAGGAATGCGGCGGTGCCGAACGGGTCGCGCAGGACGTTGCCGACGTGGGCCAGCACCTGCAGCAGGCCGCCGCCCTGGCCGTCGTGCAGCCGCTTGGCATATTCGTAGGGGATGAACGCCTTGGCCAGGTAGAGGAGCGACAGCAGCCCGGTGCGATGGCCCGGGTCGGTGATGCGCGGATGGTGCAGGCGGGCGATGAAGTTGCCGGCCTGCAATTGCTGCTGCGCGGCGGCGGTGAGCGCGAGCCGGCGCCGGCAGTAGATTCCTTCGACCGAGACGTCGTAGCCGTGCCACACGGTTTCGGGCCGCGCGAATGTCAGCGTGCCGATGGTGCCGGCCATGTGGCACATGTAGTAGCGGCCGACCACGTCGTATTGGTTGCCGATGCCGTTGCGGTGCACGTCGCGGCTGGCCAGCAGCAGGCGCACCGTTTCGAGTCCGCCGGTGGCGAGCACGAAGTGGCCGGCGCGCACGCCGAGGCTCTTGCCGGTCAGCGTGCGGACGGTGGCGCCGTCGACCCGCGTGCCCGCCGGGTCGAGCCGCAGGGCGGTGACGTTGGCGTGCAGCAGCACGCAGATGTTGCGCGCTGCGCGCAGCTGGTCGGCGTAGCGGCGGCCGAAGTCGGTGGGGCAGCTGAAGCGTTCGATGCCGTCGGCACTGAACAGCGTGCTCTGGAATCCGCCGATCATCGGGCGCGCGCCGGAACCGAGCGATTCGGCAGCACCATAGGCGAACGTCCCGGCTTCGCACAGCTGGTTGGCGCGCACGTAGTAGGGCAGCAGCTCGCCGCGGCCGAACGGCCAGCCGCTATGCGGCATCCAGGTGCGCGCCTGGAAATCGATGTCGTCGAACGGCACGCAGCGGCCGCCCCAGATGGTGGTGGAGCCGCCCAGGCGGCGCTCGCGGTAGCGGTGCAGCGGGCTGTGCTGCCGCTCGTCGGCGACGCCGCCCTCGTACAAGGCCTGGGTCGGCTTTTCGTGGCCGGCTCCGCCGGACTCGAGCAACAGCACCTCGAGCCCGGATCCGGCGAACTCGAGCGCCATGGAGATGCCGGCTGCACCGGCGCCGACGATACAGACGTCGGCCGACAGCAACTGCCCGTCGGGAAGATCGCGCGCGTCTAACATCGGGTTCAAAGCCTCCCAGTGGCTGCCATGGATGCGGGTGCCGATCGGCGGCGCGCATCGGGCAGCGATGCCGTCACTGTGGTGTCGACGGCGCGGATTACACCGGTCGCGGGCGCCGGCGTCTGTTGGCTTTCGCACACTTGCGCCCCGCCCGCAGCGCCGCAGGCCAGTGCGGCCGCCGCAGCATGCGGCGGGTGGCGTGAATGTTCGTAGTCGCACAGACGCTGCGGCATACCCGCACCTACATTCCGTGCGCAACCGAAGGAGATCCACGCATGCGTGCAAGCGCGTATCGCAGTTATTGCCTCGCCCCAGGCTTATCTGGCTTCACTGGTTTCACCGGCGGCGCCGGCGGTCCATCATGGACATGAACACGGGCGGACTGCTGGCCGGCCACCCGCCGTACGCGGGCCACCGCAAGCTGAGCCGCGACGCCGCGCAGCTGGCGGTGGATCTGCTGCCGCTGGCCGATCTGGCCAGCCTGCTGCTGGGCGGCTACCTGGCCACGCTGGCCTACAGCCTGCTCGGGCACCAGGGCACGGTGGCGGAGCTGTGGCAGGAATGCCGCGACAGGATCATCGTGATCGCCCTGCTGGGGCCGCTGGTGCTGTACGACCGCCAGCTGCGCTATTCGGCCTGCGGGATCACGCTCGGCGCGCTGCTCAGGCGGGTGTCGCTCGGCTTCGTCAAGCTGGCCGGCGTGGCGCTGGCGCTGGGCTTCGCCAGCCGCTCGATCGACACGCTGCCGCGCAGCCTGGCGGCCATCTGGCTGGGCGCGGCGTTCCTGCTGGCCCTGGGCAGCCGCATTGCGCTGGTCAAGCACCTGCGCCTGCTGGAGCGCCGCGGCATCCTGAGCGAGACCGTTGCGGTGGTCGGCGCCGGACCGGTTGCCGACCGGTTGATCCGCCACCTGCTGCAGACGCGGGCGGAGAGCATCGAGATCGTCGGCATCTTCGACGACCGCACGCGCGGCGGCGACGCCGAGGCCACCCGCAGCGCCGCCGGCACCTTCCAGCCCACCGGCACCGTGAGCGACCTGGTCGAACTGGGCAAGGCGCGCAAGATCGACTGGGTGCTGCTGACGATCCCGTGCTCGGCGGAGCGCCGGCTCATGTCCATCGTGCACTCGCTCAAGACGCTGGCGGTGTCGGTGGGGTTGTGCCCGGAGAGCGTGGGGCTGATGCTGCCGTTCCGCATGATCAACTACGTCGGCGACGGCCTGCCCGTGACCATGCTGGCGGACCGGCCGATCCGGCACTGGAACGCCGTGCTCAAGTCGGCCGAGGACCTGGTCCTGGGCGGGCTGATCACCTTGCTGCTGCTGCCCGTCATGGCCGTCATCGCCGTGGCGATCCGCCTGGACAGCCCGGGGCCGATCCTGTTCCGCCAGCGCCGCCACTCGGCGAACAACGACGTGTTCGACGTGTTCAAGTTCCGCACCATGCGCTGGGCGCCGGAGGCCAGTACCGGCGCGCTGCGGCAGACCGGCGTCAACGACGACCGCATCACGCCGCTCGGCCGCTTCCTGCGCAAGACCAGCCTCGACGAACTGCCGCAGCTGTTCAATGTCCTGCGCGGCGAGATGTCGCTGGTCGGGCCGCGGCCGCACGCCGTGAACATGCGCACCGAGGAACGCCTGGGGCACGAGATCATCGACGCCTACCCGCACCGCCACCGGGTCAAGCCGGGCATGACCGGCTGGGCCCAGGTCAACGGTTCGCGCGGCGCCACCGAAACGGTCGAGCAACTGCGCCGCCGCGTGGAGCTGGACATCCACTACGTGGAAAACTGGTCGCTGGCGTTCGACCTGAAGATCCTGCTGATGACGTTCTGGGTGGTGGCGCGCGGCACCAACGCGCGCTGAGCGCGCGCCTGGCGCCTACGGCGCCAGCAGGCCGTCGTAGATGCCCCGCGCGATGCGGTAGCATTCGCAGCTGCGCCGCTCCAGGTCGCGCCGGTTGAGCACGGTCACGCGTCCGCGGTTGTATTCGATCAGGCTCTTGCGGTGCAGGGCGCCGGCGGCGGTGGTGACGCCGCTGCGGCGTACGCCGAGCAGCGCCGCCAGGGCCGCGTGGGTGGCGACGAAGCTGTCGCCGGCGGAGCGGTCGTGCGCCATCAGCAGCCACTGCGCCAGCCTTGCCTCGATCACGTGGAAGCGAACGCAATACGCCGTCTGCGCCAGCAGCATGAGCTGCACGTGCATGTAGCAGCCGACGTTGCGGCGCAGCCCCGGGCACTGTGCCAGCGCGCGCCGAAACGGCGCGGCTTCCATGCGCAGGGCGGTGCCGGCGCCCTGCACCGACGCGCGCAGCGGCGCGGTGGCGATGCCCAGCGCGAGCGAGCTGCCGAGCATGCCCTCGCGTCCGGCCAGGCCGACGCCGAGGGCGGGGTGGGCGCCGAGGTTGGCCATCAGGGAAAAGCAGCAGTCGACGGGAAAATACACGTGCGCAATGCGCTCGCCCGGTTCGGCGAGGACTTCGCCGGCGCGCAGCTCCACCGGCTGCAGCAGCCGCATCAGGCTGCCGCTCTCCTCCTGCGGCAGGCCGCGCAGCAGGCGGTTGTCCGGCGGCGCGACCGCCGGGAAGACCTCCGGGCCGTCGAACGTGACCAAGGTGGCGGGGGGCATGCATTCCTCCGATGGCGAACAGGCATGAGCCTGCGCCATCGGGTCGGCGCAGGAATCCATTGGCCGCCGACTGTATGCAGGGCGGCCGAGTTCGTCCGTGCGATAAAGCACCGAGGCCCTGTTCAAAAAAACAAGCCCCCGGCGCGCATGCGCCGGGGGCCGTGAAACGCCGCGCCGGGAAAACGCTTACGGCGCGTGGTTGACCATCCAGCTCTGGTAGAACTGGCCGTAACCGTCGGTCGGCGTGCCGTTGACGTCCTTGATCAGGACGTTGGCGGGGTCGCCCCAGACGTCCCAGGCCCAACCGACCAGGCCGATGCCGGTCTGGTCGGCGAACGTGGTGATCGTCGCCACCAGCGGTGCGCCTACCGTGCCCGGGGTGTTGCGGTCGCCGGTCTCGGTGGCGATCACCGGGAAGCCCGCGGCGAGGATGTTCTTCACGTCGGTGAAGACGCCCGGTGCATAGTTGGGCTGCGAGTAGGCGTAGGTGCCCCAGGTGGTGCCGAAAGTCGGGTAGGGGTGCCAGGTCGCCGCGATCTGACCCTGCGGATCGACCGGCCGGTAAGCCAGCCAGCCGCTCAGATCCTGGGTGTACTGCATCGCACCGATCAGCACCACGTTGGTCGCACCGGTGGCACGCACGGCATTGAGCATCTGCTGGTAGGAGGCGATCGCCCAGGGCTTCTTGACGTCCTGCCAGTTGCCGGTGCTGCTGGTCGCCGGGTAGCCGCTGAACGCGCCGTTGGTGCCGAACATCATGTACGACCAGGCGTTGCCGCTGAAGTCGAAGTTCATGAACGGCTCGTTGAACAGCTCGAACATCACCGCCGGGTTGTTCTTGAACTGGTTGGCGATGCTGCTCCAGAAGCTCAGCGAGTGGTCGGCGTCCGCCATCTGCGACTGCAGCATCGGGCAGGCGGTACCGGGGGCGGCCCAGTGCAGGTCGAGGATCACGTACAGGCCTGCGGCGTTGGCCTGCGCCACCTGGGTGGCGACCGCCGACTTGTAGTTGGCGCCCGGGTCGGGGTTGTGCACCACGCCGCTGGTGTCGGTGCAGCTGTAGCCGAGCCAGGACGCCTCGTTCAGCGGGATGCGCACGACGTTGGCGTGCCAGCCGACGATGGCCGACCATTTCGGCCCGTTGGCCTGTCCGCCCTGGGCGCCGGAGGGATCGGTCGGGTCCCAGCCGCCGATGGCGACGAACTCGAAGCCGCTGAAGTTGACGCCGCGCAGCTGCACGACGCGGCCGGAGCCGTCGACGAACTTGCTGCCCTGCACGTGAATCGACAGTCCCGAAGCGGTGGGCGTCGCCACTACGCTGCCGGTCACCGTGAACGCGCTCGCGGATACCGCGGTGTGCTGGGGATTGAGCAGCTCGATCGGGCCGCTGCTGCCGTCCGCGGGCACCGTCACCGTCGCCTGCGTGTCGCTGACCACCTTGACCGTGCCGTCGTGGGCGGCGCCGACCCAGGCGGCATTGGTCCCGGTGAAGCCGGAGCCGGTCAGGGTGACTACGGTGCCGGCGGGACCGGAGGCTGGCGACAGGCCGCTGATGACCTGCTGCGGATAGGTTGGCGCAGCGGCCGTCACGGTGAACGCCGTTGCGCTGGCGGCGGAGTGGAGCGGATTGACGATGGTGACGGCACCGGTGCTGGCGTCGGCGGGCACCGTCACCGTGGCCTGCGTGTCGCTGACCACTTTCAGCGCGGCGTCGTGCCCGTTGCCCACCCAGGCCTGGGTGGAGCCGGTGAAGCCCGTGCCGGTGAGGGTGATGGTGGCGCCGGCGCTTCCGCTGGCAGGCGAGAACCCGCTGATCGTCTGCTGCGGATAGCTCGCCGTGGCGGCGGTCACGGTGAACGTGGTCGGCGCGAAGGATACGTGCAGCGGATTGAAGATGCCGATGGAGCCGGTGCTGGCGTCGGCCGGCACCGTGACCTGGAGCTGCGTGTCGCTGACGACCTTGACGGTGCCGTCGTGCGCGGCGCCGACCCAGGCGGCGTTGGTGCCGGTGAAGCCGGAGCCGTTGAGGGTCACGACAGTGCCGGCCGGCCCGGAGGTGGGCGTATAGCCGCTTATGTACTGCTGTGGATAGGTGGTGCCGGTGCTGCCGCTGCTCACCGTGAAGGAACTGGGGGTGAACGAGGCGTTGGCCGGGTTGAGGATGCCGATCGCACCGGTGGTGGCGTCCTTGGGCACCGTCACTGTCACCTTGCTGTCGCTGACGACCTGTAGCGTGCCGTCGTGGGCGTTGCCGACCCAGGCCTGGTTCAGCCCGGTGAAGCCGGAGCCGGTCAGGGTCACCACCGTGCCCGCCGTACCCGAAGTTGGCGCGAACGAGGCGATATAAGGCTGCGGATAAGTCGCGGCCCAGGCGCCCGACGCCGCCAGCAGCGCGGCGCCGGCGGCGATGGGCCGCACGCCCAAGTGCCGCATGCCGCGTCCGCACCTGTGCCCCACCGTGGATGCGGCCCGCACCGGCGCGCAAAGAGCCAACCAAGTCCTTCCCATGTGCATAGTCATGTCTTCCCAGGAGTCCGAAAAAAGTATTCGCGCCGGGTGTTCCGCTCGACGGCGGGTTTCGGCAGCGACGGGGACACCTTCGGGGTTCTGCGTTTGTCTGTGCGGCCCACCGCGTTAAACGGCGACATCGGCGCAGTTCGGCGGGCTTCCGGCGGAAAACAAGCGCCGCGCGTCACCGATGCATTACCGTTCGTCGCCAGGCGGCAACGACGGCGCCCGGTCCGCGGGGCCATTGGTTGACCCAGGTCAATGATATGTGCGCTGGCGAACGGTAGACTGAAACAGATGTAAGGAAGATGTAATCTTCGCCAGGGGAGGCATTCCGTGAGTTTTTCCGACGACGTGGCCGTTTCGGCCGTTCGCGAGATTTTTTCGACCGTCGCGCCGCGCGGCCGCGGGCCGATGGAAGCGCACAATCTTTACCGCCTGTGGGAGTCCACCGGCCTGCGCCGGGACGACCTGGCTACCGGCATCAAGCGGCTGACGGATTGCGGATGCCTGCGTGCCGAGCATCAGGCCGGCAATTGCCACTACTACCTCGCCCGCCAGGGCGAGGGCGGCAACTGCGCGCTGGCGGACGCTTGCGGTGCGCGCAGCACGCAGTTGTTGCGGCACGTGGCGGCGCGCCCGCGCGGCGACGCCACAGCAGCCTCGAGCCGGCGCAGCACGGATCGCACGCAGGCACCGGCCGCCAGCGAAAAACGCAAGGCCCAGCAAAGCCGCCTGCTGATCCTGCTGCGGGAGGCGGATCCGAAGGCGCTGGAGCCGCACCTGGAGCTGGTGCCGATGGCGCAGGGCATGGTGCTGTGGGAGCTCGGCGACCGCATGCGCCATGTGTTCTTCCCGGTCGACTGCATCGTCTCGCTGGTGCACGAGATGGAAGACGGCGCGTCCAGCGAGGTCGCCACGGTAGGCAACGAGGGCATGCTCGACGTCGCGGTGGTGATGGGCGCGGAGTCGGCGGCGCGCCGGGCGCGCGTCGAGTCGGGCGGATATGCCTGGCGCCTGCCGGCCGAGGTGATCCGGCGCTCGTTCGAGCGCAGCGCCGCGGTGCAGGCGCTGTTGCTCCGCTACTTCCGCGCGGTGCTGATGCAGGTGGCGCAATCGGCGGCCTGCAACCGCCACCATACGGTCGATCAGCAGGTGTGCCGGCTGCTGCTGGCGAACGTGGACCGCCTGCGCACGCGCAGGATCGGCGCCACGCACGAGGGCATCGCCGGCGTGCTCGGCGTGCGGCGCGAAGGCGTCACCGAGGCCCTGGGCCGGCTCAAGAAGGCCGGCCTGATCCGCCACGCGCGCGGCGTGGTCTGGGTCGACGACCGCAATGGCCTGGTGCGCAGGGCCTGCGAGTGCTATGGCCTGATCAGGTGCGAGTTCGATCGCCTGCGGCCGGTCCTTGCCGCCGCCGGCGGCGCCAAAGCGGCCGCGGGCATGGGCTCCGGCGCGAACCTGCGCCCCGCGCCGCAGATGCTGGCGGGCCAGGGACGGTTCTGACGCAGGGCGCAAGCCCGCGGCGTCGGCGCGGACGCCCGCGCCGCGGTCTGCGAGTGTGGTTTGCCGCACCGAGGTTTGCGGCTGGCGTTGCTAGGGTTGGCACTCACCTGGCAGTGCGTGCCCGCTTATGTACCGTTCCGACCGATGTGGAGAAGGGCTTGCAGCGCCGGCCGGCCCGGCCCGGCCGCTGCTCGCACAGAACCGCCTGCTCGCGGCCTGGCCCGCGGCCGCCGAATTGTCCGCCTGCGGCCGACTTGAGCCGGTGGAGCTGCGCGCAGGTACGGTGCTGTACCAGCCGGGCCAGTTTCTTCGCCATGCCTATTTCCCGCTCGACTGCATCATCGGCCTGAGCCAGCTGGCGGAAGACGGCAGGACCGAGGAAATGGTCGCAGTGGGCAACGAAGGCTTCGTCGGCGTGGCGCTTTTCATGGGTGGCAGGGCGGCGGCGGGTACGGCGGTGGCGCAAACGGCCGGGCACTGCCTGCGCCTGCGCTGGCACGACCTGCGCCAGGAGCTGCAACGTTCGGTGGCGCTCGAGCGCCTGCTGCTGCGCTACGCACAGGCGCTGTATTTCCAGGCGGCGCAGGTGGCCACCTGCCGGCGCACCCACGGACTGCGCCAGCGTACCTGCTCCTGCCTGCTGGCGTGCGCGGACCGTCTAGGCGGCGCGTCTACGGTGAGCCCCGAGGTACTGGCGACACTGCTGCAGGCAGGCGCGGAAGAAACCGCTGCGGCCGTGAGCGAGCTGCAGGCAGCCGGCCATGTCGGCCACCGTTCCGGCCGCATCCGCATCGTCGATCGCGCCGGCCTGGAAGCCGGCGCCTGCGAATGCTACGAGCTGGTGCGGCACGAAGTGGAACGCCTCGTTCCGGGCACGGCGCCGATCGCGCGCGGCCGTGCGTCCGCCCCGGCCAGGCGGCCTGCCTAGGCTGGGATCCGCCGCGGCCGCGCCGGGAATTGTTCGACAGCGCACTGACCGCCGCGAAGGCGGATGTTGAACTGCGCGCATCAAACAGGTCGGTGGACGCGCGGTGCCGTTGCGGCGACGCCCTGCATGGCCTCCATCCAGATCACGCAATGCGCAAGCACCGGAGCCGCTCCATGCCGCCCAGACAGGCTGCCGTTACCGAAGACGTCATCCGCATCATCGCCGACCTCGGCGTGCCGGTGGGCGAAACCATCCAGTTGCACCAGCTGCGGAGCGAATGGGCGCGTACCGGGCGCCAGGAGGCCGAGCTGTTCGACAGCCTCACGCAGCTGCGCGACCAGCGGTTGCTGCGCATTGGCGAGCGCGACGGCGATTTCGCGGTTACCTTGCTGCAACCGGTGCCGGACGCGCCGCCAGTCACGCCCCGCGCATGGCAGCGCGGGTGAAGACGGCCGGCAAGCGCCCTGCGGCCGCATAGGCGGCGCGCCGAACCCGTGGCTACGCCGCCCGGGCTGCCGCCAGGGCCGCGACGGCATCGCCCGGCGCCGGCGGCAGCGCGCCGCCCGCTCCGGCCGGGGCTGCCGTCTCCCGCGGCAGGCCTCGACGCCTACATCCAGGCGGTCAACCGCATTCCGCTGCTGACCCGGGCCGAGGAATTGCGCCTCGCCCGACGGCTGCGCGACACCCACGACGCGGCGGCGATCGCGGCATTGGCGCTGCCCAACCTGCGCTTCGTGGTGTCTATCGCGCGCGGTTTCGCGGGCTACCGGCAGCCGCTGGCGGACCTGATCCAGGAGGGCAACATCGGCCTGATCAAGGCGATCGGGCGGTTCCGTCCGGCTGCCGGCACCCGCCTGATCCAGTTTGCCGCGCGGATCGTGCGCGACGACATCGGCCGGTTCGCCTTGCGGCAGTCGCGCGTGGTGCCGCCGAACCTCACGCTGGCGCAGCAGGACCTCTACCTGCGCCTGCGCCGGCATTACGGCGGCAGCCTGCAGATGCTGCGCGGCGAACCGCTTGCCGCAGCCGCGGCGGCGCTCAAAGCATGGCCGCCGGACATCCGGCAGCTGCAGAAGCTGACGCAGGGTTACGACCTGACCCTGGCGCGGGCGCAGCGCCTGGTGCGACGCGGACGGGCGCCGGCGGACGCGCTGACCGGCACCATCGGCTGCCCGCAGTCGATCGGCGAATCCGAAGCCTGGCAGCGGCTGGTCGACGGCGCGCATGCGGTCCTGGCCACGCTGGATCCGCGTACGCGCGACATCGTCGGCCGGCGCTGGCTGGCGCCCGGCAAAAGGCCGACGCTCAAGCAGCTGGCCCGCGACTACGGCATTTCCGGCGAACGGATACGGCAGATTGAGCGCCGCGCCTTTGCCGCGGTGCGTGCCATGCTGGACGAAAGTCGGTAACGGTGCGCCTGCGCACCCTGGATTGACCCAGGTCAATTTCGCCGCCGTCCCAATTCACGAAAATTTGACGTCAAGGGTGACTGCACACGGCAGCGGCCTGCGCGGCGTGCAGGCCCCGGCGGCCGCGCTGTAGAAGGCTTGGGGCAGGTCGAGGCGCTATGAGAGAACTGGATCGTCAGCGAACGATGGTTCGATTCGCCGCCGTGCTTGCGGACATTCTGATTGCGGCCAGTGCCGGCATCTGCCTGGCCTGGATTGCCGGTGCACCGGGATGGACCCAGCTTGCGCCCGCTTCTCCGCCGGTTTCGTTCAATACGGCACTGACCTTTGTCATGTGCGGCACCGGCCTGCGCGCCGCGCTGAGCGGGTTTTCCAGGCTCGCCGTGGCCGTCGGAATGCTCGCCTCCCTGGCGGGTGTGCTTACCCTTGAAGAGTATCTGAGCTCGGTTTCCCTGGGCGTCGACGAACTGTTCCTGCGCGTGCCGCCGGCCATGCATCTGGTCCATCCCGGACGCATGGCGCCGAACACGGCCTCGGCGCTGGCGCTGGCGGGTCTGGGCGTCGCGCTCGCCGGCCTGGGACGGCGGCCGTCCACCCTGGCGGTCGCAGGGGTGCTCGGCAGCATTGTCTCGGCCATCGGCCTGGTCGCCTTGACCGGCTACGTGTTCGGCATCGCGCCGGCGTTCGAGTGGGGCTGGCTGACGCGCATGGCGGCGCTGACCGCGGCGGGACTCGCCGTGCTGGGAGTCGCGCTGGTGCTCGCCACCATGGGCATCGGCCGGGCCGCTTCCTGGAGCGACGTGCCCTGGCTGTCGGCCAGCGTCGGCGTCGGCCTGAGCCTGCTCGTGCTGCTCGGCTGGCAGGCGCTGCGCACCCAGCTCACGGCGGAGGCGACCGGACCGGAGGTCGCCCGCCTGCCCAATCTCCTGCTCGGACTGGGGCTGCTGGTGTCGATGCTGATGGCCGGCCTGGTTGCGCAGACGCAGAATCTCCGGCACCGCGCGGCGCAACTGGGTGAGGTCAACCGCGCGCTCGAACGCTCCTCCGGCCAGATCCGGGATCTCTACGACGGCGCGCCCTGCGGCTACCATTCCCTCGACGCGGACGGCCTCATCGTCGAGATCAACCGCACCGAGCTGGAATGGCTGGGATACAGCCGCGAAGAACTGGTCGGGCGGGTGAAAGCGGTCGACCTGGTCACGCCCGCCAGCCGGGCGATCGTCGAAGTGAACTATCCGCAATTCATGCGCACCGGCAGCGTGCGCGACCTGGAACTGGAGTTCATCTGCAAGGACGGCTCGCTGCTGCCGGTGCTGCTCAGCGCCACCGCGGTGAAGGATGCCGAGGGCCGGTTCCTGCGCAGCCGCAGCACGATCTACGACATGCGCGAGCGCCGCAACGCCGAGAGCATGCGCCGGCTGCTGTCGCTGGTGGTGGAAAACTCCAACGACGCCGTCATCAGCAGCCGGCCCGACGGTACCATCACCAGCTGGAACCCGGCGGCGACGGCGCTGTTCGGCTACGGCGCGGGGGAAATGATCGGCAATTCACTGACCCTGCTGGCCTCGCCGGAGCAGCTGGCGCGCGGCCTGACGGTGCTCGAGCGGGTGCGCCGGGGAGAGACCGTCGGGCAGTTCGACATGCCGCTTTGCCGCAAGGACGGCGCGCAGGTCGAGGTTTCGCTGACGGCGTCGCCGATCCGCGACTCCGCCGGTGCCGTGACCGGTATCGCCAGCATCGTCCGCGACGTCTCCGAGCGCAGGCGGCTGGAGCAGGCACTGGAACAAGGCCGCGCGCAGCTGCAGTCGGTGCTCGACGGCGTGCACGCGGCGGTGATGGTGTACGGCGCCGACGCCCGCATCAAGTTCGCCAATCCGCAGGCCGCGGACCTGCTGGGCGTGCCCCAAGCGGAGCTGATCGGCGGCGTGCTCGGCGATCCGCGCTGGCGTCTGGTGCGCGAAGACGGCACGGCGCTGCCGGTGCAGGAACACCCGATCAGCCTGGCGCTGCAGACGCGGGGCACGGCGACGGACCGCGTGGTCGGCATCCGCTCCGCCGGCGGCGCGGTGCGCTGGCTGCTGGTCAACGCCGTATGTCAGTACGACCGGCAGGGCGCCGTGCGCGAGGTGATCGAATCGTTCATCGACATCAGCGAGCGCCGGCGCATGGCGCAGGAGCTGGAACGCCTGGCGACGCTGGACGTGCTCACCGAGCTCGGCACGCGCCGGCACTTCCTGGAGGTGGCCGGCCGCGAGATCAAGCGCCTGCAAAGGCATGGCGGCGAGCTGTCCCTGATGATCCTGGACGTGGACCACTTCAAGAAGATCAACGACGTCCATGGCCACCAGGGCGGCGATGCCGTGCTGCAGCACCTGGGGCAGCTGATCCGCCTGGCGCTGCGCGAGGTCGATATCGCCGGGCGCCTCGGCGGCGAGGAATTCTGCATCGCCCTGCCCGATACCACGCACGAACAGGCGATGGAAGTGGCCGAGCGGCTGCGCGGCTCGATCGCCGCCGGCACCTTCCGGCTGCCGGACGGCACCACGCTTGAAGTCACCGCCTCCATCGGCGTGGCCTCGATGGAGCCGGGCGACGCGGCGATCGAAGCGCTGCTCGGCCGCGCCGACCAGGCGATGTACCAGGCCAAGCGTTCGGGCCGCAACGCCGTGCGCGGCCACGGCAGCGTGCGCCCCCACTCGTCCGGCGGCGCTCCACCCGCGTCCCACGCCGCATAAAGGCGACGGCCGGTTTGCGGCCGCCCGCCGCGAGCTGCCGTGCACCTGCGAGCGGTCGCCGCCGATTGTGCGATTTCGAACAGACCTGTACTGGCGCAGCTCCTAATCTGCCGCCCATGGTGCACGCTGCCCTGGCCAACCGGAATCTGCGCACAAGCGAACACGCAGGCGCGAAGCAGCCGGCCGGATTGCAGCCGGGCGGGCGCGCGCCGGGTGGCCGCCGCGTGCGGCACGCGGATCGTGCAGGCACTTCGAAGGGATCGTCGATGCGGGTTGCGCAATGCAAGTGTGAGCGGGTCCGGCAGGCCGGTGGCCGGCAGGGCCGGTACGGCGCGCGGCGCCCATGAACTGCTTCGATCTAGTGCGGCAGCGCGCGGTCGACGCCTGCACCCGGCTGCGGCTGTGGCGCTGTAGCGAAGTCGGCAGCGGTACGCGCGCACTGGGCCGCCTGTGGATCCGCGGCGGCGGGCGCATCGTACTGGGCCGCAACGTACTGCTCGACGGCCGCGCTGCGCCGATCGAACTGCACGCGACCCGCGGCGCAGTGATCGAGATCGGCGACGATGTGATCGTGCGCGGCGGCTGCTCGATCGAGGCGACCGACAACGTGAAGATCGGCGGCGCCAGCGTGCTGGAGCCGTTCGTCAAGATCATCGACAACCAGTTCCACCCGCTGCGCGGCGACCGCCACCAGCGGCCGCCGTCGGTGAAGGTCTGCGTGGAACAGGGCGTGCGCATCGGCGAGCACGCCATCCTGCTGCCGGGCGCCTGCGTGCAGGCGGGCGCGCGCATCGGCCCGCACTCGGTGATCAGCCGGCGCGTGCCGAAAGCCGCATTCGTCGCGGGCAATCCCCCGCGTGCGGTGCACGCCGCCGCGGCGCAGTAGCGAGGCTCCAGCGGACGTGACCGACTTCGACGACAACGGCCTGTGGCGCAAGCAGGTGCGCTTCTTCGGGCGCCTGCGGGCACGCTGGGTGCTGCGCAGCGCGCAGATCGGGCGGGGCGTCTGCGTCACCGGGCCGATCGTGCTGGACAATCGCGGCACGCTGCAGGTCGGGCGCAACGTCACGTTTCTCGGCGGCATGATCCCGACGGCGATCACGGTGCGCGCGGGTGCCAGCATGCGGATCGGCGAGGAGTCGCTGTTCAACTACGGCGCGGTGATCGAGGTCGCGCACTCGTTCACGGTCGGCAAGCGCTGCATGTTCGCCTCGATGGTGCAGATCCGCAGCGCCGACGGTGCCGGCGGCGACATCGTCGTCGGCGACGATGTCTGGGTGGCGCATGGTGCCGTGCTCAGCCCCGGGGTGACGATCGGCGAGGGCTCGGTGGTCGCCGCCGGCAGCGTCGTGGTCAGCGACGTGCCGGCGCATAGCCTGGCACTGGGCGCACCCGCCAGGGCGATGCCGCTGGATGCGCTGGGCCGCAGGGCCGGGACGGCGCCGGATGTTCGAACACCGCTGCGACCGGCGCAGGCCGCCGGCCAATTATTGGGAGGGCTGTCATGACGTCAAGAGAGCAGATTCGGTCATTCATCAGCGACACGTTTTTCGTCGACGAGTTCGCCGACGGCGATTCGTTCCTCAAGAACGGCATCATCGATTCCATGGGCATGCTCGAGCTGGTGGTGTTCCTGGAAAAGACGTTCGGGATCGCCATCGTCGACGTCGAACTGGTGCCGGAGAACCTGGACTCGGTCGACAACCTGGCCGGGTTCATCGAGCGCAAGCGCGCCGTCGCCGCCTAGCCCGCGATTACCTGCGCCAGGCGCTGCCGATCATGTGCGGAATCGTCGGATTCACCACGCCGGCCCAGCTGTCCGAACAGGAGCGCCTGCGGCGCTTCGCCGGGCCCCTGCGGCGGATGACCGCCAGCCTTTACCACCGCGGACCGGATGCGCAGCAAGCGCTGCTCGCCGACGGCGTCGGCCTGGGCCACACGCGCCTTTCGATCGTCGACGTGGCCGGCGGTCATCAGCCCATGACCGATCCGGATAGCGGCATCAGCGTGGTGTTCAACGGCGAGATTTTCAACCACGTGGAACTGCGCGCGCGGCTGGCGGCGGGCTATCGCTTCCGCACGCGCTCGGACACCGAGGTGATCCTGGCGGCGTTCCTGCGCGAAGGGATCGACTGCGTGCGCAGCTTCATCGGCCAGTTCGCCTTCGCCTTGTGGGATCCGCGCGACCGCAGCCTTTGGCTGGCGCGGGACCGCGTGGGCGTGCGGCCGTTGTTCTACCACGAGGGCCGGGACGGACTGGCCTTCGCGTCCGAGGCCAAGGCCATCTTCGCCGGCGGCTGGCTGGCGCCCGAGCTGGACCGGGCCGCGCTGCACCAGACCCTGCACCTGTGGGCGCCGGTACCGCCGCACAGCGCATTCGCCGGCGTGCTGTCGCTGCCGCCGGGATGCACCGCCCGCCATCGCGGCGGCCGGCTCGCGGTGCGCCGCTACTGGGATCTCGACCTGGGCGCGGATGCGGTGGACCACGCGCTGACGGAACCGCGCGCGCTGGCCCAGCTTGACGAGATCCTCACCGACGCGGTGCGGCTGCGCCTGCGCGCCGACGTGCCGGTGGCGGCTTATCTTTCCGGCGGGCTCGACTCCAGCCTGATCTGCGCGATCGCCCAGAGGGAGCTGAAGGGCACGCTGCAGACATTCTCGGTGGGCTTCGAGCAGGCGCGTTACGACGAGCGCGGCTACCAGGCCAGCGTGGCGCGCGCGCTGGGCACCGCGCACCACCAGGTACTGGTCGGCGACCGTGACATCGGCGAGCTGCTGCCGGCGGTGGTGGATCATGCCGAGCAAGTGCTGCTGCGCTCGGCGCCGGCACCTTTCTTCCGGCTGTCGGAGCTGGTGCGGTCGCAGGGCACCAAGGTGGTGCTCACCGGCGAAGGCGCCGACGAGACCTTCTGGGGCTACGACCTGTTCAAGGAGACCGCCATCCGCCAATTCTGGGCGCGGCAGCCGCAGTCCGCGGTGCGTCCGCGGCTGCTGGGGCGGCTGTACCCGTACATGGCGCTGTCGCAGCAGCCGCCGGCCATGCTGCGGCAGTTCTACGGCATCGGCGACGAGGGCAGCGCGGCGCGCGATTTTTCCCATCGCATCCGCTGGGCCAACAGCGGCCGCGTGGCGCGATTCCTGGCGCCGGCGTTCGTGCAGGCCCTGCACGGCCAGACGCCCGCGCAAGCCCTGCTGGATACGCTGCCGCCGGCGTTTGCCGGCTGGCGCCCGCTGGCGCGCGCCCAGTACCTGGAGATGCAGACCTTGCTGTCCGGCTACCTGTTGTCGGCACAGGGCGACCGCATGCTGATGGGGCACTCGGTGGAGGGAAGGTTCCCGTTCCTCGACCATCGCCTGATCGAATTCGCCGCGCGGCTGCCGGCGCGCATGAAGCTGTGCGGTCTCAAGGAGAAAGTCATTCTCAAGCGCTACGCGCGGCCGCTGTTGCCGGCCGCGGTTGCGCAGCGGCCCAAGTTTCCCTACCGGGCGCCGGTCGCCGAATGCCTGGCCGGCGCCGCGGCACCGCAGTGGAGCCGCGAGCTGTTGGCGCGCGAGGCGGTGGACCGCGCCGGCGTGTTCGACGGTGCCAAGGTGGAGCGGCTGGTGGCCAAGCTGGCGCAATCCGGCGCGGCGCCGACCGAAGCCGACAACATGGCGTTGATGGCGGTGGCGACGACGCAACTGCTCTGGCGGCAATTCGGCGCGCAGCGGCGGATCCCGCAGGCCCGCATCGACCAGGTGGAGTTGCTCGGCGCGCCGGCGGAGGCTGCGGCATGAACGCATCGAGCCCGTTCGCGGTGGATTGGCTGATGGCCCATGCGGCGCGGGCGCCGCTCGCGCCCTGCCTGGGCACGCCCTCGGGCTGGCTCAGCTACGGCGAAGTCGCCGGGCGCGTGAGGCTGGCGGCGGCGCTGCTGGCGCGGCAGGGCGTGGCGGCGGGCGAGCGCGTCATGCTGGCACTGCCGAACGGGCCGGCGGCGGTGGTGGCGAGCCTGGCGGTGCAGTCCTGCGGCGGCTGTGCGGTCGAGGTGAGCCGCGAGTGGGGCGCCGAAGCGCTGCGCGCCATCGCCGAGCAGACGCAGGCGCGACACGCCGTCATCGCCGGGCGCGACGCCGCCCTGTGGGCAGCCATCCATGCGCCGTTCCGCCGGATCTGGATCGTGCATCCGGCGCCGCCGCCGCCGCGCATGTGCGAGCTGCTGGCGCCTGCCGAATGGACCTGGGTGGGCGAAGACGGCGCCGTCGAGGCCGGGCACGCGCCGGCGCCGTCTGCGGTGCTGGATGCCGATGCGCCGGCGCTGCTCATCTACACCTCCGGCAGCACCGGCCGCCGCCTGGGCGTGGTGCAGACCCACCGGAACATCGCCGCCAATACGCGTTCCATCTGCGAATTCCTGCAACTGGGCCCCGCGGATCGCGTCCTGTCGATCCTGCCGCTGTACCACTGCTACGGCAAAAGCCTGCTGCAGACGCACCTGCTGGCCGGCGGTTCGGTGTTCTTCGACCATCGCTTCACCTATCCGCGCGTGGTGATGGAAGCCATGGCGCAGCAGGCCTGCACCGGTTTCGCCGGCGTGCCGCTGACGTTCGAGCTGCTGCGCCGGCAGGGTGCCGCCACCGACGCGGATTTTCCCGCGCTGCGCTACGTGACGCAGGCGGGCGGGCCGATGCAGGCCGACACGGTGCGCTGGGCCCGCGCGGCGTTTGCGCCGGCCAGGCTCTACGTCATGTACGGCCAGACCGAGGCCACGGCACGGCTGTCCTACCTGCCGCCGGAGTCGGCGCAGGCCAAGGAGGGCTCGATCGGCCGCGGCATTGCCGGCGTCGAGCTGCGCGTGCTGGACGAGGACGGGCGCGAGTGCGCCACCGGGCAGGTCGGCCAGCTGGCGGCGCGCGGCGACAATGTCACCCAGGGCTATTACAACGACGAGGAAGCCACCCGGCAGATTCTCCGGCACGGCTGGCTGTGGACCGGCGACCTGGCCTACCGCGATGCCGACGGCTACTTCTTCATCACCGGCCGCGCCAAGGACATCCTCAAGATCCGCGGCCATCGGATCGGTGCCGCGGAAATCGAGCAATGCCTGTGCCGCCACCCCGACGTCAGCGAAGCGGCGGTGGTCGGCGTGCCCGACGCGGTCGAGGGCGAGAGCGCCGCCGCGTTCGTGGTGATGCGCGCGGGTGCCGAAGCCGACGAAAACGCGCTGCGCAAGTTCTGCCGCGAGCAGGGCTCGGCGTACGCGGTGCCGCGAACCATCCGTTTCGAGGCCGTGCTGCCTCGAACCACCACCGGAAAAATCGCCAAGGGCGAACTCAAGACCAAGGTGCTCCAATGACCCCGTTTCACGAAAATGTGCTGCAGATCGACCTGGAAGCCAAGGCGGCGCAGCTGTGCGCCGGCCTGCGCGAGGCGGTGCTGACGACCCTGCGGCGCCGCGGCCTGGTGGTGGCGGTGTCGGGCGGCATCGACTCGGCGTGCACGGCGGCGCTGGCGGTGCGCGCGCTCGGGCCGAAGCGCGTGCATGGCCTGTTGCTGCCGGAACGCGATTCGAGCTCCGACAGCAGCGCGTTCGGACGCAAGCTGTGCGAAAACCTCGGCATCGGCTACAGCGTGCACGACATCGCGCCGGTGCTCGACGCCCTGGGCTGCTACCGCCTGCGCGACGAAGCGGTGCGCTCGGTGTACCCGGAATTCCAGCCGGACTGGCCGTGGAAAATCGTCATGCACGGCGACCGCCTGGGATCCGGCGGACTGAACGTGTTCTACGCGGTGGTACGGCGGCCGGACGGCGCCGAGCATCGCGTGCGGCTGTCGCCGCAGGCCTACCTGCAGATCGTCGCGGCGACGAATTTCAAGCAGCGCGTGCGCAAGATGCTGGAATATTTCCACGCCGACCGCCTGGTGTTCGCCACCTCCGGCACGCCCAACCGCCTGGAGTACGACCAGGGCTTTTTCGTCAAGCTCGGCGACGGCGCGGCGGACGTCAAGCCGATTGCCGGGCTGTACAAGACGCAGGTCTATGCGCTGGCGCGGCACCTCGGCGTCATCGAGGAGATCCTGCAGCGCGAGCCGACCACCGACACCTACAGCCTGGAACAGTCGCAGGAAGACTTCTACTTTTCGGTGCACTACTCGAAGCTGGACCTGATCCTGTGGGCCAAGAACCACGGCGTGACCCCGGCCGAAGCGGCCGCGGTTCTGCGCTATACGCCCGAGCAGATCCAGCGCGTCTACGACGACATCGACCAGAAGCGCCGCACCACCGCCTACCTGCACGCGGCACCCCTGCTGCTCGAAGGTGTTCCGGAACTGGAGCCGTTCCGTGCGGGAGGGCCGGCGCCGGCGCCCGCCTGGAGTCCGGCGCTGGTTGCCTGAAGCGCCGGAGGAGCGGTGACGCCCCGGCTATTGCGCTCAAATTGGAGGCCTGAACGTGAGGATGGAAAAGTTCGTGCACCGGAACCGCCTGGTGGCGCAACGCCTGGAGCAGATCGCCGCGAGCGTGCACGCCGCGCGCCTGTTCGAGCGTCCGCTGGACGCCAGCGCCGAGTTGCGCACGCTGCTGGCGGCACAGGAACGCCTGCTCAACGCGGCCGAGCGCATGCTCGACCGCGCCGCATCGGCGCCGGCGGGCGGGCCTTAGGGTCACGGACGGCCCAACCACTTTCAATGGCGCAAGCCATTGATATGGCAGGCCGTTGAAAATCACACTTGTCGATGGCTATCGCCTGAATTAAGTCCAGGACGGACTTATTCAGAGATTCCTTGGATCGCAACCTCCGCGCCGCCGTAGCGGCCGGTTGCCGGTGCATTCGGGTTAAAGTAGCCGGCACCACGCAGGGGGAGCCGGATGCAGGGGTTCGTTTCGAAGGCCGGGCGGCAGGCGGGCGCTGCGCGCGCGGGGTTGCGCGGGCGGACGACGGTGCCATGAGCCAGCCGTCGTTCTTCGTCGAGCTGCAGCGGCGCCACGTTTACAAGGTGGGCGTGGCCTACGGCGTGGCGGGCTGGCTGCTGGTGCAGGTCGCCACCCAGGTGTTCCCGTTCTTCGAGGTTTCGAATTCCGCCGTGCGCTGGGTGGTGATCGCGGTCATCGCCGGCTTTCCGGTGGCGCTGGCGCTGTCCTGGGTGTTCGACATCACGCCGCAGGGCATCGTGCGCACCGACGCGCTGGCGGCGGGCGACGCGGCGCTGCAGGCGGCGCAGCGTCGCAGCATGGACCGCCGGTTGAATTACGTGCTGGGCGCGCTGCTGGTGGCGGCGGGCGCCTACATCGCCGCGGATCGCGCCGGCGTGCTCGGGCCGGGCGCCCGCGGCGGCGGCTCGGACAAGTCGATCGCGGTGCTGCCGTTCGAAAACCTGTCCGACGACAAGACCAACGCCTACTTCGCCGAAGGCATCCAGGACGAGATCCTCACGCGGCTGGCGCAGATCGGCGCCCTGCGCGTGATCTCGCGCACCTCCACGCAGCATTTCGCCAGCAGCCCGGACAACCTGCCGGAAATCGCGCGCCAGCTCGGCGTGGCGAACATCCTGGAAGGCTCGGTGCAGAAATCCGGCGACGCCGTGCACGTCAACGTGCAGCTGATCCACGCAGCGACCGACGATCACCTGTGGGCGCAGACCTACGACCGCAAGCTGGACAACATCTTCAGCGTCGAAAGCGAAGTGGCCGGCGCCATCGCCCAGGCGCTCAAGGCGCAGCTCAGCGGCAGCGAACGGCAGGCGCTGGCCAAGCTGCCGACGCGCAGCGCCGAGGCCTACGACGCCTACCTGCGCGGCGTGGCCCTGTCCACCGACTACGACGAGTCGCGCGGCTATTTCCTGTCGCTGATCGACCTGTTCACCAAGGCGGTCACCGCCGACCCGGACTTCGCCGAAGCCTGGGCCTACCTGTCCAACGCCCGCACCCAGTACTACTTCGAGCACGAGCACACGCCGCAGCAACTCGCCTCCGCCAAGGCGGCGGCCGACGCCGCGCTGCGTCTGCAGCCGGACCTGCCGGAGGCCTGGCTGGCGCTGGGCTATTACCGCTACTGGGGCGAGGAGGACTACGACGGCGCCCTGGAAGCCTACGAGCACGCCCGCCGCCAGACCCCGAACAGCGCCTTCGTGATGGAGCTGATCGGCCTGGTCAAGCGCCGGCAGGGGAAATGGGAGGAATCGCTGGCGGACCTGCGGCAGGCCGCGCAGCTGGATCCGCACAACTCCGAGATCTGGATCAACATCGGCTTTTCGCAGGAAGCGCTGCGGCGCTTCGACCAGGCGCGCGAGGCGTACGGACATGGTCTGGAGGCGCAGCCCGGCAACGAAACCATCATCGCCTCGCAGGCCCGCAGCTACCTGGCACAGGGCAACACCGAGGCCGCGGCGGCAGCGCTGGCCGGCATCCGGCTGGATCCTTCGCAGTCGCGCGTGGCGCAAGCCTTCTCCAAGCTGTGGCGGCAGCAGCGGACCTACGCCCAGGGCATCGCCGAGTGGAGCAAGGTCATCGACGCCGGCGGCACCCTGCCGCCGGCCGAGGCCGCGTTCGCGCACCTCAATCGCGCCGGCCTGGAAGCCTGCGCGGGCCAGCGCGAAGCGGCGCGGGCCGACCTGGCCTTTGTACGCGAGCGGCTGGAGAGCCTGCGCGCGGCCGGCGACAGCGGCGCGTTCATCCTGCTGGTGCTGGGCCCCGTCGACGCGGCGCTCGGCGACCGCGCGGCCGCCTTGCAGATGGCCGCGCAGGGGCAGGCGCAAGTCGCCAGGGACGCCTTCGCGCGCCCGGATGCCACCATCGACCTGGCGCTGGTGCAGATGTATGGGGGTGACGCCGCCGCGGCAGTCGCCGCATTGCAGTCCTCCCTGGCGGAGCCCGGCGGAATTACCGCGGCGGAGCTCAAGCAGGATTGCCGCTGGGATCCGCTGCGCACCGCGCCGGGATTCGCCAGCCTGGTTGCCGCCGAGGCGGCGGCAACCAAGCCGTGAGCCCCGGCGGCGCCTTGCTGGAAGGCCCGCCGCTGGCGGCGCCGATTCCCGCCGTCACGGTGGCGGAGTTCATCCGCGCGCAGGCGCGCCGGCGCCCGCAGCGCACGGCGCTGGTGGACGCGGCCAGCGGCCGCCGCTACCGCTACGGCGAGCTGGATGCCCTGATCGGGCGCTTTGCCGCCGGCCTCGCCGCCAACGGCTTCAGGCCCGGTGACACCCTGCTGATGTTCGCGCCGAACATGCCGGAGTGGCCGGTCGCTGCGCTTGGCGCCATCGCCGCCGGCGGCGCGGTGAGCGGGGCCAACCCGGCCTATGGCGCCGCCGACCTCGCACACCAGGCGCGCGATTGCGGCGCGCGCTTCATTTTCACCACGCCGGCGGGCCTGGCCGTGGCGCGCGAAGCGGCGGAGTCGTCGGGCTGCGAGCACCTGATCGTGGCCGGCGCGGCGCAAGGCGCGCTCGGCTTCGACGCGCTGGCGGCATGCGCCGAGCCCGAGCCGGCGGCTACGGCCGATGCCGATGCGCTGGCCGCGCTGCCGTACTCGTCAGGTACCACCGGGCTGTCCAAGGGCGTGATGCTGAGCCACCGCACGCTGGTTGCCAACGTCTGCCAGTACATGCAGGCCGTGCCCCTGGCGGAGACGGCGGTGGTGCTGGCGGTGCTGCCGATGTTCCACATCTACGGCTTCACCGTGATGACCCTGCGCGTGCTGGCCTCGGGCGCCACCCTGGTCACGCTGCCGCGCTTCGAGCCGGCCGCATTCCTCGGCGCCATCCAGACGCACCGGGTCACCCACCTGAACCTGGTGCCGCCGCTGATGCATTTCCTGGCCAGCCATCCGCTGGTGGCCGCGCACGACCTGTCCTCGCTGCAATCGATCGGCACCGGCGCGGCGCCGTTCGGGGCGGAAGGCGAGCGCCGCATCGCCGAGCGGTTCAAGTGCCGCGTGGGGCAGGGCTTCGGCATGACCGAATCCTCCGGCGTGGTCGCCGCGACGTATCCCGATCGAGCGCGCCCCGGCTCCAGCGGACAGCTGCTGCCCGCCACGCAGGCGCGCGTGGTGGACCCGGCCAGCGGCGCCGACCTGGGGCGCAACGCCTCCGGCGAGATCTGGTTCCGCGGGCCGCAGGCGTTCAAGGGCTACCTGCACCAGCCGGCCGCCACCGCCGCCACCCTCACCGCCGACGGCTGGGTGCGCACCGGCGACATCGGCCACTTCGACGACGACGGCTACCTGTACATCACCGACCGCATGAAGGAGCTGATCAAGGTCAAGGGGTTCCAGGTGGCGCCGGCGGAACTGGAAGCGCTGCTGTTCACCCATCCGGCGGTCGCCGACGTCGCCGTCATCGGCCGGCCGGACGCGCGCGCCGGCGAGATCCCGGTGGCCTACGTCGTCGGCCGCGCGCCGTTCGAGCCGGAGCAGATCAAGGACTGGGTGGCGCAACGCGTGGTGGACTACAAGCAGCTCGGCGCGGTGGTGGCCTGCGAGGCGATCCCCAAGACCGCCTCGGGCAAGATCCTGCGCCGCGTGCTGCGCGAACGCGACGCCGGGCGATGACAGTCGCGGCGCGAGCGTCCCGATGAAGACCGTGCAGGCACAGCGGCTCGGTTCCTTCGCCGACTACCACTTCACCCATGTTCCCGCGCCGGTTCCGGGCGCGGGCGAAGTGCTGGTCAAGGTGGCCGCCTGCGGCGTGGGCTATGCCGACGGCCTGATCGCGCTCGGCCGCTACCAGGTGAAGCCGCCGCTGCCGCACGTGCCGGGCATGGAGGTGGCGGGGTGGGTGGAGGCGCTCGGCGCCGGCGTGACCGGGCTGGCACCGGGCGACAGCGTGATCGCGGCGGTGCGCGGCGGATTCGCCGAGGCGGTGGCGGTGCCGGCGCAGGCGGTGCTGCCGATCCCGCCGCGCATGAGCTTTGCGCAGGCGGCCGGCTTCCGCGTCAACTACCTCACCGCGCTGCACGGCCTGCGCGACCGCGCGCTGCTTGCGGCCGGCGAGCGGCTGCTGGTGTTCGGCGCGGCCGGCGGCGTGGGCGTGGCGGCGGTGCAGCTCGGCCGCCTGATGGGCGCGGAGGTGATCGCCGCCGCCTCCAGCGAGGCGCGGCGCGCGTTCGCCGCCGCGCACGGCGCGCACCACGCGATCGACACCGATCCCGCGGGCTGGCGCGAACGCCTCAAGGCCCTGTGCGGCGGCGCCGGCCCCGACGTGAACTTCGACCCGCTGTGCGGGCCGCTGTTCGAGCCGGCGTTCCGCTCGCTGGTGTGGGGCGGCCGCCACCTGGTGGTGGGCTTCGTCGGCGGCCCGATCCCGGCGCTGCCGGTCAACCTGCCGCTGATGAAGGGCGCGGCCCTGGTCGGCGTGGACGTGCGCCAGTTCCAGCTCTACGAGGCCGCGCGCGCACGCCGGCACCTGGAGGAGATGCTCGCCTGGGTCGGCGAAGGGCGGCTGCAGCCGCCGGCCGGCCGCGAGTTCGCCTTTCAAGAGTTCGGCGCGGCGCTGGAATTCGCCATGAGCGGCAAGGGGCTGGGCAAGACGGTGCTGCGCATCGCCTGAGCGCCGGCAACCGACCCTAGAGCGTCTTCGATTCAAATGCATACATGTCCGTCATCCTGAGCGAAGCGAAGGATCTGGCCAGATTCTTCGCTTCGCTCAGAATGACAAATCAAACATGCCTGCAGCTAAACGAAATTCGCACTAACGCGGCTTCTGCTTCTTGGGATGCGGGGTGACCAGGCTGAGCTGCAACTGGCGGCCGCACACCCAGGTCTTGCGCAGGTGCTGGAAAATCGGCTTGGGCATGCCGATGGGCAGTGCGACCAGGCTGTAGTCGCCGAAGATTTCGATGCGGCCGATGTGGCCGCTGTCCAGCCCGGCCTCGTTGGCGATGGCGCCGACGATGTTGGCCGGCTTGGCGCCGTGCTGCTCGCCGACTTCGATGCGATACATCTCCAGTTCGTCCTCCGCCAGCCGCTCGGCCTTCGCCTCGCGCTTGCGGCCCGGCGGCTCGCCCGGCGTGTCCGGCGCGCGCGGCTTGCGGGGCTGGTGCGGCGGCACACCGGCCGCCGCGGCCGGCTTGTGCGCGCCATGCGGTGCGGGTGGCACCGCCGCCGATGCCGCATCCGCCGGCCGCAGCAGGGGCTGCTTGCCCTGCGCCATCATCGCCAGGGCCGCGGCAATATCCGCCAGCGGTGCGCCGGATTCCTGCTCGAACTGCAGGATGACCTGGCGCAAGGACTGCAGCTGCGCCTGCGCCGCCGGGTCGCCTTGGCCTTGCGCCATGGCCTGCGCCACCGACTGCTTGAAGCGCTCCACCCGGCGCGCGTTGATCGCCTCGGCGCTGGGCGGCAGGATCTCCTCGATCGGCTGGCGCGTGGCGCGTTCGATCGCCTTGAGCAGGTGCCGCTCGCGCGGCGCCACGAACAGGATCGCCTCGCCGCTGCGGCCGGCGCGTCCCGTGCGGCCGACGCGGTGCACGTAGGATTCGGTGTCGGTGGGGATGTCGTAGTTGACGACGTGGCTGATGCGCTCCACGTCGAGCCCGCGCGCCGCCACGTCGGTGGCGACGACGATGTCGAGGCCGCCGTCCTTGAGGCGCACGACGATGCGCTCGCGCTGCGCCTGCTGCAGGTCGCCGTTGAGCGCCTCGGCGGCGAAGCCGCGCGCCTCGAGCCGCTCGGCGAGCTCGGCGGTGGCCGCCTTGGTGCGCACGAACACCAGCATGGCGTCGAACGGCTCCACTTCCAGGAAGCGCGTCAGCGCGTCCAGCTTGTGCATGCCGCCGACCATCCAGTAGCGCTGGCGGATGTTGGCGCCGGTGGTGGTTTTCGACTTGATCGTCACTTCGGCCGGGTCGCGCAGGTAGGTCTGCGCCACGCGGCGGATCGCCGACGGCATGGTCGCCGAGAACAGCGCGATGCGGCGCTCCGGCGGCACCTGCTGCAGCACCCATTCGACGTCGTCGATGAAGCCCATGCGCAGCATCTCGTCGGCCTCGTCGAGCACCACGTGCGCGATCGCGTCCAGCTTCAGGGCACCGCGCCGGACCAGGTCGACCACGCGGCCGGGCGTGCCCACCACCACGTGCACGCCGCGCCGCAGGCCCTTGAGCTGCGGCTCGAAGCTCTGGCCGCCGTAGATCGGCAGCACGTGGAAGCCGGGCAGGCGCCCGGCGTACTTGCGGAAGGCTTCGGCCACCTGGATCGCCAGCTCGCGCGTCGGCGCCAGCACCAGCGCCTGCGGCGCCATCCGGTCCAGGTCCAGGCGCGACAGGATGGGCAGTGCGAACGCCGCGGTCTTGCCGGTGCCGGTCTGCGCCTGGCCGACCACGTCGCGGCCGGCGAGCAGCAGCGGAATGGTGCGCGCCTGGATCGGGCTGGGCGACTCGTAGCCGATCGCCTCCAGCGCGTCGAGCACGGCGGGGGCCAGCTCGAAGTCGCGGAAGCGCGGCATATCCGGCTTCGTTTCTGGGGGCTTGGATTCGGGGGGAGAGGCGTTCATCGGGCGCGTATTGTGGACTCAAGCGCACCGGCGTGCACGAATCCGCCGCCGCCAGGCGGCGCGGGCAGCCCCGCGGACCCGGTGTCGCGCTAGACGCTCAACCGCGGCGCATCCGGGCGCAGCGCGGTGCCGCTGCGCGCGTCCACGCCGGCGAGACGCAGCAGGCGCAGCGCCAAGGCCTGCGCCTGCACGCGGATTTCGGGCACGGCGGTGGTCTCCCAGAGCTGGCCCTTGCGCGCCGGCCCGAGCGTATGGATGCGCTCGGACGCCTGGCCGTCGCTCGCAACCAGCGCGCCCTGTGCGGTGGTGAGCAGGCCCAGGCCGAGGCTGTCGGGCTGGATCAGGCCGCGTTCGCGCAGGCCGACGATCAGCGGATGATTGAGGCGGCGGTAGTTGCTTTCCGGGCCGGTGCAGTTGACCACGCGATGTACGCGCAGCCGCAGCGTGCCGGCCTGCTGGCGCGGACGCACCAGCGCCTCGACCGCGTCGGCCTGCTCTTCGAACGCCAGCAGGCGCCCGGCCAGCAGCTGCAGCCCGCCGCTGCGCACCAGGCTGTGCAGCCGATCGACGATGCGCGGCGCGGCGCGGTGGCGGTGGATTTCCCAGTAGGGCCTGACGTGGCGCAAAAACCGGCGCTGCTCTTCCGGCGGCAGCCGCTGCCACAGCGCCGGCGTGAACGGCCGCAGGGCATCCACCACGGCGCGCCAATCGCCGCCGCGGCCCTGCACCGCCGCTGCTTCCGCGCGCAGGCGCCGCAGCAGCGGCAGCACCCGCGGCGGCAGTTCGAGGGGATTGAACGACAAGGCCTGCGGCGCCGCGGGGCGGTGCGGCTGCGGCAGCAACCCGCGGCGCGACAGCATGTGGATGCGGCCGCGGTGGCCGCGCGCCTGCAACGCGGCGAGCCAGTCCAGCGCGGTGAGGCCGGAGCCGACCAGCAGCAGGTCCTCGTCCGGACGGATCGCGTTCAGCCCGGGCGCCGTCCAGGCATGGCCCAGGTAGCGCGGGCTGCGGAAGAAGTCCGGGTCCGCCAGCGGCGGGTCCGCCGGCCCGGGATTGCCCAGCGCCAGCACCAGCTGGTCGGCGCGCAAGTGGCCGCCGCTGCGCAGGCGCAGCAGCATCTGGCCGCCTTCGATCTGGCGCAGCCCCAGCACCTCGTCGCTGCGGAACTCCAGGCCGACGCCGCGGCGCGTGGCTTGCCTGGCCGAGGCGAGGAGGGATTCGATGTAGAAGCCGTAAATGCGCCGCGGCAGGAACTCCGACACGCCGACCGGGTGACAAGGGCTGTAAGTGTTGTTGAGCCAGTCCAGGAAGTGGTCGGGCTGGTCCGGGAAGGCGCTCATCGCCTCGGCGCGCACGTTGAGCAGGTGGCATTCGGGCTGGTCGCGGTAGGCGACGCCGCGGCCGGGCGCGTCATCGCGGTCGATCAGCACCACCCGCAGCGCCTGCTGCGCCTGCCGCAGCAGGTGCACGGCGACCATGCAGCCGCTGAAGCCTGCACCCACGATCACGATCGTCGGCTTCCTGTTAGCCATCGCTTTGCCTGTGTGGACGCTCAAGTGCGCCGGCTCCGATTGCCGTATGGATCATATTGCAACAGCGCCAGCAAGCCGTGTGCCGGCGCTTCAGCGCGCCGCGGCATCAACGGGCTCCGACCAGCATCGCGCCGCCCCAGGCGACCAGCAGCCATCCGGGCAGCCAGGCGCTCCAGGCGCCCGGCGGCAGCAGCCGCTCGGCCAGGATGAACGCGCTGAGCAGCGCCATGGTGGCCACGCTCATGACCCCGCCGGCGAACATCACCAGCATCAGCGCCCAGCAGCAGCCCAGGCAATACGCGCCGTGCAGGCTGCCCATGCGCAGCGCGCCGGCTGCGCCTGCGCGCCAGTGGCCGAGCAGGAAGCCCAGCGGCGACTGGCAGTGGCGCAGGCAGGTTTCCTTGAGCGGGCTCAGCTGGTAGAGGCCCGCACCGACCAGGACGCCGCCGGCCGCGGCCGGGCCGAGCGACAGGCGGCCGGTACCGAGCAGTGCGGCGCGGTGAAGCCCCCACTGCAGCACGCTCCCGGCGACGCCGAAGGCGAGCCAGACCAGCAGGTAGCCGCCGGCGAACGCCAGGCCATCGGCCGCGCGCCCAGCGCCGGCGCGGCCGCGGTCCAGCTTGAGGAACACCTGCACCGCCGGCGTGACGGCCGGGATCATCATGGCCAGCACCATCGCGCTCCACATCACGGCGGTCGCGGCCAGGTAAGGCCCGGCCTGGCCCGGCGCCATCATCGCCGTCGCCAGTCGGAGCAGCAGCGGGCCGCCGTGCATCTGCTCCATCACGGCGGCGCCGCGCACCAGGAACGCCCAGGCGGCGACCGCCACCACCGCCAGGCTGGCGAAGACGACGAAGCGATAGGCCGCTTGCGCGGGCGCCGCGCCGCCTTCAGGCGGCGCGGCCATGCCAGTTGAACGGCGCGAAATGGCCGTTGGTGCGATCCGGCGCGGCGGTCCATTCGATGCCGAAGCAGCGGATGACACTTTTCAGGGCGGTGGCGAGGTTCAGGCGCTTGTTGACCGGGTGGCTGGCATTGTCGATCACCACGCACTCGCCGGGCACGGTGTGGCTGGCCACGCCCTCGATGCTCTGCTCCAGCACGCCGGGAATCCGCACGCTGCGGCGGTGGCCGTCCACTTGGAATTCGATGGGCAGGCGCTCGATGCCGCGGAAATCGCTGATCAGCGGCGCGAACGCCCCCAGCGGGCCGCCGCCGGCGGCGGTGGCGATGGCCGCCACCGCGTTCACCTGCGCCTCTGTCGCGCCGGGATCGATCACCAGCCCGGCGATCCAGCCGCCCTGCGACATGATGGCCTTGGACTGCGCGATCATGGCAAAGCGCACGCCCTTGAGCGGGACGTCGCCGAACTGGCCGTTGCCGATCTCGAACGTGAGCGCCACCTTGCAGAAATCGTGGGTGGCCGGCGTGGTGGCGTTCTTGGGAATGCAGGGGCACAGGAAATCGCAGCTGCAGGCCTCCATGTACTCGCCGGCCGCCGACCATTGGATCGCCATTGCGCTGCCCCCTTTTCCATGCACGGAATGCAGCATGGTGGTCCCCGCCGGGCGCGCGGTCAAGGCCGCCGGAAGCCTGCGTCGCCGCCGGGCGGCAAATTGGCATTTATCGCTTGCGCGGGCGCGGGAATCGGGCGGGCAGAGCTGCGTTCTGCTGCTGCGATGGCGGTGCGGCAGCCGCGGCGGGGCCGGTTTGGGCCGGGCCCGGCTGCCCGGCGTTTTGCCCGGCGGGCAAAGGCGGGCATAATGGGCCGTACATGGCAGGGGAACGGCGGGATTGAAGATTGATGGGCGATTGCAGAGCGGGCACGCCCAGTGAGCCTGCCGTGGCGCTTCCGTGATTCCGCGGCGGTAGGTTCCGCCGCAAAGACGAGCCATGTTGTATAGCTTCGGCCCGGCGCGGGGCAGAGCGGGACTCCGGATGCGGCCGGCAGTCGCCCGGCGCAGCCCTGCGCAGGCGCCCCAAACCCGGGGCCCGGCGGCTGGCGCGCGGATCATGCCGGCGCGGTCTAGCGGCCCCTATTGCAAGTCCAACCTGTTTTGACCCATCACGTGCTTCAGCGAACCACAAATGTTGCAACGCAGCTTGACCTGCCCGCGCCGGTGAGCCTGAAGTCCGTGCTCGCCCCGGTGGCGGACGACATGGCCCAGGTCAGCGGCCTGATCCGCGCGCGGCTGGCCTCGGAAGTGGTGCTGATCAACGAGATCAGCCGCTACATCGTCACCTCCGGCGGCAAGCGGCTGCGGCCCGCGCTGCTGCTGCTGGTGGCGCGCGCCCTGGGCGCCGCCGGCCAGGCGCCGTGCCTGCTGGCCTGCGTGATCGAGTTCATCCACACCGCCACCCTGCTGCACGACGACGTGGTGGACCATTCCGACCGCCGCCGCGGCCGCCAGACGGCCAACGCCGTGTGGGGCAACGCCGGCGCGGTGCTGTCCGGCGACTTCCTGTATTCGCGCAGCTTCCAGCTCATGGTGGAGGCCGACTGCATGCCGGTGATGCAGGTGATGGCCGACGCCACCAACGCCATCGCCGAAGGCGAAGTGCTGCAGCTGATGAACTGCAACGACCCGGACGTCACCGAGGCGCGCTACCTGCGCGTGATCGAGCTCAAGACCGCGCGCCTGTTCCAGGCCGCCGGCGCGGTGGGCGCGATCTGCGCGGATGGCGGCGCCGAGCTGCAGGCGCAGATGGCCCGCTACGGCCAGTGCCTGGGCATGGCCTACCAGCTCGTCGACGACCTGCTGGACTACACCGCCGACCCCGAAGTCAGCGGCAAGAACCTGGGCACCGACCTGGCCGACGGCAAGCCCACCCTGCCTCTGATCCACGCCATCCACCACGGCACCCCCGAGCAGGCCGCCCTGGTGCGCGAGGCGGTGGCGCGCGGCCGCATCGAGCGGCTGGGCGACGTGCTGCAGGCCGTTGAAGCCTCCGGCGCGATCCCGTACACTCGCGCCCTCGCCGAACGCTATGCACGGTCGGCGGTGGCAGCGCTGGGCGGACTACCCGAGTCGCCGTACAAACAGTCGCTGCTGGACCTGACCCGGTTCGCCACCAGCCGCCTGAGCTGAAAACGATCCGCTTCTGGGGATTGCGCGGCACATCGCGCGGGGCGTAGCTCAGCTTGGTAGAGCGCTTGCTTCGGGAGCAAGAGGTCGCAGGTTCGAATCCTGTCGCCCCGACCAATAAAGTCAATGACTTACGCGCACACACGCCACCTAACACGGTGGCGTTTTGCATTGAGGGCTACAGACAGGGCAACAATCATGGTCAACATAAATGACCAAGGGACCGTAACGGCAAACTGTCCGGGTGCTACGGGGCGCCTTCATGCTTGCCACGCGCCTGCGTAGCGCCAGCGGCCACGATAGTGGCTAGGGTGAGCAGTGTCCGGCACCGACTCGATGCCGCGAACAATCAGGTCGGCCACGTAACCCTCGACGGTCGCCGCGCGGGATTCGTTCCACCGGTTGCTGTCGTTGCCGGGGATGCAGCGTGACCCGCTAGTCGATGTCGGCGGTTGTCGGCACCGACATGCGCCGCTTTAGCAGGTTCAGGGCGCGCAAGTCGGCCTGCCTGGCATCCCCCTCTGGCAGGCACTGCGCGAGCGTCTGCGCGCTACCACCGTCTGCGGTGAGGGGCAAATGCCTGCCACCCGCCCGCGCCTCGCCAGACGCGACAACAGCGGCTACCGCGGCCATCATTAAAATTTGCCTCATCGATGCTCCCGGCTCGGCGCGCCATTGCCCGGCGGGCACGCGACCGGCGTTCGTGTCTCTGAGCGGCGCTGGTGCAGGCGGGTGCCGCATGCGATCAACATGTAGGCCGTGCGTTCGGTCAGGTTTAGACGTTCGGTCGGTGTGCGCTTGGTCGCCATCAAAAGTTCGCCCACCAGCTTCGCGGCAGCATTCGCAAGGTCGAAGTCGTTAAGTTCAATGAAGGGGTTCGGTCGGGTCAGCCGGCGCTTACCGGTCTTGGAATCGATCTGCATGGAGGCACACCAGGTGCGGAAGTGCCCACTCCCTTCCCGGTTTGGACAGCCTATGCGGGTTGGCCCGATCCCAGCAAGGTTCGTTGGCGGCTTCGCAAAATGAAGAGGGCCGGATTTCTCCGGCCCTCGATGTCGCCCTTGCCTTGCCTCGACTCGACTCGACTCCGACGCTAAAGCGTCGCAAGTGCCGAGTTCGGGCAGGAACATTTGCGCTGGACGCTTGGGTTCTGGACTCTGGGCTTTGTCTCGTAAAGACTTTCGCCGCTCGTCGCTCACCGCTAGGGTCGCTGGCTGGCTGTTCATGCCGGCACTGCCCGACTCGACAGAAACCAAGCTACGCCCCCAACAATTCGGTGTCAAGCAAAGCTGCTACGCCGCCAACCGATGCTCGTAGTACGGGCGATCGCGATCGTCCAGGATGGCGTAGCAGCGGGCGAGGTCGCCGCCAGGGTTCAGCCAGGCCTCAATGTTTTCGGGCTTGATCGGGACGATGCAGCGATCATGGCCTGCCGCGGCGACCTCGGGAGGGGGGTCGTCGGTGATTGCCGCGAAGGACAGCAGATCTGGTTCGCCGGGCGCGGCGAGAATTCCAGCACCGCCCTATCTTCCGACCCGCCTGGTTCCAGTTCCCAGACTTCTATCCGGCGCGCTTGGAATGCAAGCGCGCCGGCTATTGCCATGCTACCACCTAGGACTTGCGCCGCCGGCGTCGCAGCGCGGCAAGCGCGGCCAGCCCGCCCAGGGCGGCCGGGCCGAAGCTGCCGCCGCCGGAAGACGGCGACCCGATCGTATAGGTTGCCGACGCCACCGGGCTGGTGCCGTAGCCTTCAAGCACGGCAATCGCCTTGATCGTGGTGGTGGCGGAAACGCTGATCGGCGTGGAATAGACCGCCGAGGCGATGGTCGGCGTGGAGCCGTCGGTGGTGTAGTAGATCGTCGCGCCGGCGGTCGCGTCGCTGATCGTCACGCTTTGCGCAGAGGTGTAGTTGCCGCCGGCCGGGCTGAACGTGGGCTCGGCGGCGATCTGTATCGTGTAGGTGGCTGACGCCACCGGGCTGTCCGAAAAATTGCCGCCGGAGGCAAGCGCCTTGATCGTGGTGGTGGCGTTCACGCTGATCGGTCCGGTATAAGGCGTTGAGCCGGTCGTCGGCGTGGAGCCGTCGATGGTGTAGTAGATCGTCACGCCGGCGTTGGCGTCAGTGATCGTCACGCTCTGGGCCGAGGTATAGGTGCCGCCGGCCGGCGCGAAGCTGGGCGTCGCCGCCGGCAGGTGGATGGTGTACGTCGCGGACCCGACGCTGCTGACCGAAAAGCCGCCGGCGGTGGCGATGGCCTTGATCGTCGCGGTAGCTGCCACGTTGATTGCAGTCCCCGAATACACCGTCGATCCCGTCGTCGGCGTGCTGCCGTCGGTGGTGTAGTAGATCGTCGCCCCCGGAGTCGTGTCGCTGATCGTCACGTCCTGCGCCGCGGTGTAAGTGCCGGCTGCCGGGCTAAAGGTCGGCGTCGCCGCCGGCAGCGTGATCGTGTAGGTGGCCGACGCGACCGGACTGGTGGAGAAGTTCCCCCCTGAGGCGATCGCTTTGATCGTCGTCGTCGTCGTCACGCTGATCGGCGCCGAGTACACGGCCGAACCGGTGGTCGGCGTGCTGCCGTCGGTGGTGTAGTAGATCGTCACGCCGGCCGACGTGTCGCTGATCGCGACGCTCTGCACCGTGGTATAGGCGCCGCCTGCCGGGCTGAACGTCGGCGTGGCCGCGGGCAGGTGGATGGTATAGGTTGCCGAAGCCACCGGGCTGGCGGAGAAGTTGCCCCCCGCGGCGATCGCCTTGATCGTGGTGGTGGCCGATACGGCGATCGGCGCGGTGTACTTGGCCGAGCCGATGGTCGGCGTGCTGCCGTCGGTCGTGTAGTAGATGGTGACGCCGGCGGAGCTGTCGCTGAGGGTCACGCTCTGCGCTGCGGTGTAGGTGCCGGGCGCCGGGCTAAACGCCGGCGTGGCCGCCGCCGGCAGGTTGATCGTGTAGGTGCCCGAAGCCATCGCGCTAGCCGAGAAGTTGCCGCCTGAGGCAATGGCCTTGATTGTCGTGGTGGTCGGCACGTTGATCGGCCCGCCGTAGACGGCCGAACTCGTGGTCGGCGTGCTGCCGTCGGTGGTGTAGTAGATCTTGACGCCTGCCGAGGTGTCGCTGATGGTCACGTTCTGCGCCGCGTTATATGTGCCCGGCGCTGGACTGAAAGCTGGCGTCGCCGCCGCCGGCAGGTTGATCGTGAACGTGCCCGAGGCGACCGCGCTGGCGGAGAAGTTGCCGCCGGAGGCGATCGCCTTGATCGTGGTGGTGGTCGCCACCTTAATCGGCGTGGAATAGACGGAAGAACCTGTCGTCGGCGTGGTGCCGTCGGTGGTGTAGTAGATGGTGACGCCGGCCGAGGTGTCGCTCAGGGTCACGTTCTGCGCCGCAGTGTAGGTGCCGGGCGCCGGGCTGAACGTTGGCGTGGCCGCAGGCGGATGGATCGTGTACGCCGCCGATACTACGGCGCTGTTCAGGAAGCCGCCGGCAGCGGCGATGGCCTTGATGGTCGTCGTCGCCGCGACGCTGATGGCCGCACTGTACAAGGTCGATGAGGTCGTCGGCGTGCTGCCGTCGGTCGTGTAGTAAATTTTGGCACCCGTCGTGGTGTCGCTGATCGTGACGCTCTGGGTCGACGTATATGTTCCTGCGGGCGGGCTGAACGTAGGCGTCGCCGTAGCCGAGCAGGTGGCCGTCTCGGCAGTTGTCGAGGGCGTATACCCAATGGCGGACGAGCCTCCAATTTCCGTCAGCGCCTCCTGGTTGGAGGCCGGCACATCGCCGCTGACGACGACTTGCCCGCTTGAATTGATCAGGGCCCCGCCTTTCGGCCGGAATCCGGTCGGGAATGTGATCGTTCCGGTTTGGGACGTGCCCAGCCCGAGATTCGGCACTGCTCCGGTTATGGGGTAATCGACCAAGTTTCCTGCGAAAGTGCCATTGTTCAGATAGAAGATGTAGAGGTCGGTTGCGGTGCCGGCGCTATCGGCGATTTTCGACAATCCGACAGTGGTATAGGTCACGCCACTGATGCTGGGGTTGACCAGTAATCCGGTGGTGTTGAAGTTGGGATCCAGAACTCCGGTGCAGCGGTCCAGGGCCGCCACCATCGCCTCAGTAGTGTTCGGGCTTGCGCTGTGGTAGGCATCGCCATTAACGATGATGTCGGGAAAATTGGACTCGTTGCCGTTGCCGGTGATTTCAGATACTTCTGGAATCACCGCACCGGTGTTGTCGCTCACCGGAACTTCGAGGACGCCGCCGGCGCCGAAGTTCCCGTCCATGCTGCCGTTGCTTTTGAGCTTGGCGACCATCAACAGTCCCGACGTTGGCGTATTGCCGCCGCAGTTGTTTGTGCACGGCGGGTAAACATCGTCGTCACCCGCCACGATGATCGAGCCGCTGTTGCCAGCACCCTTGTTGGAGACTACGCACGAGTGCGGATGTGGGCTGTTATTGCCGTTGGCGGCCGACGTGATAAAGACCACGCCGGCCGTGCCGCTGCCCGCTCCGCTTGGGTTGAAGGTGGTATCCAAGCTGGCGGTGCCCGATCCGGCCGCCGGCGGCAACAGACGTTCAACCACGCCCACATTTGTGGAAACGTTACCGGGGACACTAATGTTTGCGTTTCCAACCAGAACCATGTTGCCGGTACCTGGGTCGACGCACATCCGGTCGAAAAAGTAGTTCGTGTTGGCGCTTTGGTTGAACGCGCTGACGTAACCGTTATTGCCAAAGGTCGTGTCGATCGCACCCGTGCTGAGGCGGCGCGCGATGTAGAAGGGGCCGTTGTACCCGCTCCCGTTATCGGGACCCGCTGTTACCAGCGAGTAGGCCTTCTGGTTGCTGTCGCCGATGCTGATGGCGACGCCGCGGCCGTAGCTTTGGCCGCTGCTTGTCGTGCCGGCAAACAGCGCGGAGATTCCATTAGTGCCGTATCCTGTCACATAGCTGAAACTGAAAGTCGCTGCCAGGGCTGCACCGCAAACCAGCAACGCTGCCAGCCAGATCTTGTTGGTCTTGTTCACGTTGTATCCACTCCCGCGCTGTACGGTCGCCAGGCGTTCATGCCAGACCCGCGTCAACCCACCCGCTCGCATCCGCGAGCGGTCAGGCTAGACGAAGTCGCACCCGGCGATTTCCCTTTTGTCATCAACCAGCCCCCGGCGCTACCGGGCGCTGCCCTCGATATGCTTGATGCAGGTCAAAACTGCGCAGCTCGTTCAGGCACTGCGCCCGAAGCTCAACGCCGATTCACTGCGCCAGCGGGTCCCGCAGACCCTGGACCAATCGCTTGCTAGCTTAGCAAACGCCGGCCGACTCTCTCGCTCGAAGCTCGTGGAAAGATAGCATGAACACTATGGGTAAAATCTACTATGGCTTAAGCCTACAGGCAGCTTTCAATTCTCTTTCGTACTGCTCTTATGCCGACGCATTATTTAGGCCCCGGCGGGTGTAAGGCACAGCAGCGACTTCCAGTGCACCGACCGCGTCATATAGCTTCATGAAGTCCAGAAATGCGATGTGCGCGCCGAAATCGCGTGCGTACCCCTGCAACTGGGCACGTGGTATAGGCGAACGGCCCAGTGAAGCCGTTCGAGGCGGCATTGCAAGAGGCGGTGGACAAGAACCTGCCGATCGCGGACTGGGGGGGCGCTACAGCGCCAGATCTTCGCTTCCGGCTTGGCCACCACCGCGCCGGCATCGACCGACGCAAACGAACCTGAGTCAGTGACGCCGCGAAGCGGATGGCGACTGATGTTCCTGCCATGCGGGTGTTCCTGCCATGCGGGCCGGTCACCAAGTGCGCCGATTTTCAATCAAAAAGTGGCGTGCGCGGCCGATCTTGAAATACAAGGGGCCTGGCCCCTCCACCGATTCTGGCATGGCCGGGGGGAGGTTCCCGGTGGCCATATGCCGGGCCAACCGCGTTCGGCTGCAAGCTCAGCGGCACGCAAGCATCGAAAGTTATCGCCGCCATTCCATGATCCTGCAACTTAGAATTCATGCATGAAGCTCTGCGAACCTGTGCCTTTTGATGCGTACCATGCGTTTCCTATTGATTGAAGACGATGTGCAGACCGCCTCTAGTCTGGCGAGGGCCCTTGGCACCGAGGGTGATTACGTCGACGTGTACGGCACCTGCCGCGAGGCCGAGCAGGCCTTGCGCAGCGGCGATTACGGATTGCTGATCCTCGATCTTGGCCTTCCCGACCAGGAAGGTTCTGCCCTGCTGCGAGACCTGCGCGCGCGCCACGACCACACGCCGGTGCTGGTGCTGACCGCGCGCGACGAACTCGACGAACGTGTACGGGTACTTAACCTGGGTGCGGATGACTACCTGTCGAAACCGTTCGACCTGGCCGAATTGCAGGCTCGCATCCGCGCGATCACGCGGCGCACGCGTGCCGCCACTGATGGTCAGTTAGTGGTCGGAAACCTGCGACTGGACCTGTCATCCCGCCAAGCCGAAGTGTCGGGAAGAGGCATCGGGCTATCGCCGAGAGAGCTGACGGTCCTCGAAGTGCTGATGCTACGTCCTGGCCGAGTGACATCCAGGCATCTGATGCGAAACTGCCTCGACAACGGCGGCGAACCACTCTCTGACGGGGCCCTTGATGTGTGCATGCACCGCATCAGGAAGAAAATTGAATCTTCCAGCCTGGAAGTCCGTCCTGTGCGGGGGTTAGGCTACATCCTGCAAGAAACCGTTCAAAAGGCATGACCGACTGCTCGTCCATGCCAGACGCCCGGCATGTTCACGTGCGGGGCGAGCTACTCGCCTGCGGCTTTAACACTTCTCGCTCCATTGCTTCTTGCCCGATATGGCGCACGTCCTTGCCGGTGACGAAATAAATGACGTACTGCGCGATATTCCGGGCGTGGTCGCCGATGCGTTCCAGCGCACGCGCGGACCAGATGATGTCCATCACCCGGCGGATCGCGCGGGGATCTTCCATCATGAAGGTGATGCACTGTCGCATCAGCGCTTCGTATTCCCGGTCGACCACGAAATCTTCGCTGGTCACCCCCAGCGCGGCCTCAGCGTCCGTGCGGGCAAAGGCGTCCAGCGCACCGCGCACCATCTGCGCGACGTGGCGGGACAGGTGCCCTAGCTGGTGCATCGCGGACGGCTGTCCGTGTTCCTGCGAGGCCAGGTTCGCCGCCATGCGGCCGACTTTCGCGGCCTCGTCGCCGATCCGTTCCAGATCGGTGATGGTTTTGATGACGGCGTAGATCATTCTCAAATCCCGCGCAGCGGGCTGACGCCGCGCCAGGATGCCACTGCATTCTTCGTCGATCAGCACTTCTAGCTGGTTGATCTTGAAGTCTTTGCGCGACACTTCCTCGCCCAGGATGCCGTCGTTGTCCATCAGGGCGCGGGTGGCATCGACAATCTGCTGCTCGACGAGGCCGCCCATGGCCAGCACGCGCTGGCGTACTTCTTCCAGATCCTGGTTGAACGGGGTGGATGTGTGCGGATGGTCCATGCTGCGTAGTATCCGCTTCGACGCAGCATTTGCGGAAGCGGCCGAGGCATTGCTGAGCCTGCGCGGCCTAATGGTGATGCGCGACGGCCGGGACAGTTACCCTGACGTACCGGAATTGCTGCGGTGCAAAACGTGGGCCGTTAAATGCTGGCTAATCGCGCGGGCCAGGCACAGCTACATTTCAATCCCTGTGTCCGAGCGTGCGGCGAAGGTCATTTTTCAGGGGGCCGGGCGGGTTCGGCCCAAACAGGGGTATGGGGGGCCTCTACCGGCGGCTATGAGGAGCGGGTACGGGTCACCGACCCAACCGCCTCGGCGCCGGCAGCGCGTTGCGCGTTACGCTGGCGCAGGTGCTGGAATTGTTAACCGTTCATGGACTTTGCCTTGTGCCATGGCAGATTGCCGGCACTCGCCGACTTACCGCGCACCGTCTTCGGGCCGGTGCTGTACCCGCCGTGGAACTTGCAGCGGCCGCCACGGTTGAGATCAAGTCGTCGGCAGGGTGTGCCGCGCCGTGTGCGCGCGCCGCACCTAAGCCCCCTGCAAGGCTCTGGGATGGGGTCATCGTGCCGACCGAGCCAATCAATCAGTTTGGCGGCATCCTCCGGCGCCTTGTCCTGGCGACGCAGCCATGCCGTCCAAAGACGGCGCCGCCGGAAATCAGGGTCCGTCGGTGCGGGCGCCATCCACGAGTTTGCAGCAACTTCCAGGCGCGGCACAGTTGCATCCGCTCCTTGTCCAAGTGTAACAACAACAGTAACATTAAAGCTGCTTGATGACTTGGCCGGTGCGGCGGCTTTCCTTGTCGTAGGCCGCCGCACCGGTGTGGGCAATGAGACAGTTGGTTATCCCGGCGTCCACATGTCCAAGACCGGAATTCTTTTGCCAAGCCAACAGCCGCAAACCCGTGCCCAACAAGGGTTTGCACCCCATGACAGGTGGGTGTAAGAAGAGGCACAGGTTTGGGTAAAGGTATTGGTGCATCACAGCTGCTTCACGCCGGCGAAGGACTTGATCACGGAGTACTGCAAGGGTTCGGGCAGGGCGCGCTGGCGGCCGGTTACGGTGACCGTCCCGACGTTGCCGTGGATGATGTTCGACCGCCAGGGATCGAAGCTGAGGCGGTCGAGGCGCGTGCCCGGTTTGAACATGCTGTAGTAGTCCAGGATAAATTCACCTCCGGCCTTGGCCATGAACCGACCGCCGCGGCCCGGCTTCCCGATCAGGCGCCTCACGTTGTAGAACCGCGGCACGATTTTCTCGAAGTATTCGCCGAAGTTCACGACGCTGAACCACATCACCAGCTTCGGCGCCATAAACATCACCGCCGTCTCGTGGTTCAGGAACCGCAGCTCGTACCTGCCCGGTGGAATCAGCACGTACCGGGACTTTTCGATCTCGAAGTCGGGGAGATCGACCGCCGCCATCGTCGTGCCGGACGCGCGAGTCCGGGCCGCCCGTTGATGCGCGCGTTCGATGACCATGCTCATACGGCCTGCTGTCGCGCCTGTCGGGCGCGTAGCGCCCCGACGTTCCAGATGCTGGTTCGGGGCCCTGCCTTCGTCGGGGCCGGCAGGATGCCGCGCTTCACCCAGCGGTACAGGGTTGCGTTGGAAATGTTGCCGTTGAGTGCGCGCACGACCGGCGCCCGCACGCCGGCGCTGTCCGGCAGGAGGTCGAAATTTCGGAGGGCAGCATCAATCGCCGTGCTGCGAGTCTGCTTCGCCATGAAGGTTGCGATCTTCCATGAGGCCTGGCGGGACGCCATGGTCAAAGCATACGAGCAGGCGGCAAGAACTTTGTCGCCGTTGGTCTGCGGTTTTGCTAACAGCAAGAAAACAGACGAGCGGACCGAAGCCGACGGCGCTTCCCCTACGGCCGCTTCTTCTGCGCAGGCGGCCTGTACTGCGCGATCCAATCCTGTTTGTAATCCTTGAGCATGGTCGCCGCAGCCCGCTCCGATATTCCTGATTCCGCAACGACGGCAGCTTTTTTTGGAATCGAGCCTTTCGCAACCTGCGCATCGATGAATGCTGCTGCTCGGTTCAACCGGCCGAGGTTTTGCAGCATCCGCGTTACGGCCGAATGATGTGCGCCTTTTTTTCGGCTGTTGATCGTGCCCGACTCGGCCTGCGGTGACGGCTGCGTGTTTCCGGTTTCGAGTGCTTGAACCCTCAGGCGTCCCACGAACTTCCCGTATTCGAACGTGGCCATCATCGCCAGCGTTGCAGCTCCATCCAGGCCCCAGGCATGGAACAGCAGCGCCAGTAGGGCAAACCGCTGGTGGCTGTGGAGGTCGTCGAGGGAGATCGGGCTGTTCCGGGGCCTGAGGCCATGAACAGGCGGTTCCTTCGCCGATTCCGATGCGGCATTCGGGTCGAACTTCGTCAGGTCCAGAAGCGCGGCCAATGCCAGGCGGCGCACCTGCTTTTCACCTAAATCCTCGACCGCGGCCAGCGCGTAGGCCAGGTGTGGCAGTTCCCGCGCCATGGCGAACCAGCTGCTCGGGATGCCCTTCATGTTCGTGGCGTGGCGTCGGATGTCACGCCGCTTCTGTCTCGTGGCGAAAGCGCCCTGGGATGACCCTGGATTCAACGCCGCGGGCCAGCAGGGCGAGACGGTCGCCTAGTAGAGCGAAAGCCTCGCTCCGCTCGCGCAGCAGTTCCTGGCGTTGGTAGGTTTTGGTGATCTTGCTCTGGGCGACGTGGTTCAAGCACCGGTCAATCACGTCCGGGCGCACGCCTAGCTCGCCCATCAAGGTGGCGGCTGTTCGCCTCAAGTCATGTGCGGTCCACTCGCCACCGGCCAGCGTCAGCGTCGCGGTCTTCTTGCTGCGCCCCTTGAGGGCCACGGCGCGCTGACGGTCGCGGAATTGCTTTTGCAGGGACTTGGTGCTGGCGTGCGTCGCTCCGTCAGCACTGGGGAAGATCCAGGTGCTGTTCGGCGCCAGTTCCAGCAGCTTGCCGAAGTGCAGCTTTGCAAAATCGGAAAGGTGAACCAGATGCTCGCGGCCGTTCTTCGAATGGTCGGCCGGAATCACCCATGCCCCCGCAGCCAGGTTGATGTCGGTGACGCGCGCCCGGCTGATCTCGCCGACGCGGCAGCAGGTCGCCAGGATGGCCCATACGGCGGCAGTCGAGGCCGCGGTCAGGCCGGCATCCGGCAGCTTCGTGGCCAGCTCCCTGATTTCGTCCTCCGCCAGCACGCGGGTACGTTCCGGCTCGACGCCGCCCACATCTTTCTTGCGGATGCCGAACGTCGGATCGCCGGACACGATTTCGCGCACCGCACCGAACCTGAACATCTGCCGCAAATAGGCCAGCAGCTGGTTGGCAATGCGGGTCACGCCGCGTTCCTTCACGGCGTCCAGTACGCCCATGACGTGCCGCCGGGCAACTTCGTCCGCGAACATATCGCCGATTACGGGCAGCACGTCCTTTTCGAAGGCGCGCTTAATCTCCGCACCGCCGTCCCGGCGACTCGCGGCCACTTCCTTCCGGTGCCACAGTTCGAACAGCGACCGGATCGTTTGCCGCGATGCCTGGGCAGCTTCGGCGGCCTTGCGGGCGGCAGCAGCCGATTCCCTGGCAGCGATAGGGTCAATTTGGTCAGCGACGGCAGCGCGTGCGTCCAGCGCCTTTGTACGGGCCCGCTCCAAGGTTACGGCCGGGTAGGGGCCCAGCCCCATTTTCCGGCGCCTGCCGGCCAGGCTGTAGATGAACAGCCAGTCCTTTCCGGCTGGTCGGACCCGAAGGTACAGGCCGTCACCGTCGGCCAGCAGGCGTTCGCCGTGGCTGACCTTCTTGCCGCCGACGGTTCGATCCTTGAGCAGCTTCGAAGCCATCGATCACCCCCATGCAATCGTGAACCCGCGCAATCGCCCGTCGAACGAAGGAAAAGTTGCTGTGGCACAGCAGGGCAACAGCTAGGGGAACAGTTTAGGTGAGACTGTGTGAAACGGCAAGAATGGCTATGAGCGAATAATATTTAATAAAAACAATAATGAACAACGCGCGGCATGAAGTTCAGCTTGGTGCTGCGCTTGCTTCGGGAGCAAGAGGTCGCAGGTTCGAATCCTGTCGCCCCGACCATCTATCTCTCTGGTTTTCTAGGTCTTTTAGACCTTGCGTTAGCCAGTTCCCTGCTGTTTTATGGGGGACGCTATCCGCACTCGGGGAACGATGGCGAATATTCGAAAGCGCAAGCTGGCGCGTGCCAATGGAACGCGCGTCATCAAAATGCGACGCAAGCGCGACGAGGAAAGGGGCACGTCGTCAGAACAAGACCATCAACCGAAAAGCCGCCGCTGAGAAGTGGGCTCGACGTGTCGAGAGCGGCATCGAGACTGGCAGTTGGGTCGATCGAGCTGCAGCGCAGCTCATGACTTTGGCTCGCGCTCGACCTCTATTTGGTCGAGGTTGTCGCGCATCTGACGTCGCAAGACGCTGTGCGCTCCCAGGCAAGTGAACCTCAAACGGCGACTTGATAACCGTTGCGGGATTTGAACGCCTTCCGGTAAATTATTGTTGCTTGATGGCGAACTTGATCGTCCGCATCTATCGCATCGCTCTGGCCGTTTCGGATTCCCCCAACCTTAAAGGCGTTCAAGCCACACCGAATGCGATTTATCGTACGGAATGACCACGAGAACGTCGAGCAGCAGTCCCACCTTGCTCTTGGGCGTAAGCCAGGAATCCCTTACGACTCCAAATGGGATCGAAACCTGTCCGTGGTAGTTGCCCTGGATCACACGTAGGTCAAAAGAGTCGTCGCGGATCGCGACGATCGACAAGGTAGTGCTGGAACTACCTGCGCGCTGGTGCTGATGACCAGGCAGCTGCTGCTGTCGGAGGCTATCAAGTAACTCGACTTGGCTGCCTCCGTAGCCGTCTCGCGAAGTTGCGGCTTGTGCTGCTTGATTCAAGGCAAGCCGCGCAGACCGTGAGCCATTCATTATGTGACGCTCCGCTTCATCGGGGTTCATCCAGTCAATGCCATGGCTAGTGCGTCTAGGGTACTTTATCGAATGCTGTTCGCGGTCCCAAACCGAAACAAGGTGGCGGCACGGAGGCACATATACCGAAATGATGGGGCCATACGATGTTTGGATTGCTAACACCTCTCGGGAAAACGTCGCTGGCACAGCGAAATTTCGTATAGCGTCCTCAATCCATTGCTTGAAGCCATCAGGATTGTCGATTGGCGCGATGTCTTTTGCAATTTTTAGATTGGGCGTCGGGCCGGGACCTTTGAGGTGCCCCCCGAATTTCGTCTTCCAAGGGTCGATGCGTATCATTGAGACCTGAGGGAAGACGAGATGAAGAAGATACCGAAACAGGAGTATACGGCCGAGTTCAAAGAGCTGGCCGTCAAGCGAGCGCTGGAAG
>JADHNH010000104.1 GCA_016779605.1 Nevskia sp. | reverse complement strand
CACATCGAGGTGGACCCGGGCGCCTTCCATGCTACCTCCGATCGCGCCGCACGGGCGGCGCGGAGGGACCTACAGGCCCAATTCGCTCAGGCCCGGATGATCGTCCGGGCGGCGGCCCAGCGGCCAGAAAAACTTGCGCTCGGCCTGCGCGATCGGCAGGTCGTTGATGGAGGCGTAGCGGTGGGTCATCAGGCCCTGCGCGTTGAACTCCCAGTTCTCGTTGCCGTAGCTCCGATACCACTGGCCGGAGTCGTCGTGGAATTCGTAGGCGAAGCGCACCGCGATGCGGTTGCCCTGCCAGGCCCATAGCTCCTTGACCAGGCGGTAGTCCAGCTCGCGGTCCCACTTGCGCCGCAGGAACTGCCGCACCTGCTCGCGCCCCTCCGGGAACTCGGCGCGGTTGCGCCAGCGGGTGTCCTGCGTGTAGACCTGCACCACGCGGTCGGGATCGCGCGTGTTCCAGGCGTCCTCGGCCAGCCGCACCTTCTGCGCGGCGGTTTGCTCGGTGAAAGGGGGGAGAGGGGGCGCATTTAGGCAATGACTCGATGTCATTGCCTGCGGCCCCGATCGCCCGGCCAAGGACGGCCGGGCCGGGCGTTCCGGTTGCCGCGCGGTCCCGCCAGGGACGGCCACGTTGAACGGACAGTCTGCCTGTATTCCATGCTCGATCCTGCGCCGGGAATTCGTGGCCAGTATAGCCGCCGCGGTTTGTGCATCCTTCCAGCCGCCGGTTATCGTTGATAAGGACGCCAAGGGGAGGACAACGATGGACCTGCACGGAAAGATTGCCCTGGTCACCGGGGGCAGCCGCGGCATCGGCCGCGAGATCGCCCTGGCCCTGGCGGCCGCCGGCGCGGACGTGGCGGTGAACTACAAGGAAAACCGCGCGGCGGCCGACGAGGTGGTGGCCCTGGTCGGGAAGGCCGGGCGCCGCGCCATCGCGGTGGGCGCGGACGTGTCGGTGCCGGAGCAGGTCGATGCCATGGTGGGCGATGTCGCCGCCCGGCTGGGCGAGGTCGGCATCCTGGTCAACAACGCCGGCGTGGCGCGCCCGCGGCCGCTGGACCGCGTGGACCTGGCGCTGTTCGACGAGGCCATCGCCGTCAACCTGCGCTCGGCATTCCTCGTCACCACGGCGGTGCTGCCGGCGATGCGGCGGGCGCGCTGGGGCCGCCTGATCTTCATCTCCTCGGTCGCCGCCAACATCGGCGGCGTCGTCGGCCCGCACTACGCCGCGTCCAAGGCCGGCATGATCGGCCTGATGCACGGCTATGCCTCGCAGCTGGTCAAGGAAGGCATCACCGCCAACGCCATCTCGCCCGCGCTGATCGAAACCGACATGGTGCGCGCGGGCCTGCGCGTCACGCCCGACTTCATCCCGGTGGGCCGCTTCGGCCGGCCCGAGGAAGTCGCCGACGCCGCCGTGCTGCTGGCGCGCAATGCCTACATCACCGGGCAGGCGATCAGCATCAACGGCGGCCTGTACCTGACCTCCTGAGCGCGCCGGCTCTCCCCAATGGCCCTCAAGGCGACCATCCACAAGGCGCTGCTGCAGGTCGCCGACATGGACCGCAACTACTACGGCGACCATGCGCTGACTGTTGCCCGGCATCCTTCCGAGACCGACGAGCGGATGATGCTGCGGCTGGTGGTGTTCGCCCTGCACGCCCACGAGCACCTGGAATTCGGCAGGGGCTTGAGCGACTCCGACGAGCCGGACCTGTGGCGCAAGGACCTGACCGGCCGGGTGCAGGAGTGGATCGAGCTGGGCCAGCCCGACGAGCGCACGCTGCTCAAGGCCTGCGGCCGCGCCGATCGGGTGTGGGTCTACGGCCTCGGCGCCGCGTTCGCGCAATGGTGGAAGGCTGCCGCGCCCAAGCTGGAGCGGGCGCAGAACCTGGAGGTGCGGCGCATCGCGGTGACCGGCGCCACGCCGCTGGCCGCGCTGGCGCAGCGCAGCATGCAGCTGCAGTGCACGATCCAGGAACGGCAGATCTGGCTGGCCGACGGCGCGCGCAGCGTCGAAATGGAGTGGCAAAGCCTGCGCGGCTGAGGCGTTCCGTGCTATATCGCGGGGGCGAATTCATAAACTGGCCGCAGCGCGCGACAAGGGCCGTGCGGCCCACATTGCGAAGGAGGCAGCGATGAGCGGGAAAGTGGCACTCATCACCGGCGCCAACAAGGGCATCGGGCTGGAGACGGCGCGGCAGCTGGCGCGCAAGGGCATCCACGTGATCCTCGGCAGCCGCGATGCGGCCCGCGGCGCGGCGGCGGCGCAGAAGCTGCAGAAGGAGGGCCTGCCGGCGGAGAGCCTCAAGCTCGACGTGACCAGCGCGCAGGACATCGCCGCGGCGGTGGGCGAGGTGGAGCGCAAGCACGGCAAGCTGGACATCCTGGTCAACAACGCCGGCGTGTTCTGCGAGGAGTTCGGCAAGAAGCCTTCCGAACAGACGCTCGACGCCTGGCGCAAGTCGTTCGAGACCAACCTGTTCGCGGTGGTCGCGCTCACCCAGGCGTTCCTGCCGCTGCTCAAGAAGGCGCCGGCGGCGCGCATCGTCAACGTCTCCAGCCAGCTCGGCTCGCTCGGCTGGCACAGCGACCCCAACTCGCCGATCTACCACTTCAAGGTGCCGGCCTACAGCGCCTCGAAGGCGGCGCTGACCGCCTGGACCGTGCAGCTTGCCTACGAATTCAAGGACACCCCGGTCAAGGTCAACGCGGTGCATCCCGGCTATGTGAAGACCGACATGGGCGGCGCCGGAGCCACCATGGAAGTGGAAGACGGCGCGCGCACCAGCGTGGAGATGGCCACGCTCGGCGCCGACGGTCCCACCGGCGGCTTTTTCCACCTGGGCGAGCGGCTGCCCTGGTAGCGATTCGGCAGCACTGCCGCGGCCCATCCCGAAAGCTGGCGGGATGGGCCGCCACGGCTCACTCCAGGCGCTCGATCACCTTGCCGCCGGGCAGCAGCATGTCGTAGACGCGCGTGGTGGCGCCGATCACGCGGCGCACCGGGAAGCGGCTCCAGGGATCCAGCGCCGACTGCTCCGGGAACGACGCCGAGCCGGTGCCTTCCCAGGCCTCGTGCACCTTCACTTCCGGCAGGGTCTCGATGATCTCGGCGCACAGCGGGCGATGCCCGGCGCCTTCGGTGGCGGGGATCAGGCGCAGGCTCGCCACCGGCGGCTGCGGCGCGATCACCGCCGCCGGCCGCTCCGGCCGCACCACCGCGCTGGCCAGGCGGATCTTCGCCGGCCGCGCCATGGTGCCGTAGAACATGTCGCGATCCACGCCGAACTCGATGGCCGCCAGCTTCTTCGGGAAACCCCAGATCTCGCGGCCGGCCAGCAGCGGCGGCTCGGCGTCGACCATGATCTGCTGGATGTACAGCATCTGCCGGCCGCGGTGCTCCACCAGCAGGCTCAGGATCGCCTCGCGGTAGCTGCCCAGGGTGGTGAACGGGTACTCGAAGAACGACAGGTCCGCGGTCGGCGTGGCGGTCACGCCCAGCCCGGCCGGCAGCGCCTGGCGCACCGCCTCGCGGTCCGTCTCGAAGGTGACGGACAGCGAGCGCGCGTTGCGGTAGTAGTAGGGCGGCGGCGGGTAGGCCGGCGCGTCGGCACCCATCGAGTAGCCGAGCCGCCCCAGGGTCAGGTGTCCTGTATCTGGCATGTGATTTCTCCTCCGCGGTCGAATGCTGTCGGCCCTGCGGACAAGCCAGTGCACGCCGGGCCCGTTTATGCGGATCGCCTGCGATCCGGATCCACAGCGTGCGCGGCGCGCCCGCTTTATGCAACCGGTCGCGCCGCGACGCCTTATGCGGCCAGCACGCGCGCGCGCGCCTCGGCATATTCGCGGCGCAGGCGCGCCACCACCTCCGCCACCGGCACCACCGCCTTGACCGCGCCGATGCCCTGGCCGCAGCCCCAGATGTCGCGCCAGGCCTTGGCGGCCGACGAGCCGCCGGACTGGAAGTTCATCTTGGAAGGATCGGCGGTCGGCAGCTTGTCCGGGTCCAGGCCGGCGGCGACGATGCTCGGCCGCAGGTAGTTGCCGAGCACGCCGGTGAACAGGTTGGTGTAGACGATGTCCTCGGCGCCGTGCCCGACGATGCAGTCCTTGTAGGCCGGCGAGGCGTTGGCCTCGGTGGTGGCGATGAAGATCGAGCCGATATAGGCCAGGTCCGCGCCCATCGCCAGCGCCGCCAGCACCGCGCCGCCGGTGCCGATGGCGCCGGACAGCAGCAGCGGGCCGTCGAACCACTCGCGCAGCTCCTGGATCAGCGCGAACGGCGACAGCGTGCTGGCGTGGCCGCCGGCGCCGGCCGCCACCGCGATCAGGCCGTCGGCGCCTTTCTCGATCGCCTTGTGCGCGAAGCGGTTGTTGATGATGTCGTGCAGCACCAGTCCACCGTAGGAATGCGCCGCCTGGTTGACGTCCTCGCGCGCACCGAGCGAGGTGATGATGATCGGCACCTTGTACTTCACGCACAGCTCCATGTCCTGCTCGAGCCGGTCGTTGGACTTGTGCACGATCTGGTTCACCGCGAAGGGTGCGGCCGGCCGGCCCGGGTTGGCCGCGTCGTGGGCGGCGAGCTCGGCGGTGATGCGTTGCAGCCACTCCTCGAGCGCCGGCGCCGGGCGCGCGTTGAGCGCGGGAAACGAGCCGACGATGCCGGCCTTGCACTGGGCGATGACGAGGTCTGGATTCGAGACGATGAACATCGGCGAGGCGACCGCAGGCAGCGACAGTCGACCCTGCAGGAACGCGGGCAGGCTCATTACATCTCCTTGAGACGAAGTGGAAGCGCCAACGGGAAGCGGGCGAAGGGGACCGATTTTACCGGCGCCGCGACGATGCCGGCTGTAGGTGGAATCTTAAGATACGCCGCGGGCGGCAGGCCAGAGTGCTGCCCGCATACGCCGGCGGCCTCACTCCGCCACGCGCACGTCGGTGATGAAATACTCGGTGTCGCCGAAGCACGAGCTGGGTACCCACTTGTGCTGCTCGTACACCAGCGCCACGCGCTTGCCGACGGAGTCGTTGATCCGGGCGGCGACGGCATCGTCGCGCACGGTGAAGTCGAATTTTTCCGCCACCGTTCCGGGCATGGTCACCATCGCCATTTCGCCTTCCCAGGTCTTGCACACCCAGCCCTTCCTCGAGAGCTTCTGCACGTAGCCGGCGCGCTCGCCCTTGGAGTACGACCAATGCAGGCTCAGCCAGGTGAAGCCGGCAAGGCCGAGAATGACTGCGGCCAGCAAGATCGCGAGCCCCTTGATCATGGTTTTTTGCGCCTATGTGACCGCGTCTGAAGTCTTTTGCCGGAGGCAGTGTCGGTCGCCGCCGCCGATGGACGTGGATTATGCCTGGAGTGCGCCCTGCGCCGGCTTGCGTGGCGCGGCCCGCCCGATCGCCGGCCTGCACCGGCGGCGGCCCGACGATTCCCTTCAAATGTGTGGCACGGCCCTCGTAGGCGTGCGTGCGGCCTCAAGCGGCGAACTTGTAGTCCTGTTCCTTGAACAACTTGACGCAGGCGTCGACGACATCCGCATCGAACCTGGTGCCGCGACCGCCGGCGATTTCGGCGAGGGCGGCTTCCGGCCCCAGCGCGGCGCGGTAGGGGCGGTGCTGCATCATGCTTTCCACCACGTCGGCAACCGCCAGGATGCGCGCTTCCCGCAGGATCTGCTCGCCCTTGAGGCCGCGCGGATAGCCGGAGCCGTCGAGGCGCTCGTGGTGCTGCAGGATGATCTCGGCGATCGGCCAGGGGAAGCGGACTTTTTTCAGGATTTCGTAGCCGGCCTGCGCGTGCGTCTTCACCAGGCTGAGCTCGATTTCCGAAAGCTGGCCCGGCTTGTTGAGGATTTCCGCGGGGACGCCGATCTTGCCGATGTCGTGGATGCCCGCCGCCAGGCGCAGGCCGCGCAACTGGTCCTCGGAAAAGCCCAGCAGGGCGCCGATCATGCCGCTGAGCTCGGCCACCCGCCGCGAGTGGCCGGCGGTATAGGGATCGCGCGCTTCCAGCGTTGCCGCCACCGCCTGGATGGAGTCCTCGAGAGCCTGGCGGATCGCCTCGCCGTGCGCCGCCTCTTCGGCCTCGGCGCGCTTGCGCTGCGCGATGTCGCGCGCGACCAGCAGCACGTTCCAGTCCTCGTGCAGGCGCACCGGCGTCAGCGTCAGCTCGATCGGCACCTTCTCGTTGCGGCTGGTCAGCGCGAGCAGTTCGTGCGATTGCGTCGTGAAGGGCGACTTGCCGGCTTCGCGCAGGATGCGGAAGTCGTCCTGGTAGCTCTGCCGGTCCTCGGGCGGGATCATCCGCGCGAATTCCTGGCCCAGGGCTTCGGCTTCCTGGTAGCCGTACAGCGCGGCGGCGCCCTCGTTCCAGAAGGCCACGCGGCCGTCGTGGTCGATCACGACGATGGCATCCCTGGCCGAGCGCGTGATCGCGCGCAGCATCGCGTCGCCGTCGCGCCGGGCCTGGTCCTGCTGGCGCCGATCGGTGACGTCGCGCCAGGTGACGATCACCGCGCCGACCCCCGGCACGTCGGTGCAGTCGCGGCCGACGACCTCGACGACGCGCCAGGAGCCGCCCTTGTGGCGCAGGCGCCATACCGCGCGGAACGCCTGGCCGGCCTGGCCGCCGAACCCGGCAAAGATACGGGCCGCCACCGGGCGGTCGTCGGGATGGACGAAATCCAGGAACTGCCCGCCGCTGACTTCGTCCGGCTGGTACCCGCCCACCTGCAGGAGTGCCGGGCTGACGTATTCGACCGTGCCGTCCCGCGCGATCAGCGACACCACGTCGGTCGTATTCGCCACCAGCGCCGACAGTCGCGCACTGCTCTTGCGCTCCGCCTGCTCGGCCAGGACGCGCTCGGTGACGTCGCGCAGGTTGACCACGAACCCGTTCACGCCGGGCGTGGCGAGCAGGTTGCGGCCGACCGCTTCCACGTGCCGCCAGCTGCCGTCCTTGTGCCGGTAGCGCGCCTGCGACTGCACCGAGCCCTCGGGCCTGAGAACCAGCTCCTGGAACGAGCCCAGCGCCGCCTTGGCGTCTTCGGGGTGGATGAACTCCAGGAACGAGCGGCCGACCAGCTCCTCCGGAGCGTAGCCGGCGGCGCGCTTGATCGACGGGCTGACATAGCTCATGCGCCCGTCGGGCTGCATCACGAAGATGACGTCGGTCGCCTCTTCGATCAGCGCGCGGAAGCGCAGCTCGCTTTCCTGCAGCGCCTGCTGCAGGCGGTCGCGCTGGGTGAGGTCGTTGGTGATCGAAGCGGCGCCGACGATGGCGCCGGTGCCGTCCCGGATCGGCGAGACATTGATCGACACTTCCACCAGCGAGCCGTCCTTGCGCCGGCGCACCGTCTCGGCATACAGCACGGGCGCGCCGCGCTTGATCGACTCGATGATGCCGGCGGCGTCGAATTTCCCGCCGGCCGGCGTCAGCACGTCGACCGGCCGGCCGATCATTTCGGACGGCGTGTAACCGTACAGGCGGGACGCCGCGGCATTCCAGCTCAGCACGGTGCCGTCGAGCGACACGCCGACAATCGCGTTGCCGGACGACTCGACGATGTCGGCAAGCAACGATCTTTGCTCCTCGACCCTGGCATCCATAGCGACGCTGCTCCACCACTCGCGCCTGGTAAATAAAACCCGCGGATCGTGGCCGCGGGTTTGACCCAAGCCTACTCAGAACCGCATTTGTCCCGCATTGACCTGGATCATTGGCGCCGATGGATGCCGCCGCGGCCGCCGTGAGTCAGCCCGCGGCGGCGGCGCTTGATCCAGGTCATATCGGGCTCGCCGCCCGGCCATGAAAATCATGCCATCCAATAGAGCGAGCCTCAGCGTGCTGCATTCAAGCGCAGGGTGCGCCCTTCAGGCGCGTCGAGCATCTCCTGCCACTGCTGCCGGCGGCGTGCGCCAGGCGGTTGCGCTGTGCGCGGCGGCATGCCTGCTCGCTGCCGCCGTGTGGCCGCACGGCGCGCAGGCGGCGGTGCTGCTGGAGCGGGACGTGCAGGGCGGGCATTACGACGTGCAGGCCTATGCCCGCGTCGACGAGGACGCGCTCCTCTACAAGGCCATCGACGCCGATCCGCCGGGCACCGTGCGCGCGCGCCCGACGAAACTGCGGCGGGCTCGGCTCGGCCTGCGGCTGCGCTGGAACGACGACTGGATCTTCCGGGCGGCCGGCAACTTCGCGCACCGGCCGTCGCTGCGCGATTTCTGGCTCGAGTACCGCGGCTGGCCGGTGCGGATCGAGCTGGGACGCTTTCCCGAGCCGTTCAGCCTCGGCGAGTCGATCGGCTCGACCGACACGCTGCTGGTGGCGCGGCCGTCGCCGACCTTCCTGGGGCCGGACTACGGCTTCGGCGCCGGTTTCAACTACCGCGCCGGCAGCTGGGGCGTGTCCGGCGGTGCGTTCACCCGCGATGCCGGCTATTCGCTTTCCGGCAAGTACCCGGAGAACGCGCTGAGCCTGCGCGGCACCTGGCGGCCGCTGCGCGGCGAGTCCGGCTTCCTGCACCTCGGCGCCAGCGCCAGCCTGCGGCAGGCCCGGCAGGGTTCCGGCGTGCTGCTGGTCGGCAGCGCCGAAACCACCCTGGCCAGGGGCCTGGCGCCGCACTCGCCCCTGCTGCCGCAGTCCGACGACTACCGCCTGCTGGGCGGCGAAGCGGCGGCGCGGCTCGGGCCGGTGCTGGTGCTGGGCGAGTACATCCAGGCGCACGTCGACGCCGGGCCGACCTGGCATGGCGAGTACGTCGAGGCCGCCTGGTCGCTGACCGGCGAACGGCGCAGCTACTCCACGCGCTACGGCACCGTCGGCGGCATCACTCCCAACGAGCCGGTCACGCTCGGCGGCTTCGGCGCCTGGGAGCTGGCGGCACGCTGGAGCACCACCGACCTGCGCGACGGCGGCGGCGACCGCGGCCGCATCGTCAACCTGGGACTCAACTGGTACCCGGTCGATCCGCTGCGGATCAGCATCGGCGCCGAGCGGGTGCACCGCGACCTGGCCGACGGCAGCGCGCGCGCAGCCACCATCGCCCAGATGCAGTTCCAGCTCAGCTTCTGAGTGCCCGCATGCCGGCGGCCCGCTGCGGTTCGTCCGGCCGCGTCTTATGGCGCCGCTGTTGCGCAGGCGGCGGACTGCAGCAGGCCGGCGCCGTAGACGCGCGGCTGCTGGCCGGCGCCGATCGGCAGCGCCGACTTGCGCAATGCAGCCTTCCATTCCGCCGGCGTGCGCCGCGCGGCGGCGGCGTGCATCAGGGCCGCCTCGGCGGCGACGAACGGGGCGGCGAACGAAGTGCCGTCGACGAAGCGGCCGCTGCCGTCGGCGCCGGCCGACCAGATGTGCACGCCCGGTGCGGCCAGGTCGATGTAGTCGCCCTGGTTGGCGCGCGCGTAGACCTGGCGGTCGCGGTCCACGGCCGTGACCGCGATCACTTCCGGGTATGCCGCCGGGAAGCGCGGCGGACCGTCCGGGCCCAGGTTGCCGGCGGCGGCGACCAGCGGCACGCCGCGCTGCGCCACGCGGCGCACGGTTTCGTGCAGCACCAGGTTGTCCGGCCCGGCGATGGAGATGTTGATGGCGTCGGACTGCTGCGTCAGCACCCAGTCCATGCCGCGCGCCAGCGCCGCGGCGTTGGTGGCCGCGCCGCGGTCGCGGCTGAAGTCGAACACGTCGGCCGCCAGCAGCGTCGCCTTGGGCAGCAGGCCGGCGAAACCGGCCGCGGCGTTGCCCACCAGGATGGTCGCCACCTCGGTGCCGTGCTCCGCGGCCTCCGGCAGCGCCGCGGCGTTGCCGAAATGCTGCTGCAGCAGGCCGCGGCCGGCCAGCGCGGGAATGGACGCCGCCACCGCGGTGTCGACCATGCCCAGGCGCACCGCCGTCATGCAGCCGGCTTGCGGCCAGCCGATCAGCTTCTGGGCGTCGCAGCGGATGCCCTCGCAGGCGGCTTCACCGGCCTGGAAATAGCGCGGATTGACGTCGTACAGGCCGCTCGGATCGGCCTTGCGCAGGCGCTCCACCGCCAGCGCCGGCGGTATGCCGCCCGGCGTGGACAGTTGCGTCAGGCGGAAGCCGAGCCCACGCAGCGTATCCTCCTGCACCACGCGGAAACCGAGCCTGCGGGCGCCGATGCGGGCCTGTTCGCTGAGGTCGACGGCCAGCACCACGTCGGGTTCGACGTCGAGCCCGACGTCGCCGCGCAGGTCCGCCGCGTCGCTGTCCTGTTCGCCGCTGGTATCGGTTTCGCGGTCCGATTCGCGCTCGCGCTCCTGTTCCCGCTCGCTGGCCTCGCGTTCGCCTTCGGCCGCGGCGTCCCCCTGCGCGAACGTACCCGCCGGTGCCGCCAGCAGGGCCGCCACGGCCGCTACCGGCAGCGCCAGGCGCAGCAGGTTGCCGCCGAGCGCCAGCAGCGCGGCCAGGACCAGCAGAGTTTTGCGGCCATTCATCAGTCGTTTCCCCAGGATGCCCCCAGCAGCCAAACGGAACGGCGCCGATTAAAGTCCATGGGAATAAGTTGCGCCGGCGCACGTTCTCCTGTCAGCCGCCCGCAAAGCATACGCCACCGCCGATGACCGGAACCCATCTCAGAAACGTAGCGAGCGCAGTCAATTGGCGCGCCGCCGGAGCGCAGGAACCGGAGCATACAAGGGAGTATGTGAGGGTGAGGGCTGGTTCGGGCGAAGCAAAGCTTCGCCAAGCCCGAACGAGCACCGCCGGCGCGCCAAGTGGCAAGCGCAGTAGTTTTTGAGATGGGTTCTACGGACTTCAAGACCGAGCTGACGGCACTTTTGCCGCGGTTGCGCCGTTTTGCCCTGGCCAAGGTGGGCGATCCGGCGGCGGCGGATGACCTGGTGCAAGCCGCCTGCGAGCGTGCGTGGCGGGCGCGCGACAAGTGGGTGCCCGGCACGCGGATGGATAGCTGGATGTTCACGATCATGCAGAATCTGCACATCGACGAGATCCGGGCCGCGTCGGCCCGCGGCATCAACGAAGGCTCCGAGGCGCTCGAGCTGGTCGAGGACCACCAGTGGTCGCGGCGCGTCGAGGCCGGCGTGGCCCTGGACCAGGTCGTGCGGATCATGCGGCAGCTGCCGGAATCGATGCGCGAGGTGCTGGCCCTGGTGCCGATCGAAGGGCTGTCCTACCAGGAGGCGGCGGCGGTGCTGGGCGTGCCGGTGGGCACGGTGATGAGCCGGCTGGCGCGCGCGCGCGCCGAGCTGATGCGGCGGCTGCAGCCGGACGCCGGCGCGGCCGGCTGGGCGACGACATGAATATGCAAACCCCGAGCGACGAGATCCTGATGGCCTATGCCGACGGCGCGCTGTCCGGCGCCGAAGCCGCGGAGGTGCGGGACGCCGCGGCGCGCGATCCCGCCGTCGCCGCGCGCATCGAGATGTTCCGCGCATCGGGGCGGCTGCTGCGCGGCGCCTTCGAGCCGGTGCTGCACCAGCCGGTGCCGCAGAACCTGCAGGACGCCGTCGCCGCGCTCGGCGCGCCGGTGCCCGGCCGCCAGGGCCGGCACCTACTCGCGGGGCCGCGGCACAGGCCGCGCAGCCGGATGTGGGCGCAGGCATTGGCGGCGTCGGTGGCGCTGGTGCTGGCGCTAGCGGCGGGCTGGCGGCTCGGCCCCGGGCGCGGCGAGCCCGCCGTCCCCGGCACCCTGATGGCCGCGGCTGCGGCGCTGCCGGCGCCGCTGACCGCCGCCCTGGACCGGCTCCCCAGCGGCGAGGTGGCACAGGTGCGCGTCGGCCTGCATACGGTCGGCGTCCTGCCGCTGGCGAGCTACGACGCGCACGGCAGCGTCTGCCGCGAGTTCGAGCTCACCGCCGCGGCCGGCGCCGGCGACCGCAGCCTGCGCGGCGTGGTCTGCCGCGGCGGCGGCCGCTGGCTGCTGCGCGCCCTGGCCGAACCGGCGGCGCCGGCGGCGGCAGAGGCGGGCGACGGCTACCTGCCGGCATCCGGCGGCGGCGAGCTGGCGCCGCTGCTCGGACTCGCGCAGCCACTGTCGCCGGCCGAAGAGCGGCAGCGGCTCGCCAAGGGCTGGCGCTGACATCCGCGTCGCGCGCCCGCCGGCGGGCGCTGCGGTGAGCGCTGCACATGAACGGCGCACTCCCTGCCCATCCCTTGCTGGCCGCGTTGCTGGCGGCGGCGTTGCTCGAGGAAATCGTCTTCCGCGGCGGCGTGCAGGAAGCCCTGCTGCGCCTGGCTGATGCGCACGGCGCGTTGCGCGGCCGTGCGCGCTGGCCGGCGGCGGCCAACCTGTCGACGGCGCTGCTGTTCGCGCTGGCGCACGGCATCGTCCGCTCCTGGGCGCTGGCCGCCGCGGTGCTGCCCGCGGCACTCGCCCTGGGCTGGCTGTACCAGCGCACGCGGCGCCTGTGGCCGTGCATCGCCGCGCACGCCGCCATGAACGCGCTGTGGCTGCTGGCCTTGCCCTGGCTGGGCGCGCTGCCGGCGCGGCTCTGATTCCAGGCGGCATTCCCCTGGCGGCCCCGGATGCGGGCCGTCGCTCCGGCGTCACTGCGCCGCCGGCGCGAAGTCCGGGAATAACTTCGCGGCGCTTCCGTTTTCCGATAGACGCCTGAGCTTTGCGCCGGCGCCGTCCCGTTCGATTGCAGAAGGCCAGACCGTGTTGAACAACTATTCGACGACGAACCATCGCCGCCCGCCGCAGTGCGCCGCGCGGCTTGCGGCGCGCCTCGGCATCGGGCTCCTGGCCGCCATCGCGGCAGTGGTCGCGGCTCCGGCAGCCTGGGCCGCCAGCCCGGCCAACGGCAAGGCGCTGTACAACAACACGCCGGGCGGCGGCGGCATTTCCTGCGCCAACGCGTCCTGCCACGGCGCCGACCCGACGCAGAACAACAACAACGTCCAGCGCGGCGCCAACAACCCCACCGTCATCCAGAACGCGATCACCAACAACAAGGGCGGCATGGGCATGTTCCAGGGCGCGCTCAGCGCCAGCGACATCGCCGACATCGCCGCCTACATCGGCAACCCGGCGGCGGCCAACGGGCCCAACGCCGCGGTGGCGCCGGCCACGCTGAGCTTCGCCGCCACCGCGGTCGGCGCCACCAGCGCCAGCCAGACGGTGACGCTGTCCAATACCGGCGCGGCCGCGCTGTCGATCAGCGGGATCGGCATCAGCACCGCCGAGTTCACCCACGCCGGCGGCACCTGCGCCGCCGGCGGCAGCGTCGCCGTCAACGCCAGCTGCACCATCCTGGTGGCGTTCAAGCCCAGCGCCGCCGGCGTGCGCAGCGCCTCGCTCAGCATCACCGACAACGCCGCCAACTCGCCGAGCAGCGTGAGCCTGTCCGGCACCGGCAGCGCCGCTTCGCCGGTGGTCGGCGTCAGCCCGGTCGCGCTGAGCTTCGGCTCCACCGTGCTGGGCCAGCAGAGTGCCGCGCAGACCGTCACGGTGACCAATACCGGCAGCGGCGCGCTGCAATTCACCTCCATCGCCACCAACAGCGCCGACTTCGCGGTCAGCGGCGGCACCTGCGCGGTGGGCACGCCGGTGGCCGCCGCCACCGGCTCGTGCACGGTGACGCTCAGGTTCAAGCCGCAGGCGGCCGGCGCGCGCAGCGGCACGCTGACGCTGGCGGACAACGCCGCCGGTTCGTCGACGGTCGCGCTGTCCGGCACCGGCGTCGCCGCCACGCCGGTGGCGCAGCTCGCCCCGGCCAGCCTGGCGTTCTCGCAGACCGTCGGCAGCGCCTCGGCGCCGCAGACGCTCACGCTCAGCAACACCGGCACCGCGCCGCTGGCGCTCGCCGCGGTGAGCCTCGGCGGCGCTGCCGCCACCGAATACGCGGTCGGCGCCGGCAGCACCTGCGCGGCCGGCGGCAGCGTGGCGGCGGGATCTTCCTGCGTCGTGCAGATCGTGTTCACGCCCACGTCCCAGGGCCTGCGCAGCGCCACGCTGACGGTCACCCACAACGCCGCGGGCGGCGCCTCGCAGGCCGCGCTCGACGGCACCGGCACCGCGGCGCCGACGCCGCAGGTGTCGGTCAACGCGGTGACGCTGGCGTTCCCGGCGCAATCCATCAACACCACCAGCGCGGCCAAGACGCTGACGGTGAGCAACAGCGGTTCGGCCCTGCTGACCTTCAGCGGCGTCTCCATCGGCGGCGCCGACGCCGCGGACTTCGCCGTCGCCGCCGGCACCACCTGCGCCGCCGCCGGCACCCTGGCGGTCGGCGCCAGTTGCGCGATCGACGTCACCTTCAGGCCGACCGTCGCCTCCGGCACGCGCACCGCCACGCTGACCATCGCCTCGGACGCCGGCAACGGTAGCGTCGCCGTCAGCCTGAGCGGCTCCGCCGCGCCGGCGGCCGCGCCGACGGTGAGCTTCGCCCCGGCCAGCCTGGACCTGGGCAGCGAGGCGGTCGGCACCACCTCGGCGGTGCGCTCCGTGACGCTCAGCAACAGCGGCTCGGCGGCACTGGCCATCGCCGGCCTGTCGGCCAGCCCGACGGAATTCAACCTCACGCACAACTGTCCGGCGAGCCTGGCGGCCGCCGCAAGCTGCACGCTGAGCCTGCGCTTCACGCCTTCGGCGGTGGGTCCGCTCAACGGCACCGTGACGCTGCTGTCCAACGCCGCCACATCGCCGGATTCGCTGGCCCTTACCGGCACCGGCGTGCAGGCGCCGGCCACCCGGCTCGGCTGGAGCGGCGCCACCGGCATGAGCTTCCCCGATACCGCCGTCGGCACGCCCGGCGCCGCGCAGTCGATCACCCTGTCCAACCTCGGCAACGCCGCGGCGGCGATCCGGCAGATCCAGATCGCCGGCGCCGACGCGGCCGACTTCGCGCTGGACCCGTCGGGTACCTGCACGGTGGGCGGCACCCTGTCCGGCGCGGGCAGCTGCACCATCGCGGTGGTGTTCGCGCCCACCGCCGCCGGCGCGCGCAGCGCCAGCCTCGCGGTGGTGTCCGACGCCACCGCGCCGGCGCCGGCCAGCCTTGCCGGCAACGGCGTCGCCGGCGGCCTGCCGGTGCTGAGCGTGTCGCCGGGGGCGCTGTCGCTCACCGGCCCGGTCAACGGCCCGCTGCAGCCGCAGGCGCTGGTGGTCACCAACGCCGGCGCCGGCGTGCTGCAGGTGACCGCGGTGCAGGCGCCGGC
>JADHNH010000103.1 GCA_016779605.1 Nevskia sp. | reverse complement strand
TCGTAGTGCGCGTTGCGCATATGGCGGGGATTGCGATCATAGAAGTCGATCCGGTCGACAGACAGCTTCATCCCCTGGGCGGTGAGCGGGTCGGACGGGGCCAGGGGTCCGGGGTCGGAACCAAAATGGTTCATGGTCAGCATCGAGCGCAGTTGCGCGTCGGACGGCTTGGGCGCGCTCATGGCAATGAGATATCGGTCATGGCTTTTTGAAGCCGTTCTGGGTCAGCGCCCGTCCGCCAAGCGATGATCGCTGCGGCGGCGTTTCGCCGGCAGATGTGGCGGGGCCTTCATGTCGCACCGTGCTGGACTTCCGCCTGCAATCCGTCGACGATTACGTGCGGAAAAAGCTCCCGCACCAGGGCGGTCATCACAACCCGGCCGCTGGGCATCGGTCCGCGCCGGGCCGGCTCGTAACGATGGATCGGCATCCGCGCCGTGGCGGCTTCGCGGTAGGCAACGGATGCGGGGATGACGGTGTCCAGTATCCGGATGCTGCCGCGGGAGGGGGCGAAGCTTTCGTGCTTCAGCTCTTCGGCGATGCGGCTGGCTTCGCCGGCCCGGTCCATCCGGTTGATGATCCCATAGAGCTGTCCCAGCGGAGCGCCGAGAAACTGCATGGGGCGAAGCCGTTCCAACATCCCGAGTGTGCCGCGCGCGAACTCTCGTGCCGACAGGATTTCCGGTGGGATCGGGGAGAGCAGCACCTGCGCGGCGCAGACCGCTGCGTCCTGAAGCGGACCGACGGCGCCCTGTGTGTCGACGATGATGAAATCGTAGAAGTCGAGTTGCTCCAGCAAGTGCCTTAATCGGACGCGGCCGTCAGGCGTGTGCAGAATCCAGTCCCGCAGGCGGCCGACCGGGTCGTCGGACAGGACGATGTCGCAGCCGGCGCGGGTGCGGCTGACGCAGCTGTCGACGTCGCCGTCGTACATCAGCGCAGTCAGGCCACGCTCGGCCAGATGCTCCAGTTCGAAATAGCTCGACAGCGTCGGCTGGATGTCGGCATCGACCAGCAGGACGCGCTGGCCGAGGTCGGCGAGCAGCCCGCCGAGATTGGCGGCGAGCGTGGTTTTGCCGACGCCGCCTTTGCTGCTGCAGATGGTAACGATCAGGTTTCGGTGGGCGTCCTCAGCCATGGCTGTTCTTCCGTTCATTGATCCGGCGCACGGGCGGCGGCGCGTCCGAGCTGGTGTGCTCGCGGGTGCGGTTTTCGATAAAGGCGCAAACGTCCTCCTCCCGGTAGCGCACCAGCCGACCGCATTTCACGAAGGGCAGCCGGTAGCGCCCGGTGACGCGCCAGATCTGCAGGGTGGCAGGCTTGACGCCCAGACGTTGGGCAACCTGCTCCTGGGTGAGCAGCTGCGGGGGAGTGCTGACCATCGTCATCGGGATCACGTCTCGTCGAGGGCCGGAGGGAACCGGCGATGCGGGCGATCTTTGGCGAAGATTGGAAAGATTTGAACCGGAAATTCCAACACGCCAGCGCAGAATTCCGCGGAGTGCCGTGTGAGGCACCGACATCCCGAATGAAGCGGGATGCGGTCACCGGCTGCAACATGGCAAAGGAGCCACTTGCCGCGGGGAATTCCCGAGACATTACGACCCGCATTGTTTTAACCGGCGCTGTTGCCGGGAGGGCGATTTGGCTTAAGGCGGTTCAGACGGCCGCGCGCAAATTTCCCTACGGTGACGTATTCCGTCGATTGGAGAACCATCACTTGTCCCTGTCCGATGCTGCGTGTTGTTATTTATCAAAGCTTTTATGTTCATGCGCTTATAGCGCGCTTCTCAAGCAGGCTGCGCGATTTGTGGAGCTACAAATGTGATGCATTTCGCATATAGGAAGTTTTTTCCACGGCGACATTACGAAAGGCCGCTTGGCCCCCCTAATTTTTTGAGAAACACAGCGGAAACGCCGGGCGTCTGGCGCGTGCCGATGATGCACATCCGGAAAATGCACGTGCCAATGTGTCAGCGGCTCATGCCGATGCTCATGCGAATGCGGCTCGCTTCCATCCCAGGCGAAATCGTGCTCGTGCCGGTGGTGTTCATCGTGGGTGTGCGAATGGCTGTGCACCATCTCCTCGTGCATGTGCATATGCTCGTGGCGCTCGGTCAGATGCAGCCAGACGCCTCCTGCAATGAGCGCGGCCGCCAGCCAAAACAGCACCGTGGTCGGTTCGTGGAAACCCAAGACGGCAATTACCGCCCCCATGAACGGCGCAGTCGAGAAATAAGCGCCGGTACGGGCGGAGCCCAGTTCGCGCAGTGCCAGCACGAACAACACCAGGCTGATCCCGTAGCCTGCCAGACCAACTATCATCGCTCCCGTCAGGACGGCTGCCCCGGGCAGCTTCGCGCCCAGGCCCAAGGCCAGCGCGCAGTTTGTAACGCCGGCGACCAGCCCTTTGGTCCCGGCGATAAACACCGCGTCCGAGGCCGAGATCTTCCGCGTCAGGTTGTTGTCCAGCGCCCAGCACAAACAGGCACCGGCAATGGCCAGTTCGCCCAACAGCCCGCTGCGGCCCGCGCCATCCTGCGGCCAGGCCAGGACGGCGCCGCCGGCGACGATCAGCGCCATGCCAAGCACGATGCGCTGGTCCGCGTTCTCGCGAAACACAATCCAGGCCATCAGGGCCGTGAACACGGCTTCCAGGTTGAGCAGCAGCGAGGCACTGCCCGCGGAAGTCCGTGTCAGCCCGAGCATCAGCAGCACCGGCCCGAGCACGCCACCCGAAGCGATCGCTCCCAGCAACCACGGCCACTCGTTCCGCGGCAGGTTCACCGCGGCAAAACCCCGGTCTCGGACCAGGCGGGCAGTCCACAGCCCGATCCCGCTGCCAAGGTAGAGCAGGCCCGCGAGCAGGATCGGCGACACGTCGCCCAGCAGCAGCTTGGCGAACGGCGTGCTGCCGCCGAACAGCAGGGCGGCGGCCAGCGCGGCGAGGATCGAGGTTCGGGCAATCATAGAGGCATGTTAACGCGCAGCCGCCTTTCAGCGGCAATCGGTCGCGTACAGGCCCTGTCGGGCTGTCGCCAACCACCTTGGCGGTGCGGGTGTTGTCGCCGTGAGCCTCACGAGCCCATCCGGACAGGGATATGCAAAACGATCGTTCGGTACAGCTCAGCTCTTCAACGTCCTCCGATGCAGCAGCAGGTAGGCCACCGGCAGCACGATCATCGACAGCATCGGCGCGGTGATCATGCCGCCGACCATCGGCGCAGCGATGCGCCGCATCACCTCGGACCCGGTGCCGCCGCCAAACATGATCGGCAGCAGGCCGGCGACGATTACCGCCACTGTCATGGCCTTGGGCCGCACGCGCAGCACGGCACCCTCCGCGATGGCTTCGACCAGGTCCTGTTCCGTGTTGAAGCGCCGCTCCTCCTGGCGCTTGCGGATGGCGTTGTCCAGGTAGATCAGCATCACCACCCCGAACTCCGCCGCTACCCCCGCCAGCGCAATGAAGCCCACGGCCGAGGCGATCGAGAAGTTGTAGCCCAGCAGGTACAGCAGCCACAGCCCGCCGACCAGTGCGAACGGCAGCGTGCCCATGATCAGTGCCGCGCTGCCAAAGCTGCGGAACGTCAGGTACAGCAGCACGAAGATGATGGCCAGCGTGAAGGGGATTACCAGTTCCAGTTTCTTCGCCGCCCGCTCCAGGTACTCGAACTGCCCCGACCACGCGATGGAGTAGCCCGCCGGTAGCTCGACATGCTGCTGTACGGCTTGCTGCGCGTCCCGCACGTAAGAGCCCAGGTCGCGGCCGGTGATATCGACGTAGACCCAGCCGTTGAGGCGTGCGTTTTCGCTGCGCAGCTGCGGGGGGCCATCGGTGACGACAATGTCCGAGACCGCGCCGAGCGTCGTGGTCATACCGCCTTCCGTGACAATCGGCAGGGTGCGCAGCTTGTCCACGGAATCGCGCAGCTCCCGCGGGTAGCGGACGTTGATGGGAAAGCGCTGCAAGCCCTCCACCGTTTCGCCGACGTTCTCGCCGCCGATGGCCAGCGCCACCACCTGCTGCACATCGGCCAGGCTAAGCCCCAGGCGCGCCGCGCGCACCCGATCGATGTGCACCTCCACGTAGCGCCCGCCCTGGACCCGCTCGGCATAGGCGGAGCGCGTGCCGGGTACGTTTTTCAGGGTTGTCTCGACCTGCTCGCCGATGCGCTCGATCACCTTCAGGTCCGGCCCGGCGATTTTCACACCCACAGGACTCTTGATCCCGGTGGAGAGCATGTCGATGCGGTTGCGGATGGGCTGCACCCAGAGGTTGGCCAGCCCGGGGATGTTGAGCGCCGTGTTCATCTTGTTGATCAACTCGTCCTGGCTCAGGTGGCTGGGCCATTCGGACTGCGGCTTGAACTCGATAGTGGTCTCGAACATTTCCAGCCCGGCCGGATCGGTGGCCGTCTCCCCCCGGCCAACCTTGCCAAACACCCGCTTGACCTCCGGAAACTGCATCAGCATCTTGTCCGTCTGCTGCAACAACTGCGTCGCCTTGTCGGCGGAGAGACCGGGCAAGGCCGAAGGCATATAGAGCAGATCACCCTCCACCAGCGGGGGCATGAACTCGCTGCCGAGATTGGCGATCGGGACCACCGTAAACAGCAGCGCCAATGCGGCGACCCCCAAGGTCACCCAGGGGTAGCGGAGAACCGCCGCCAGCAGCGGATGGTACAGCGCGATCAGGAAGCGGTTGATGGGGTTCTTACGCTCATCCGGAATGTGCCCGCGGATGAAATAGAACATCAGCACCGGGATCAGCGTCACCGACAGACCGGCCGCCGCTGCCATCGAATAGGTCTTCGTGAACGCCAGCGGCCCGAACAGCTTGCCTTCCTGAGCCTCCAGCGTGAAAACCGGCAGGAAGCTCAGGGTGATGATCAGCAGGCTGAAGAACAGCGCCGGCCCGACTTCCCCGGCCGACTCGGCGATGATCGTCAGCTGCTCCGTGCGGCTGGGTTTGCGCCCCGGGTGGTCGTGGTTCCAGGCTTCGACGTGCTTGTGCGCGTTCTCGATCATCACCACCGCGGCGTCGACCATGGCGCCGATGGCGATGGCGATGCCGCCCAGCGACATGATGTTGGCGTTGACCCCCTGCCAGTTCATCACGCTGAAAGCCGCCAGCACGCCCAGCGGCAGGCTGACGATGGCGACGAAGGCCGAGCGCAGATGGAAGAGGAACAGGGCGCACACCAGGGTGACGACGATGAATTCCTCGATCAGCCGGTCGCGCAGCGTGGCGATGGACTTGTGGATCAGTTCGGAGCGGTCGTAGGTCGGGACGATTTCCACGCCTTTGGGCAAGCCTTGTTGCAGGGACGCGATCTTGGCTTTCACCGCGTTGATGGTTTCCAGGGCGTTCTTGCCGGCGCGCATCACGATCACGCCGCCGACCGCCTCGCCTTGGCCGTCCAGCTCCGAGATGCCGCGGCGGATCTCGGGGCCGACCTGCACACGGGCCACGTCGCCCAGCAGCACTGGTGTACCGCCGGCGCCCAAACCAACCGGCACCGAGCGGAAGTCGTCCAGGCTCTTCAGGTAGCCGGTGGCGCGCACGGCATACTCGGCTTCGCCCAGTTCCAGCACCGAGCCGCCGGTCTCATTATTGGAATCCTTGAGCGCCTGAACCACCCGGTTGATCGGGACCCCGAGCGCCCGCATCCGGTCGGGGTCCAGCACTACCTGGTATTGCCGGACCAGACCGCCGACACTCGCAACTTCAGCCACATCGGGCACGCTTTTCAGCTCGTACTTGAGAAACCAGTCCTGCAGGGCGCGCAGCTGCGAAATGTCGTAGTGCCCGCCGTGGTCGACCAGGGCGTATTCGTAAATCCAGCCGACGCCGGTTCCGTCCGGCCCCAGCGTGGGCTTGGCCGTGGGCGGCAGGCGTCCGGTGACCTGGTTGAGATACTCCAGCACCCGTGAGCGCGCCCAGTACAGGTCGGTCTTGTCGTCGAAGATGATGTAAACGTAGGAGTCGCCGAAGAACGAGTAGCCGCGCACGGTGCGCGCGCCCGGCACAGACAGCATGGTGGTGGTGAGCGGATAGGTCACCTGGTCCTCCACTACCTGCGGTGCCTGGCCGGGGAACTCGGTGCGAATGATGACCTGGGTATCGGACAGATCCGGGATGGCGTCGAGCGGGGTGCTGAGCGTGGCGTGCACCCCCCAGACGCTGAGCAGGGCGGTGCCCATCAGCACCAGGAAACGGTTGTGGATCGACCAGTTGATCAGGCGGGCGATCATTTCGCCGCTCCGGGCGCCGGCATCAGGTTCTGGTCCGGTGCCTGGGTTTTGACTTCACCGCCGCCGACTAGGTTGTCGAAGGCGCCGCGCAGGTTGGCCTCGGAGTCGATCAGGAACTGTCCGGAGGCCACCACCTGCTGGCCCTCGTTCAAACCCTCGATGATTTCGGACTTGCCCTGGTATTCGGAGCCCACCCGCACGAGGGCAGGACGGAAGTGGCTGGCATGGTCGGCGACGATCACCACGCTGCGCTGGCCGGTCTTGATAACGGCTTCGGTCGGCACCATCAGCACCTGCTCGCGCGGCGTGCCCGCGAGATGCACCGCGGCAAACATGCCCGGACGAAGACGTTGGGCCGCGTTCCCGATCACCACGCGCAACTTGAGGGTGCGGGTCGCCAGCGCCAGCTCCGGATAGACATAGTCCACCTGGCCATCGAAGTGCACGCCGGGCATCGCCGGCACTTCCGCCTGCGCCTTGTCCCCCGGCTTGATCCAGGCGGCCTGGTTTTCCGGAACCTCGGCGTTGACCCACACCGTACCCAGGTCCGCCAGCTGGAACAGCATCGTCTCGGGTTGCACCGCGGCGCCCTGGCGCGCGCCCAGCTCCATCACGTAGCCGTCAAAGGGTGCGTAGTAGCTCACCCGGCGCTCGGTCTGGCGGGTTTTCTCGATGTGGGCGATCTGGCCGTCGGACAGGCCGAACAGCGCCAGCCGCTCGCGGGCGGCGCGGACCAGACCCGTGTCATTCGAGCCCAAGGCGATCAAGTATTCCTGCTGCGCGGCGAGCAGGTCCGGCGAATACACACCGGCCAGCAGCTGCCCGCGCCGGACCGGGTCTCCCGCGGCGCGCACGGCGAGCTGTTCGACCCAGCCGGCGGCGCGCACCTGCACCGCCTGGATGCGATGCTCATCGACCGCGACTAGGCCGACGGCATCCACCATGCGCGCGAACTGCCCACGCTCCACGGGCGCCAGGCGCACACCGAGGTTTTGCACGACGCGAGGATCGATGGCGACGGTACCGGGAGCCGCGGCGCCGCCGGGCGTTTCTTCATCCGGCATTCTTGCCACCAGCTGCATGTCCATGAAGGGCGATTTGCCGGGGTGGTCGAAATGCTGATTGGGATACATCGGGTCGTACCAGTACAAGGGCTTGCCGTTTTGGACCGAAGCACCGGCCGGGGCAGGTGCGGTATCCGCCGCCCGGGGATGGTCGAACCGGCGTCCCAGGACGAAGGCCAGCACGATCAGGCCGGCGAGCAGGCTGGCCAGCAGCAGTCTGGAGGTGCGCATCATCAGTTTCCTGAAGTGAAGTATTGGAGGCGGACTTGGGCCCGTGCTGCGTCCACGGCCAGGGCCAGGCGTTGCAGTTGGGTGTCGAGCAGACTGCGCCGGGCCATCAGCACCGCGTCGAGGCTGCCGCGGCCGGCGGCGTAAGCGCCTTGCGCTGCGGCCACGCGCCGTTGCGCCTCGGGAATGATGTCGCGGTCGAAGTTGGCAACGCGTTCGCTAGCGTGGTGCCAGTCGATGTAATCCTCGGTGGCCTGGGCATGCAACTCGCGCAGGGCGTCGGCCTTGCGGTCCTGGACCGCATCGGACTGCCGCAGGGCGGCGGCCAGGTCGCGATCCTGGCGCTTGGCAGTGAACAACGGCAGGTCCATCGTCACCTGCACGCCGACGAAGTCGGCGTAGGCGGGCCGGTAGCCGAAATAGCCCTCCACGGAAAAGTCGGACTTGTACGCCTGCCGGGCGAGCTTGACGTCGGTTTCCGACGTTTCCACCTGCTTCTGCAAGCCGACGACGATCGGGTGTCGGTCCACCTCGGCGGCCAGTTGGGAAAAATCCGTCGGTGGTGGCAGCGAAGACAAATCGGTCGCCAGTGGGCGATGCGCCGCGTCGCCGATCCAGCGCGACAGCGCCGCACGTAGGCGCTCGACGTGGTGCTGCCAGTCCTGTTCCTTGTCTTGGACCAGTTCGGCCTCGACCTTGGCGGCCAGCCAGTCGGCCTGTGCCGCGCGGCCGCTGCGGTAGCCGCTTTCCAGGGCCTGCACCTGCAGGGCGGACTCGCTGGCGAGCTGTTGGGTCAGGTTCAGCGCCTGCTCGCTTTCGTAGACGTCCAGCCAGGCGAGCCCGGCTTCGCGGCTCACGGTGCGGCGGTCGTTGTCCAGTCCGATGCGATCGGTCGCCGCTTCCAGGCGCTTGCGCTCGCCCTTGAGCCGGCGCTTGTCGCCGCGCGGGAAGTCCTGGCTCAAGCCCACGGAGAACGTGGTGAAGTTGTCGTCGCGGACGCTGAAGGCTTCGCCGCGGTCCACCGGCAGATCCTTGAGGCCGGCCATGATCTTCGGATCGGGAAGCTGCGCTGCGGACACCGCCAGCTGCTCCTCGGCGTCGATGGCCGCTTCCCGGCTGCGCAGTATTGGCTGATCGGTCAAGGCGAGCTGGACCGCATCCTCGATCGATAGCGGGGTACCGGAACCCACCACGTCGAAGGGGTGTTGATGCCCGGGATCGGGCGGAGCGATCAGTTCGGCGGGGCCGGCCAGGACAACGGCTGGCGCCAGCCCAAAGGCGAAGATGCAATAGCTGAGACGAGGCATCGGCACGGCATGTCTCCACGCTGGAACACTTAAAAAAAGCGGATGCTGGAACGTGCGGTGTCGGGCCCGGCAAACGCCGGCGAGTCGCGACACGACTTACTTCGGGATTTTGCTGCGCACCGCGCCCCCGCGCCGAGCATGATCGCCAAGATCAACTCCGAAACGGTCCAAAGAGGTTATGCGCTTCCCAAGGTTCCCCGACGTACGTCCGTGGACGCAGGCGACAGCCAGGTCGCCCGCGCCCACGATTCGCAGCGCGGTCAGTTGTGCGGCGTGGCGGACGCCGTACCGCGCTTGAAGTACATCGGGTCTTTGGCGAGGACGATCGCCTGCCACGATCCCGGGCGCGGTGCGGGCTGGCTCGCCTGGACCGATTCAAACGCCGCAAAGGACGCCGAACCCGCTGCCGGCTTGGTCTCAGCCGCGGCCAAATGCGGGCCGAAACGCGACGGGTCCTTGGAGGCCCAGATCGCGGCGGGCGAGCCCGGAGTCGGCGACACGTAGCGGGAGGGCTCGTCGGCCGCGGGCAGATGCGGGCCGTAGTGCGACGGATCCTTCACGGCCATCACTGCGGTGAAGGCGTTGCTGCGGGCAGCGCCGTCCGCGTAGGCCGACAGCGTGAGGGCTGAGCCGAGGATCAGAACGGTGGCGGCGAAAGTACGCCGCGTGGAATGGTGCTTGGACATGGGGAGTACCTCAATGAATTCGATGGTCGGAATGGCCGGCGGGCGGCCAAGGCACAGCAGGTTCAGCGACTCGGGTCGGGGAGTCGTGGACCATCGACCTACAAGCGCAGACGCGCCGTTTCGAGGTACAGCGGAAGTGCGTGGTGCGGACGGCTCAGCTCGCGCCTGAGAGGGCTCGCTGAAGCAAAAACCGCCGGCACGAAGCGGAAGTCGCCGGTGGCGATGACCGGCGGATCGAATGGCTGATGCGCGAAGGACTTGAGGTGATCGGATTTCCCGCCGCCCACCAGCAACGCGCTGCCGGCGGATGCCTGCACGCCGCAACTCGAGAGGTTTCCGCTCTGCGTGCAGTCGCTGGTGTGCGCCGCCGGCTGGCAACAATCGGGTGGCGGTGCGCTGCCGAACGCCATCGGGCAGATACACCCAGCGTAGGCCTGGCCCGAGAGGCTTGCCAGAACCAAGAACGCTGCGATGAGACGCCGGATCAGCACTGTGTACCTGCCTAGATGCGCTTGTGGGAGGCGCCGATGCTCGGGTGCCTGTACCCCTTAGTTCGTAGCGGACTAGCCATCGGTTACATCAAGCCAGCAAGCGGCTGCAGCCAGATGGACGCACCGGCCCGGCGCACAATGCACCAAATAAGAGCGCTTGGGTTTGGGTGCCGGGGTTAATCGACGCACAATCAAAGGGATAGCCGCTGGCGCATCGATTGCTTGGTTTTCTACAGCTACAGATACAGAGGAAGCAGCACTTGTTTCGATTCATCTCATGCGTCGGGTTCGCTGCAGCCTGCCTGGCTACAACCGTGTGGGCGGACGAGTCTTCGTCCGAGTTCGCCGCGCTGGTCTCCATGCAGAAGCAGCCCGCGGGGACGTTTTACGTCAGCGCGAGCCTGGATGGCCACGACGGGGCGCTTCCCCTGCTGGTGGACACCGGATCGAGCTTCATGGTGCTCAACGAAGTTCTGCTGAAGGAGCTGAAAGCGCACGGCACCGCCGAGTACGTCCACGACATCGAGGGCATGATGGCAGACGGCACTCACCGGACCATCCCGGTCTATCGCCTGACCGCGTTGCGGATCGGCGATGCGTGCTGGATTCACGACGTTGAGGCGGCGGTCTTTCCCGCCGATACGCGCCCGATTCTGGGCATGAGCGTGCTCACGCGGCTGGCGCCTTTCACCCTCTCGAATGACCCGCCGACCTTGGCGCTCAACAAGTGCCGCGCGTCGTCTTCCACCGCCGCGGCGGGATCGGTTGCGGTACCGGTTTCGCGTTCCCCGGACTGATCCGCCCGGGCACGCGCCCCAGGGCGTTCACCACCGCAGAGTCCGCGGCCCGGCCAATGCCCCGACCAAGGCGCAGAACCCAATGGCCGCGCTGTACCAGACCGCGATGAACAGCAGGGAATCGGCCGGGCAATGCAGCGCGTACACCGCCGCTCCGATTAGCCCCGCGACCAGTCCTGCCATCGCACCGGTGCGTCGCAAGTTCGTGGGGGCGCCTTTGCGCAGCGCCCAAGTCAAGGCAGCGAACGGAACCATCGCGAACAGCGGAATGCAGGAGACGCAGGTCGTCCAGCGCGGATCGAAAACGATCCCACTCCAGTGCGCTGGCGATCCTTCCAGGAAAGCCTCGGCGCAGACCAGACCGGCGAGGAGCAGCAGCGCCAGGAACGCGATGAACGGTCGTCGGGTGCTGCGGCCGGGATGCAGGGACCGGATCAAGACCAGCGCTCCGGTTGCTACCAGCCCCAGGGCGAAGAGCACCTTGAATCCCAGGAAGCCCATGGCAGCCGCATGGTCGGTGCTCAAACCAAGGGTAGCCAGCATCGCCGCCAGGCTCAGCAGCCCGCCGGCAAGAAGCGCGAGCGCCACCGGCTTGGCCAGGCCGGCCCGCTCGACCGGTTCGAGGTTGGTGCTGAGCGTTTCGATGAGGCGATCAGTCTTCACGGCCGTTACCGTCGCTGACCATGAGCGCCAGAGCCTTCAGACCGCGGTGGATCGACACTTTGACGGCCGATTCGGACATCCCGCACCGTGCTGCCGCTTCGCTGACGCTCAAGCCGTCCAGCTTCACGTACTGAATCGCCTGGCGCATTTTCGGTGATACCCGCGCCAGGAGTTTTTCCAGATCGTGACCGCTTTCCACTTCTGCAGCGTCGTCTTCCGCGAGAACGGCTTCCGCCTCGTCGATCGGCAGGTCGCGGAAGGACGCCTTCGACCGTCGCAGGTAGTCCAGCAGCTTGTAGCGCGCGATGCCGTAAACCCAAGGCGTCAAGAGCTGCGAGCGCTCGTAGGTGTTGCGGCGCGTATGGATTGCCATCAAGACTTCCTGCATCAAATCCTCCGCTTCCACGGGCCCTAGACCGATGCGCGCCAGCTTGCCCTTGAAGTACGAGCGCAGGTAGCCGCTCAAGCGCGCCAGCAGCGCCTTGTACGCTGCCGCATTGCCTTCGAGCCCCGCCACCATCAGGAGGCGGAGTTCGGCTTCAGCGGACCTTACATCCATTTATTCGCTGGACCTGGGAAATTGGTTACGTTCGCGGCGGGGTTTTGCCCCAGTCATCGGGTAGGACGAACTGCGTCTGGCCCAGCGCTCTGTGGCAGCGGCGGACAGCGCGCCAGCCCCCGCTTCGGCGAGCTACTACGGCATCGTCGCGACGCGTCGCGACTTCGCCACAGGCAGCATTGTAGCGCTGCACGGCAGGACGTTATTGGTCAACGCCTTCGTCGGCGCGATGGTCGGTCTTGAGCGAAGCATTCTCCCGGCCATCGCCGAGCGGGAATTCCACGTCGCGGCACGCGCGGCGATCCTATCGTTCATCGTGGTCTTCGGCATCACCTAGGCGCTGACGAACTACGGCGCCGGGCGGCTGTCCGATCGCTTCGGCCGCAAGCATGTATTGGTGGCGGGCTGGCTGGTGGGGGTACCGGTGCCATTTGCCTTGATGTGGGCTCCGCACTGGAATTGGGTCGTCGCCGCCAATATTTTGCTCGGCGTGAGCCAGGGGCTGACATGGTCGACTACGGTGATCATGAAGATCGATCTGGTCGGGCCCAAACAGCGGGGCCTGGCGATGGGTCTCAACGAGTTTTCCGGTTATTTCGCGGTGGCGGGCAGTGCGCTGACCACCGGCTGGGTTGCGGCCCGCTACGGACTCAGACCGGAGCCGTTCTATCTGGGCGTGGTTTATGTTGCTGCCGGGCTGCTGCTCTCCGTATTTGCGGTGCAGGAAACCCGGCATCACGTCGCGCATGAGGTCGCCGCGCACGCCCGCCCGGACGCCGGCAGCGCCCTCACACAAGGCGAGATCTTTCGGCGCACCTCGTTGACCGACCGAAACCTGTCCAGTGTCAGTCAGGCAGGTCTGGTCCGGTCTCATCCAGGAACACAAGCCCGGAAAGATCGATTCGGGAATGCTCGTTCCGCCACTCACACCGTGACCGGTGCACGTCCGGTCTTTCTTGCTCGCTGGCGTGCAGGGTTTCTTTTAAGACTCAAATCCTGAGCTTTCCCCTCATATTCGCAGGTGAAGACTCTTTTCAATCAGCACCTTACCGCGTAGCCTCGGGGTAAAACCGTGCATGAAAGCGCGTGCATGGCACGGCTTGTATCTCTGGTGATGAGCGCCAACTCGTCACCGGAGACCATGCCATGCACGCCACCGCAGTATTGCAAAAGCTGCGGCGCCGTTCGATCCCCTCGATTCATCTCAAGCGACTGAACAGCCTGGTTGCGATGGTCGCCAGCGCTTTATCCGGCGGACGGCTGACCTTGTCGTCACTGGGGCGGGGTCTTCCCGGCGACACTTCGGTGCGTCACCGCATCAAGCGTGTCGACCGGCTGTTGGGCAACAGCCACCTGCAGCAGGAACGTTTGCTGTTCTACCGTCTGCTGTGTGATCTGCTGATCGGCGCGCAGCCGCAGCCGATCCTGATTGTCGATTGGTCGGATCTGAAGCCGGACCGGCGTTGGCTGCTGTTGCGTGCTTCGGTGTGGGTGCACGGCTTCGCCCTGCCGATCTACGAGGAAATCCATCCGCTACGCCTGCAAAACAATCGCCGGGTGCAACGGGACTTCCTGCTGACGCTGCGGATGCTTCTGGCTGAAGCAGCGTGCCCGATCATCGTCGCCGATGCCGGATTCCGCAGCACCTGGATCCAGGAAGTGGAGCGGCTGGGCTGGCATTGGGTCGGCCGTATCCGCGGGCGGACGATGATTCTGATCGACGGCCACTGGCGGCATTGCAAGAAGCTTTTCCCCTACGCCACGGCAACACCGCGCGATCTGGGCGAGTTGCCTGTCACGCGCGCTAATCCCGTCCACTCCCGGCTGGTGCTGTATCGTAAGCCACCAAGAGGCCGTCACCACCTTACGCGGGCCGGCGCGGTCCGGCGTGGCAAGCTCAGCCGCAAGAACGCTGCCCGGGAGCGCGAACCCTGGTTGATTGCGGCTTCGCCTTCATTGTGCGACAAGACCGCATTGGACCTCATCAATCTGTATCGTGTCCGGATGCGCATCGAGCATAGCTTTCGCACGCTCAAATCGCATCAGTTCGGCTTCGCCTTCGAGGATTCGCAGACGCGCACGCCAGAGCGCATCGCCGCGCTGCTGCTGATTCATGCCTTGGCTTTGTTTCTGGCCTGGGTCGCCGGCTGGGCGGCGCAGCGTGCTGGCCTGCAGCGGCACTTGATCTCAAACATTACCCAGCCCGCCAGCCTGTCCATCATCACGCTGGGCTGGATGGCGTTGACCATGCTCCGGTTGCGGCTGTCGCCTGGCGACTTCACCGCCACCTTCGGTCTGCTTGGTCCGCCACTCCCTCAAGCCCAAACGAGGGTGCGAAAATGAGGGGAAACCTCAGACTCAAATCCCATTTGTTCATCTGGTGCCCTATCTTGAGCCATTCCCGCACCGTGGATTCCATGTCGACGACGCGTGACTTCCGATAACCCCCTCGGGGAAGACCGCTACGAGCTCCGTCAGATTGGAATCGGGTGCTTACCTGGTAAACCCACTGTCGGCTGACCTCGAAACGTCGTGCGATCGCGGTCGGACCCCCTCGCTCCAGCGCTCTGAGCACACGGTCTCGCAAATCCAGGGAATACGTTTGCATGGCCCTTCCTGACTCCCAAAGAGTACAGGAGTGAGCCTAACGTATCGTTAATGATTAAATAAAGTGCTCCAAATGCCGTAGCGGTCTCCGTATAGCATATGCGGGCATCCAGGCTAATTCTCAACGTTTCGCCCCGTCCAATTCAAGGTTGGGATGGCGCCTTTGAAAGCTGCTCGAATTGTGCGGGCCATTCTGCGACAAAGACGTTAATGTTTGTTTGGGACACGATACTCCGCAGTTGTTCCGCTTGGGCATCTGTTACAAAGAACTCCACGACAACCGGGGCGTAGTCTGCCGAAAGACCCACGAAGTGCTCTTCGTGCGTAATTCCATGCCGACCGAACCCTCGTTGCGTCTGGAAATCGGCCGCCCCGCCAATCTTAAGCAACTTGGCCGTTTCCACCAGCCATTCGCTCAATGGTTTGCCCGCGTAGTGATACTCTTCGTGCATGTAGAACCGAAGGCACTTTCCGAGTGTTTTCATCAATCATCTCCTTTACAG
>JADHNH010000102.1 GCA_016779605.1 Nevskia sp. | reverse complement strand
TGTGCGAGCCCACGGTGCGGCCGACGCGGTCGCCGAAGATGCGCTTGGTGCGGTTGCCAACCAGATCCTTGCCGCGGTCGCCGGTCAGCGGCCGCGAGAAGCGCTGGTTGTGGGTGGGCACGTAGCCGTCGCGGTTGGCGCAGATGGCGAACACCATCCACGGATTGCGCGCCACCACCGGCTCCTGGATCGGCGTCAGCAGCGCGTCGCACAGCGCGTCGAAGGCGGTGCGGTGCTTGGGCGGATCGGTGCCCTGGATCGGCGTGTAATCGCGCGAAAACAGTTCGTCGTCGGTGATCTGCCCGCGCTCCAGCGCCACGGCCAGCGCGCCGCCGACGGCCTCGGCGGCGAGCGCCGCCGCCTCCCGCGCGGCGGCATGGCGCGGCTCGGCCAGCGGATTGTCCGGCAGGCGGAACAGCTTGACGCAGTCGCCGAGCATTTCGGCGTCGTGCTTGAGCCCGTCGGTGCGGGCGCTGATCGCCCCGGCGCGCTCCAGGTTGGAGCGACTCAGCTCGGCAACTTCGCCGAGCACGCCGTCGATCGCTTCCACCTCGCGGGTCTGCGCGCCCATGGACTCGGCCACGCGCCGTACCGCCGAGCCGGTGCGTTCGACCAGCGTGCCGAGCTCGCGCAGCGCGGTGCCGGCGCGCTCGGCGGTGCGGCCGCCGTCCTCCGCCGAGCGCTGGGTCTGCGCGATGAAGCCGCGCGCGTCCTTGGCGGCGAGCGCCGCCCGCCCGGCGAGGTCGCGCACCTCCCTGGCGACGACGGCGAAGCCGCGGCCCAGCGCGCCGGCGTGGGCCGCCTCGATGGCCGCGTTGATCGACAGCACGTTGGTGTGGAGCGCCACTTCGTCCACCACCTCGATGACCTGGTTGACGCTGGCCGCCCGCGCCCGCACCTCGCCCATGACCTGCGCCAGCGCGGCCGCCGACTCGCGCGCCAGCGCGGCGCGCTGCTCGGCCTCCGACGCCAGCCCGGTCAGCTCCTGCAGCTCCTGGCGCGCCGCCGCCAGCGCCTGCAGCAGGCTGGCGGCGCGCTCGCCGAGCTTGGCCACGGCGTCGGCCTGGCGCTGCGACTGGCCGGCGAGCTCGTTGTTCTGGGCGGCGATCTCCGGCACCGCCGCGGAAACGGCGGTGGCCAGGCCCACCGCTTGGCGGATCGCTTCCGACAGGTTGCCGAAACCGCCGTGCAGCCGCGCGGCCGCGGGCGAATCCTGCGCTTCCGCCGGCACGGTGAAAGCGAGGTCGCAGGCGGCCAGCAGCGCGGCGATGTGGCCGGCGAGCCGGCTGTCGGCTTCCAGGCGTCGCAGGCGTTCGGCCAGCGGCGCCGGCAGCGGATCGCCCGCCGCGGCCGGCTCGCCCCGCGCCAGGGCCTCCAGCTCGCCGCGCAGCGCCTCGATTTCGCAGCCGCCTTGTTCCAGCAACCCTTCGTCCGGCGATTCGTCCCGCCCCATCCGGCGTCTCCCCCGCTTTGCACAGTTATAGGTCTGGTGCTCCGGGATATCGGCCGGTGCGGGCGCATCTGCACCGCAACGACGCAGGCATCCGACGGCCGGTTCGGAGCGGCAGCGGCCGAGCCCGCCGCCAATGGCGCAATTGGCGCGCACGGCGCGGCGGGAAGGGCCGCAGCAGCCACGTGACGCCGGCATCGATACATGGCGCGGTTTGTGCTTCGATTTTATTGCACCGCAACAAGACGCGGCCGTGCCCTTGCGCCCGCCGCCGTCCATGCCGCCGATTCCAGGCGGCGCCGCAAAAAATCCTAAAGTTTCCACGACAGCCGCCGCTAGCCGATCAGGGAGGTTTTGCTCGGGGCAATCCCTGCTGATCCGGAGAGACGAGAAAATGGACACCAAGCTGGAGCGACTGATTCCCGCCATGCGCAACGTCGCGCGCTGCGAAAAGGCGATGGGCGACCTGGAATTCACCTGGCACCTGATCGAAACCACCGCCAAGATGATCTGCCCGGTGGAGGCCAAAAACATCCTGCCGACCATGTCGGCGACGCGCGAGGAGTTCGCGCGCCTGGAGCAGCGCCTGGTGGCGGTGCTGGCGCGCGAGAACCTCAACAAGATCGTGCTCGACATCGCCTCGCGCGCGCAGATCGTGGTGGACATCATCGTGCGCAACCTCTACGAGCGCACCGCCGACGTCGGCTTCCTGGCCACCGACACCGAGATCCGCCGCTACATCAGCGGCGGCGGCCTCAGCCGCGAGGCGATCGAGGCGCGCCTGAGCGAGTACATCGCCAAGTACTCGGTGTACGACGAAATCCTGATCCTGTCGCCGCAGGGCGAGGTGCTGGCGCAGCTCGACCGCTCGCGCGCGCTGGCGCGCAGCGCCGACCCGCTGATCGCGCAGACCCTGGCGGCGGGCAGCTACGTGGAAACGTTCCGCGGCTCGGACCTGCGCCCCGGCGTGCAGCGGGCGCTGATCTACTCGCGCCGCATCGAGGGCGACGACGGCGCCGCCCTGGGCGTGCTGTGCCTGTGCTTCCGCTTCGAGGACGAGATGGCGGGCATCTTCCGCGAGCTGCGCCGACCGCAGGACCGCTCGGTGATGCTGCTGCTCGACAGCGACGGCGGCGTGATCGCCAGCAGCGACGAGGATCACGTGCCGCTGGGCAAGCGCCTGGAAGTGGCGCCCGAGCAGCCGTTCGACATCCTGGACCTGGGCGGGCGCGAATACGTCGCCAAGACCTGCGTCACCGCCGGCTACCAGGGCTACCGCGGGCCCGGCTGGCTGGGCCACGTGATGATCCCGGTGGAGGCGGCGTTCCGCGAGCCGGCGCGCGGCGAAGCGGGCGCGGCGGCCGGCGAGTCCAGCCGCACCATGCAGACCGCCGACCTGCTGGTGGAGGAGCTGCGCGACGTCACCGGCCAGGCCGACAGCATCAACCGCTCGCTGCGCCGCGTGGTGTGGAACGGCCAGGTCATGTCCGGCGGCGGCCAGGGCGACCTGGTGCGCCTGAAGGCGGTGCTGCAGCGGGTCAGCGAAACCGGCGAAAACATGCGGCGCGTGTTCTCCGACGCCATGCACAACCTGTCGAGCACGGTGCTGTCGTCGAGCCTGCAGGACCTGCAGTCGGTGTCGCGCCTGATGGTGGACATCATGGACCGCAACCTCTACGAGCGCGCCAACGACTGCCGCTGGTGGGCGCTGACGCCCGAGCTCGCCGCGGTGCTGGCGGGCGGCCGCGTCAGCGAAGAGCAGGCGCAGCGCATGACCGCGATCCTGGAATACATCAACGGCCTGTACACGGTGTACGCGCGCCTGTTCGTGCACGACGCCGGCGGCCGCATCGTCGCCGCCACCGACCTGCACCACAACCTGCCGCCGGCGGTCGGCCAGGTGCTGCCGCAGTCGACGCTGGCGCAGGTGATGCGGCTGGAGAGCACGCGCGACTACTGCGTCTCGCCGTTCGCGCCCAGCCCGCTGTACGGCGATCGCCCCACCTACATCTACCACGCCGCCATCCGCCACCCGGAGGAGCCGCAGCGCATCGTCGGCGGCATCGGCATCGTGTTCGACTCCGAGCACGAGTTCCGCGCCATGCTCGGCGGCGCGCTGCCGGCGCGCGCCGGCATCTGGGCGGCGTTCTGCAACCGCCAGGGCGGCGTCATCTCCTGCACCCAGGGCGAGCCGGCGCCGGGCGAGCGCCTGGCGCTGGAGCCGGAAGTGGCCGCGCTCGCCGCCGGCGCCGGCCATGCCGCCATCGTCAGCCTGGGCGGCCGTCCGCACCTGCTGGGGGCGACCGTGTCGGCCGGCTACCGCGAGTTCAAGAAGCAGGACGGCTACGTCAACGACGTGCTCGGCGTGGTGCTGCTGCCGCTGACGGTGCCGGGCGAAACCGCCGCCGCCGAGCCGGCGCGCAAGGCACTGGAGTTCGAAAGCAGCGCGCGCGCCGGCAAGGGCGAGGAATATGCGGTCGTCGCCCTGGGCGAGCGCTACCTGGCCATCGCCGCGCGCCACGTGCTGGAGGCGGCCGAACTGACGCGCCTGCAAAGCTTCGGCGCCGGCAACGGCCAGGTCGTCGGCATCCTGCCCTACACCTCAGCCGAGGGCCGGCTCAACTACGTGCCGGTGGTCAGCGCCAACGACTTCCTCGGCCTGCCGCCGCAGCCGAACCGCGGCTACATCATCGTCATGCAGTCGGCGCACGGCCTGCTCGGGCTGCTGGTGGACGACCTGCACCAGGTAGTGGAGTTCGACGGCCAGGATATCTGGCGCCTGCCCGAGCTGATGACGCCGCGCTATCCCTGGATCGCGCGCCTGATCAACGTCGGCAGCCAGGGCGACACCCTGGTCGCCATCGAGCCCGACGGCATGTACCAGATGCTGCGCGAACGCATCAAGGCGGACCTGGCGGACCTGGAGAAGCGCCTGCATGCGGACGCCGCGCCCGCCGAGGCGGCGATCGCCGCCTGAACACAGCGCCGGATCCTTATACGAAGCGCAGCGGCGGCCGGAAGCGCCCGGGCGACTGCGGCGGCGCCACCGGGTAGCCGAGCAGCAGCGGCGCCACCGGCCGCTGCTCCGGCGCCAGCTTGAGCGCGCGGCGGCCGTCGGCCGAGTCCAGCCAGGGCTGCGCCTGGCTGACCCAGCAGCTGCCCAGTCCCATCGCATGCGCCGCCAGCATCAGGCTGTGCGCGGCCATCACGCAGCCGTAGTCGGCCAGCGCGCCGGCCTGGGTGGCGCAGACCAGCATCAGCGCCGGCGCGTTGTAGAACATCTCGTAGTGCGGCTGCGCCAGCGCGGCGCGCTCGCCGTAAAACGGCGAATCGCGGCCGATCGTGCGCAGCAGGTATTGCTTGGCGGCGGCGCCGGCTTGCGCCACCACCGCCGGATCGGTCACCGCCACGAACGCCCAGGGCTGCAGGTTCATGTGGCTGGGGGCGTTCACCGCCGCCTCGGCCAGCTCCTGCAGCAGCTCGCGCGGCAGCGGATCGGGCAGGAACTCGCGCACCGAACGGCGGCCAGTCAAAGCATCCGTCAGCTTCATGGTCTACTTCCGTCCGTCGAAGTCATGGAACCCGCCGGATTGTCGGCGGCGCTGCCCTGGGCGCGCAATGACCTGCGTCATCGGCACCGCGGCGCCGTGCGCAATGACCGCCGGCGCAGCGACCCAGGCAGCGTGAACAGGCCCTAGGCTTTCTGCGCGAAGAACAGGAAAGCCAGCACCACCACCGCCAGCAGCCCGGCGATGAGTCCGAACTCGACGCTGCTGATGCCCTGCTGTCCTGAGCTGGGTGGCGTCCTGCGCATCGCGCCTCCGTCCTTGAGCGGGCGCACGCGCCCTTGCCTTCGCCCTACCTTGCGGCAGGCGGCAGCGGGCGTCAAAGCAGTTCGGCCATGAATTCATGCCATTCATCGGGCGGCGCCGCGCCGCCGCGCTCATCCTGCAGCGGCTTCAGGTTTGTTCGAGCCCGGCCAGCAAGGCGTCGGCTAGCCAGCCCTTGAGCAGCCCGGCCGCATGCAGGGGCGCGCTATCGGCCTCCACCCACTGGCAGAGGCGCTCGCACACGGCGGCGAACGGGCTGCCGCGCGCCGCCAGGTCCCAGGCCGCGGCTTCGTCGTCGCGCAGCGAGCGCCAGCGGATGTCGCCGGCGCCGTCGCGCCACAGCAGCCAGTGCACGGCGGCCGCGGCGCGGCGCGGCCGCGGCAGGCGCCGTCCGCCCGCCGCCGCCTGGAACAGCGCCGGCACGTTCCAGTGCAGCTCCAGCCGCTGCACGCAGGCGCGCGGCAGCAGGCACATCGCCGGCCACTGCGCGGCCGCCAGTGCCGCCACCACCGACAGTGCCAGCGGCGCTTCGTCCGGCGCGTCGAACACCAGTCCCTTGCACCACTCGAACCGCGCCAGCTCGGCCGCCAGCGGCTCGGCCCTTTGCTCCAGGAACGACGGCAGGTGGCGGCCGAACCAGCGCACCGACGGCGTATCCGAGGGATGCGCGTCGATGTAAGCCTTGCCGGCGCGCTCGAACCCGGCCTTGCCCAGCAGCCGCCGCAGCGCCGGGTAATCGTTGCCCAGCACTTCGAGCAGGCGCAGGCGGTAAGCCTGCGTGTAGACCGCCAGCCGCACCTCCGCCGCAGCGCCTGCATCGCCGTGCACCAGCGCCTGCAGGTCGCCGCCGCCGCGCAGGATCTGCGCCTGGAACCGCCGCTGCAGCTGCGCCAGGCGCGGCGCGCTCATGCGGCGACCGCGCGCAGCGCGTCCGCCGCCACCGCGCGGGCGCGGTCGAGCTCCGCCACCAGCTCCGCCAGCGGCGGGATGCGGTCGTCGCGCTCGATCATGGCCGGCACCGCGCCGAAGCGCCGCACCGCGTCGGCGTACAAGTCCCACACCGGCTCGGGCACCGGGTGGTCGTGGGTGTCGATCAGCAGGCGGCCGCTGCGGCTGTGGCCGGCCAGGTGGATCTGCCGCACGCGCCGCCGCGGGATGCCCTCGAGGAAGCTGGCCGGCGCGAAGCCGTGGTTGCGGCTGTTGACGTAGACGTTGTTGACGTCCAGCAGGATGTCGCAGTCCGCCTCCTCGGCCACCGCCGCCAGGAACTCCCATTCCGGCATCGCGCCGTGGGTGAAGCGCAGGTAGCTGGAGACGTTTTCCAGCAGGATGCGCTGCCCCAGGAAGTCCTGCACCTGGCGCACCCGCCGCGCGACGTGGCGCACCGCCTCGCCGGTGTGCGGCAGCGGCAGCAGGTCGTGCAGGTTGGTGCCGTCGACGCCGGTCCAGCACAGGTGGTCGGAAATCCACTCCGGCTGCACCCGCTGCGCCAGGGACTTGAGCTCCAGCAGGTAGGCGCGGTCCAGGCGGCCGCTGCCGCCGATCGACAGCGACACGCCGTGCATCGCCAGCGGGTAGTCGGCGCGGATGCGCTCGAGCCATTGCAGCGGCTTGCCGCCGCCGACCATGTAGTTCTCGCTGAGGATCTCGAACCAGTCGACGCGCGGCCGCTGGGCCAGGATCGCTTCGTAGTGGTCCGGCCGCAGGCCCAGGCCGAAGCCGAGCGTTCCGGCGGAATCCGGCGGATCGGACAGAGGCATGGCGGGACGCTGCGACGGAAGAAAAAGCAAGCCGGCCGCCCCTGCGGGCGGCCGGCCCGCCCTGCCTTACTTCGGCGCCTGGAAGGTGCCGCCCGCCTTGGCGCAGTCTTCCTTGGACATCATCGCAAAGCCCTTGCCCTTGCAGGAGTTCTGGCCCTTGCAGGCGTTGCTCGACGTCTTGCATGCGCTCTGGCCCTTGCAGGCATTGCCGCCCATGCACTTGCCGGCCGCCGCGCCGGCATCGTCGGCCGATGCGATCGGCGCCGCCAGGAACATCGTCGCGGCAGCCGTCGCCAGGGCGATACCGCTCAACTTGGTCGCTAACTTCATGATCCATCTCCTTGAGGGCCCGCAGGCCCATGATTTGTTCGATTGCCACCACCCGCGGGCGGCGAACCCCGATGCGATCGGCGCCCCCCCGCCACGCGAGCATCCTCCGGCAAGCGCGCATCCGCGGCCACCCTCGGCCGTTCGGGTTTTATGCCCGCCCGTCCGCCGCCGCGGCCCGCGCCTGTCGCATCCATACTGTACGCCGCTCGTTTCAGACGCATTTCGGCCCTGCGCGCCGGCCCGCATGCAAGCCGCAACCGGCGGTGCTATAGTTTTTACAACCGTTACGGAATCAACGACTTTGGGGAAATTCCTGGCCCGCTTGCGCTACCTGCCCGCCGCCCTGCTGGTGCTGGCCGCGGGAGTCGTGCGCGCCGATACGCTGGCCATGCCCCAGCCCGGTGATGCGTCCGCCGCGGCGGCGGGCGTGCCGGCCAAGGGGCAGTCTATGCGCACGGTGGAGCGCCGCTTCGGCGCGCCGAGCGAGAAATACCCTGCGGTGGGCGGCGATTCGCCCAGGCACCCGCCGATCACGCGCTGGGACTACCCGGGCTTCTCGGTGTTCTTCGAGCATTCCCACGTGGTGACGGCCGTGGTGCCCGGCCAGCCGCCGCAGATCTTCAACAGCGACCAGCTCGAGCAGTAGCCCGCCGCCGCCAAGGCGGATGTTCCGGGCCGGCTGGCCAATTTCTTCGACGCGCCGACATGTCCAAGATCATCCTGCCGCCCGAGTGGGCGCCGCAAGCCGCCGTCATGCTCACCTGGCCGCGCCGGGACGGCGACTTCGCGCGCCATTTCGCCGCGGTGGAGCGCAACTTCGTCGAAATCGCCGTGGCCATCGCGCGCTTCGAGCCGCTGCACGTCAACGTCGCCGGCGACGCGCCGGCGCTGGCCGCGCAGCTCGCCGCCGCCGGCGTGCCGCGCCAACGCCTGCGCGTCTACGAGGTGCCCAACGACGACGTCTGGGCGCGCGACCATGGGCCGATCACGGTGCTGCGCGACGGCCGCCCGGTGCACCTGGACTTCGTCTTCAACGGCTGGGGCGGCAAGTTCCCGGCCGCGCGCGACAACGCCCTCAACCGGCGCCTGGAAGCCCTCGGCGCCTGGCAGGCGCCGCTGGAGGCGGTGGACTTCGTGCTCGAGGGCGGCGCCATCGAGAGCGACGGCGCCGGCACCCTGCTCACCACCGAGCGCTGCCTGCTGGCGCCGACCCGCAACCCGCGGTTCGACCGCGCCGGCATCGAAGCGCTGCTGCGCGACAAGCTCGGCGCCGCGCGCCTGCTGTGGCTGCGCCACGGCGACCTGCTGGGCGACGACACCGACGGCCACGTCGACACCCTGGCGCGCTTCTGCGACGCCGGCACCATCGCCTACCAGGCCTGCGCGGACCGCGCGGACCCGCACTTCGAGGAGCTCGCCGCGATGGCGGCCGAACTGGCGGCGTTCCGCACCGCCGACGGCCGTCCGTACCGGCTGGTGCCGCTGCCGCTGCCGCTGCCGATCCGCGACGCCGACGACGGCCGGCCCTTGCCGGCAGGCTACGCCAACTTCCTGATCGTCAACGGCGCGGTGCTGGTGCCGGTGTACGGCGACGCCCAGGACGAATTGGCGCTGGCGCAGCTGCGGCCGTGCTTCCCCGGGCGCGAGGTGGTGCCCATTGAATGCTCGGCCCTCATCCACCAGTATGGCAGCCTGCACTGCGTCACCATGCAGATCCCACGGTTTTGACGAGACACGAGCTTTCGCATGCGCAGCTTGCGGGAATTCTTCGACGATCCGCGCCGCGCCGGCCTGACCGCCGTCGCCGGCGGGCTGGCCAAGGGCGCGGTAGTCGGATTGGCGGTGGGCAAGCTCGGCCTGGGCGTGGCCGCCGGACTGGCCGGCGGCGCGGCGGTGGGCGCGGCGCTGGCCTGGCGCGCGCGGCGCCTGCAGGTGCGCGCGCACGCGGCGGCGGGGAAGGCGCGGTGAGCCGCCTGCTGCGCGTCGGCCTGGTGCAGCAGCGCTGCAGCGGCGACCGCGAACAGAACCTGCGCGAGTCGGAAGCCGGCATCCGCGACGCCGCCGCCCGCGGCGCGCGGCTGGTGCTGCTGCAGGAGCTGCACGCCAGCCTGTACTTCTGCCAGCACGAGTCGACCGCGCTGTTCGACCTCGCCGAACCGGTGCCGGGGCCGTCTTGCGAGCGGCTCGGCGCGCTGGCGCGCGAGCTGGAACTGGTGGTGGTGGGCTCGCTGTTCGAAAAGCGCGCCGCCGGCCTGTATCACAACACCGCGGTGGTGCTGGAGCGCGACGGCCGGCTGGCCGGCACCTACCGCAAGATGCATATCCCGGACGATCCGGGCTACTACGAGAAGTTCTACTTCACCCCGGGCGACGCCGACACGCCCGGCTTCAGCCCCATCGCCACCAGTGTCGGCAAGCTCGGCCTGCTGGTGTGCTGGGACCAGTGGTACCCGGAAGCCGCCCGCCTGATGGCGCTGGCCGGCGCCGACCTGCTGCTGTATCCCACCGCCATCGGCTGGAACCCGCTCGACGATGGCGCCGAGCAGGCGCGCCAGCGCGAAGCCTGGATCACCATCCAGCGCGCGCACGCGGTGGCCAACGGCCTGCCGGTGCTGGTGGCCAACCGCACCGGCGCGGAAGCCGACCCCTCCGGCCACAGCGCCGGTGCGCAGTTCTGGGGCAGCAGCTTCGTCGCCGGGCCGCAGGGCGAGATCCTGGCGCAGGCAGCGGCCGACCGGCCCGAAGTGCTGGTCGCCGACGTGGACCTGGCGCGCTCGGAAAACGTGCGCCGCTGGTGGCCGTTCCTGCGCGACCGCCGCATCGACGCCTACGGCGACCTGACGCGGCGCTTCCGCGACTAAAGACGCGGGCGGTTTGGCCGCTTGACTTGCGGCCGGCGACGGCAATAATGTCTGCCCAGGCAGTGACTGTTGAGGCAGAAAGTGTCCCAGCCGTATTACCGCGCGGAAACCTACACGGTCCGCTCCAGCGTCGGTTACCTGATCAAGCGCTCGCACGCGCTGATCCTGGAAGCGCTGGAGCCGGGGCTGGCCGCGCACGATCTGACCTACATGCAGTTTTCCGTGCTGATGTCGCTGCGCGACCGCATCGCGCTCAACTCGCGCGACATCTGCTCGCTGCTGCGCCATGACAGCGGCGCGCTGACCCGGGTGCTGGACCAGCTGGAGCGGCGCGCCCTGATCGAACGCCAACGCAGCACCGCCGACCGGCGCGCAGTGGAGCTGCGGCTGACCGAGCGCGGACGCAGTACCGTAGCGGGGCTGGTGCCAATGGTCGTCGACACCCTCAACCGCGAACTGGGCGGCTTCAGCCACGCGGAGATCGACGAATTGCTGCGGCTGCTCAACAAGCTGATTTCCGGCATGCAGGACCGCGCCGGCGGCGCGGCGGGCGCATGAAGCGGCCCGCCCTGGGCGTGGCCGCGGCGCTGCTGCTGGCGGCCTGCATCCCGCCGCCGAAGGACGCGCCGCGGCTGGCGCAGTTGCCGGCGGGCGCGCTCGGCCTGGGCGCGGCGGCCGCGCCGGCGGTCGACGACGGCTGGTGGAAGAGCTACGGCGATCCCCAGCTCGACCGCCTCGCCGACGAGGCGCTGGCGCACAATCCGAGCCTGGAACAGGCCCTGGCGCGGGTGCGCGCCGCGCAGTCGCAGGCCGAGGTGGAGCACGCACGCCTGCTGCCGGGCTTCTACCTGGACGCCGACGAGGCGCGGCAGCGCTTCTCCGCCAATTCCTACATCCCGCCGCCGTTCGCCGGCGGCACCTACTGGCAGGGCCAGGTGGCCGCCAGCATGACCTGGCACCTGGACTTCTGGGGCCGCCAGGCGGCGCTGCTCGGCCGCGCCCGCGCGCAGACCTCCGCCGCCGGGCTGGACGTGGCCAGCGCGCGGCTGGCGCTTGCCGGGGCGCTGGCGCAGGCCTATATCGACCTGGACCGCAACTACGCGCTGGCGGACCTGGCGCAGCGCACCGAGGCGCAGCGCAGCCGCATCCTGGAGCTCACCCGCGGCCGCCTGAGCGCCGGCCTGGATACCCGGGTGGAACTGCGCCAGGCCGAAGGCAGCGTGCCGCAGGCGCGGGTGGAGCTGCAGCAGGCGCAGGCCGCGCAGGCGCTGGCGGTGCACCAGCTGGCGGCCCTCGCCGGGCGCGGCGCCGATGCCTACGCCGGCATCCAGCGCCCGCGGCTCCAGCTGGACACCGCGCTGCCGCTGCCCGCCGCGCTGCCGGCGGACCTGCTGGGCCGGCGGCCGGACGTGCTGGCCGCGCGCCTGCGCGTGGAGGCGGCCACTGCCGGCCGGCAGGCGGCCAAGGCGGAGTTCTACCCGGACGTGAACCTCACCGTGCTGGCCGGCTACAGCGCCATCGGCCTGCACGACCTGTTCGACTCGTCCTCGCGTACCTGGGACGTGGGGCCGGCCGTGCACCTGCCGATCTTCATGTCGGCGCGGCTCAAGGCGCAGTTCCGCGGCGCCACCGCGGAGCTCGACGAGGCCATCGCCGCCTACAACGACACCGTGCTCCACGCGGTGCGCCAGGCCGCCGACCAGCTCAGCCTGATCGCGGCGCTGCAGCGCGAGCTGGCCGAGCAGCAGCGGTCGCTCGACGCCGCCGAGGACGCCTGGCGCATCGCGCAGGAGCGCTACGGCGCCGGCCTGTCCTCCTACCTGTCGGTGCTCAGCGCCGAGACCCAGGTGCTGACCGCGCGCCGCCAGCGCGTGGAGCTGGTGTCGGCGCAGGCGGCGGCGCGGGTGGCGCTGCTGCTCACCGTCGGCGGCAGCTTCGACCCGCAGGCGCCGCTGCCGCTGCAGGCCGCTTCGAACCCCCATTCCTAGATCGACATGAGCACCACAGAAAAAACCGCGGCAGCCGCACCCAAGGGTTCGAGCCATGGCGCGCGCCGCCTCGGCCTGGGCGTCCTGTTCGCCGTGGTGGTTATCGGCGGCGTCGCCTACGGCGCCTGGTGGGCGCTGGTGGGGCGCAACTTCCAGGACACCGACGACGCCTACGTCAGCGGCGACGTCGTGCAGATCACCAGCCAGGTGCCGGGCACGGTGATCGCGCTGCACGTCGACGACACCCAGAACGTGCGCCGCGGCCAGCCGCTGCTGGAGCTGGACCCGGTCGACGCGCAGGTCACCGCGGCGGCCGCCGAGGCCAACCTGGCGCGCGCGGTGCGCGCGGTGCGCACCCTGTTCGCGCAGGGCGCGCAGCTGCGCGCGCAGATCGCCGAGCGGCAGACCGAGCTCAAGCGCGCGCTGGACGACTACCGGCGCCGCGCCGGCCTGACCGCCGACGGCGCGGTATCGGCCGAGGAGCTGGCGCACACGCAGGACGCCATCGCCCAGCTGCGCGCCAGCCTCGCCGCGGCGCAGGAGCAGCTCAACGCCACCAACGCGCAGATCGACGGCACCACCGTGCGCACGCATCCGCAGGTGCTGGCGGCGGAGGCCGCGGTGCGCGACGCCGCGCTGGCGCTGCACCGCACCCACATCGTCGCGCCGGTGGACGGCGTCGCCGCGCGGCGCAGCGTCCAGGTGGGCCAGCGCGTCGCGCCGGGCACGCCGCTGCTGGCGGTGGTGCCGCTGGAAGACGTCTGGGTCGACGCCAACTTCAAGGAAGTGCAGCTGGCGCGCATGCGCGTGGGCCAGCCGGTGACCCTGCACGCCGACATCTATGGCGGCCGGCAGACCTACAACGGCCGGCTCGCCGGCCTGTCCGCCGGCAGCGGCAACGCCTTTGCCCTGCTGCCGCCGCAGAACGCCACCGGCAACTGGATCAAGATCGTGCAGCGCGTGCCGGTGCGCATCGCCCTGGACCTGCGGGAAGTCCAGGCGCACCCGCTGCGCATCGGCCTGTCGATGACGGCGTCGGTGGACATCAGCAACGAGACCGGCCCGCTGGTCGCCGACCAGGTGCGCAGCGTGCCGCTGCCGGTGGAGGCCAGCGACGGCGACGACCCCGCCGTGGCGGCGCTGATCGAGCGGATCGTCGCCGCCAACGCCGGCGGCGGGCCGGCGGCTCATGACTGACGTGGCCGCCAGGCCGGCGGCCAAGGCGCTTACCGCCCTTGCGCTGGCGCTGGGCACCTTCATGCAGGTGCTCGACACCACCATCGCCAACGTCTCCATCCCCACCATCGCCGGCAACCTCGGCGTGTCGGCGGACCAGGGCACCTGGGTGATCACCTCGTTCGCGGTGAGCAACGGCGTTTCGGTGCCGCTCACCGGCTGGCTGATGCAGCGCTACGGCGTGGTGCGCACCTTCGTGCTGTCGATGCTGCTGTTCACCGCCGCCTCGTTCCTGTGCGGCGCGGCCTGGAGCCTGCCCTCGCTGGTGTTCTTCCGCGTGCTGCAGGGCGCGGTGTCCGGGCCGATGATCCCGGGCTCGCAGGCGCTGCTGCTGGGACTGTTCCCGCCGGAGAAGAGAGGCACTGCGCTGGCGATCTGGTCCATGACCACGCTGGTGGCGCCGATCTGCGGACCGATCCTGGGCGGCTACATCTCCGACAACTACACCTGGCCGTGGATCTTCTTCATCAACCTGCCGGTGGGCCTGTTCGCGGCGGCGGTGTGCTGGCATTTCCTGGGCAAGAACGAGACGCCGACGCGCAAGCTGCCGATCGACCGCGTCGGCCTGGGCCTGCTGGTGGTGTGGGTGGGCGCGCTGCAGGTGATGCTGGACAAGGGCAAGGACCTGGACTGGTTCGACAACACCTCCATCGTGGTGCTGGCGCTGGTCGCCCTGGTCGGCTTCGCCGCCTGGCTGATTTGGGAGCTGACCGAGGCCCACCCGATCGTGGACCTGACGCTGTTCCGCTCGCGCAACTTCACGCTGGGCTCGGTGTGCGTGTGCTTCGGCTACGCGGTGTTCTTCGGCAACCTGGTGCTGCTGCCGCTGTGGCTGCAGACGCAGGTGGGCTACACCGCCACCTGGGCCGGGCTGGTGTCGGCGCCGGCCGGCGCGGTGGCGATCGTGGTCTCGCTGCTGGTCGGGCGCGGGCTGGCGCGCACCGACCCGCGCTACTTCGCCACCCTGGCGTTCGCCGCCTTCGTCGTCTCCTACTGGATGCGCGCGCAGTACACGCAGGATTCGAGCTTCTGGGTGTTCGTCGCGCCGCTGCTGTTCGCCGGCGTGGGCATGGGCGCCTTCTTCATCGCCCTGGTGGCGATCATCCTGGCCGGCCTGCCGCCGCAGCGCGTGCCGGCCGCCACCGGCATCTTCAACTTCATGCGCATCACCGCCGGCAGCTTCGCCGCCTCCATCACCACCACCGCCTGGGACCGCCGCGAAGCCCTGCACCAGGCGCGCCTGTCCGAGGTCACCACCGCCTACGACCCGCCGATGCAGCACGCCATGGCGCAGCTCGGCCGCATCGGCCTGAGCCACGACCAGGCCGCCGGCTGGATCATGCGCGAGATGGAGGCCCAGGCCTATCTGCTCGCCTCGCTGGACTACTTCTGGGTGTCGATCCTGCTGACCGCGCCGCTGATCGTGCTGGTGTGGTTCACGCGGAAGCCGCCGGCGAGCGGGCCGGTGGTGGCGGTGGACTGAAGACGGACGAAACCTGCACGTCTGCTACCGCGCCGAAGCGGTTCACGTAGGGCGGGCCGTGCCCGCCATTGACCTCGGAAGAATGCATAGCGGGCACGGCCCGCCCTTGTATCTTATATCCGCGCCCGAAACGCGAACGGGTGCACGGCGAGGCGGGGGTACTGTGCCCGCCCTGAGGCTTCGAGCCTGTAGCGTAGATCAGCCCCACCTCGCCCCTTAGCGCCTCGC
>JADHNH010000101.1 GCA_016779605.1 Nevskia sp. | reverse complement strand
ACGAAGCCGCTTATCCGTACCCGGCGTACGGGCGCTGAGGCGCCGCACGCCGCCGGCGCCCCGCTGTGCCGCGGGATGCGGCCGGGCGGTTTTATATAATGTGCACCGCCCCCGGTTCCCGCCGCTGTGAAGCCGCACGTCCACTGCCAGTCCCGCTTCGATCTCGTCCGCGAGCAGCTCCTGCTGGCCGATGCCGCGCGGCTGGCGCGCCAGCTGGCCCGCGCACGGGACAATTCGCGGTTCGACGCGGAGCGCTTCGAACGGGACCTGCAGCGCGCCGTGCTTGCCGCCGAAAACCGCGCCCGGTTGCGGCCGGCGGCCATCGCCTATCCGCCGGAGCTGCCGGTGGTGCGGGCACGCGAGGCGCTGCTGCAGGCGATCCGTGACCACCAGGTGCTGGTGGTCTGCGGCGAGACCGGGTCGGGCAAGACCACCCAGCTGCCGAAGCTGTGCCTGGAGCTCGGGCGCGGCCTGCGCGGCATGATCGGCCATACGCAGCCGCGCCGGCTGGCCGCGCGCAGCGTGGCCCACCGCATCGCCGCCGAGCTCGGCACTGCGCTGGGCGAGCTGGTCGGCTACGAAACGCGCTTCGACCGGCGCGTGTCGGAGCGTTCGCTGGTCAAGCTGATGACCGACGGCATCCTGCTCGCCGAACTGCAGCGCGACCGCGAGCTGCTGGCCTACGACACCATCATCCTGGACGAGGCGCACGAGCGCAGCCTCAACATCGATTTCCTGCTCGGCTGGCTCAAGCAGCTGCTGCCGCGCCGGCCGGAGCTGAAGCTGATCATCACCTCGGCGACGCTCGACCCGGACAAACTGGCGCGGCATTTTTCCACTGCCGCGGCGGCGCCGATCCTCACCGTGGAAGGCCGCGCGTTCCCGGTGGAGCTGCGCTACCGCGGTCCGGATGCCGACGGCGACCTCGAAGGCCAGGTCGCCGCCGGCATCGAGGAGCTGTGGGCCGGCGGCCGGGTCGGCGATACCCTGGTGTTCCTGCCCGGCGAGCGCGAGATCAACGACCTCGCGCGCGCGCTGCCGGGCCGCTTCCCGCGCGCGGAGGTGCTGCCGCTGTATTCGCGGCTGCCGGCGGAGAAGCAGGATCGCGTATTTTCCTCGCGCGGCGCCCCGCGCATCGTCCTGGCGACCAACGTCGCCGAGACCTCGGTGACGGTGCCCGGCATCCGCTACGTCGTCGACACCGGCACCGCGCGCATCAACCGTTACGCGTCGCGGCTGGGCGTGCAGCAGCTGCAGATCGAGCCGGTCGCGCAGGCTGCCGCCAACCAGCGCGCCGGCCGTTGCGGACGCGTCGGGCCGGGCGTGGCGCTGCGGCTGTACGCGGAAGAGGACTTCGCGCAGCGGCCGCCGTTCAGCGACCCCGAGATCCTGCGCGCCAACCTGGCCGGCGTGATCCTGCAGATGGCCACGCTGGGCCTGGGCGAGGTGGCGGATTTCCCGTGGCTGGACCCGCCCGAAGGGCGGCACGTGGCGGAAGGCTACCGGCTGCTGCAGACCCTGGGCGCCATCGACGGGCAGCGCCAGCTCACGCCGCTGGGGCGCGAGCTGGGACGCCTGCCGCTGGATCCGCGCATCGCCCGCATCGCGGTGGCCGGACGCGACAGCCCCTGCCGCGAGCAGGTGTGGGTGCTGGCGGCCGCGCTGTCGGTGCAGGACCCGCACGAAGTGCCGCCGGAGGCGCAGGCCGAGGCCCGCGCCAGGCATGCCTTGTGGCAGCACCCGAAATCCGATTTCTTTTCCCTGTTGCAGCTCTGGCAGCACTGGCGCCAGTGGAGCGTCAATGCCTCCAACCGCCAGCTGCGGCGCCTGTGCAAGGAGCACTTCGTCTCCTACCTGCGCATGGAGGAATGGGAGTCGGTATACCGTCAGGTCGCCGAGCTGCTCGGCGGGCGCGGCAGCGGGCCGGAGACGCCGCCGCCGCTCGATCCGCTGTACGCGCCGATCCACAAGGCGCTGCTGGCCGGTCTGGTCGACCATATCGGCCAGAAGCTGCCGGACAAGCCGGAATTTGCCGGCCCGCGCGGGCGGCGCTTCAAGGTGTTTCCGGGATCGGTGCTGGCGAAGAAGCCGCCGCCCTGGCTGATGAGCGCGCAGCTGGCGCACACCAGCCAGCTGTTCGCGCGGGTCAACGCCGCCATCGACCCAACCTGGCTGCCGGAGGTGGCGCCGCACCTGGTCACGCGCACGCTGCAGAGCCCGGCGTGGGACGCGCAGCGCGGCGAGGTGACGGCGCTGGAAACCGTGACATTGTTCGGCATGCAGGTGCTGCGGCGTGCGCGGCACTACGGTTCCGACGAGCCCGAGGCGGCGCGGCGCATCTTCATCCGCGAGGCCCTGGTGCGCGGCGACATGCCGAACAAGCCGGCATTCCTGGAAAAGAACCTGGAGCTGATCGACGCCGTGCGCGACAAGGAAGCGCGGCTGCGGCGGCCGGACCTGCTCGGCGACGACGAGCAGCTTGCCGAGTTCTACGACGCGCGGATCCCGGCCGAGGTGTGCACCGCCGCCGGGCTGAACCGCTGGCTGCGGCAGGCCGCGGCAATCCAGCGGCAGGGCGGCGCGGCGGTTCCGCTGCTGCGCATGCGCGAAGCCGACGTGCTCAAGGCGGGCGCCAACGCCGACGTGGCGGCGCTGTTCCCCGACCACCTGGACCTGGCCGGCCAGCGCATCCGGCTGAGCTACTCGCATGCGCCGGGCGAGGAGCAGGACGGCGTGACCTTCCATATCGGCATGGCGCAGCTTTTCGCGTTGCCGGCGGCGCGCTTCGACTGGCTGGTACCGGGCCTGCTGCCGGCCAAGATCGAAGCGCTGATCCGCACGCTGCCGATGGCGCTGCGCCGGCACTGCACGCCGGCGGCCGAGTACGCCAGGGCCATCGCCGCCAGCATCGCCCCGCAGCAGGGCGAGCTGGCGGCGGCGATCTGCGCGCGCTTCGAGGCGATGACCGGCATCAAGCTGAAGCCGGCGGACTTCGCCCCGGAACGGCTGGAGGCCCACCTGCTGCCGCGGCTGCTGCTCGAAGACGCCGGCGGCACCGCGCTGGACCAGGCCGCCACGCTGCTGGAGTTGCAGCAGCGGCACGCCGCGGCCGCGCGCGGTGAGCTGGGCCGCCGCGCCGCGCAAAGCGGCGCCGCACGGCGCTGGACGCGCGAAGCGGTCAGCGGCTGGGATTTCGGCACGCTGCCGGAGCATGTCGAAGTGGACGGTGTACGTGCGTATCCCGCGCTGTGCGCCGAAGACGGCCGCGTCGCCCTGCGGGTGTTCGAATCGGCTGCGGCCGCACAGCGAGCCCACGGCGCTGGCGCGCTGGCCTTGCTGCTGGCCGCGGTGCCGGATCGCCTGCGCGACCTGGCCAGGACCGCGCGCAGCCGGCTGGGCGTCGCCCTGGCCCAGACCGGGCTGAGCGCGGAGGCCCTGGCCCGGCAGGCGGCCGAGCGTGCCGCCCAAGCGTACTGGTCGCCCGACACGATCCGCGACGAGGCCGGCTTCCGCGGCGCGCTGGAGCGGCGCGGCGAGTTCGGACGCGAAGCGTCACGCCGGCTGGACGACATCTGCGGCTGGCTGGAAGCCGCGATGGAACTGCGCCGCCGGCTGGGCGCGATCGAAAAACCGTGGCCGCATGCGGCCGCCGACGTGCGCGCCCAGTTGCAGGGCCTGTTCGCGCCGGGATTCGTCGCCGCCATCCCGGAACCGACCTGGCCGCGCATCGGCATTTACCTGAAGGCTGCGGCGGTACGCCTGGAGCGGCTGCCGCACAAGCCGCAGCGCGACATGGACGCCAGCCGGCAGATCGCCGCGGCCGCCGGCCGCCTGCCGGCGCCGCTGCATCCGGCGCGCTGGACCATCGAGGAATGGCGCATCGCCCTGTTTGCGCAGGAGCTGCGCGCCCAGGGCACGCCGACCGCGGCCAAGGTGGAGGCGGCGCTGGCGGCCTGAGGGCTCCGCGCAATGCCGGCGATCGCCTGGCCGCCGCTGCTCCTCGAGCCGCCTTATCCGGCCGCTCAGCGGCCTGCCGCTCCCGGGCTGGCGGCCGCGGCCTGGGCTTGCGCTGGCCAGCTCAGCGCGCCGAAGCGCGGATCGGCGCGCAGTGCGTCCCAGACCGGGTCCAGGCGCAACAGGGCCGGCGTCAGCGGCGCGCTGTAGACAAAACTGTAGTACGAGGCGTGCAGCAGTTCCTGCAGCGGCGCCAGCGCCGCGTCGGTGCGGCCGGCCAGCGCGTCGGCGCGGGCCAGGGCTTCGCGCGCGCTGGCGGCGTAGGGACCGGCCGAGCCGGCGGCGCTGGCGGTGGCGCGGCATTCGCGGCTGGCGGAGATGTCGCCGCCGCGGCCGGCGTCCATCAGGCACAGCAGGGCGTCCACGTAGACCGCCGTATCCGAAGACTGCGCGCCGTCGCCGAAACGCTGCAGGTAAGCCCTGCCGTCGGCGAACGTGCGCGCCGCGCCATGCGCGTCGCCCGCTGCGCGCTGCGCCACTCCCAGTAAATAGAAATAGTCGCCGGCGCCCGCGCCGACCGGGCCGAGGTCCTGCCCGAGCGCCTGCCGCAGCCTTTCGATCGCTTCCGGCAAGCGGCGCAGGTAGAGCAGCTGGAGTACCTGGTACTCGAACACGTCCACCGTCCTGGCCTGCGGCGGCGCGGCGTCCAGCAGCCTTTGCGCCTGTTCGACCAGGCCGTCGGCCTGGTAGGTGTAGACCTGGATGGCGATCTTGGAGGTATCGTCGGGCGCGATTTCCAGAGCGCGGTCGGCGATCGCGCGGGCCTCGTCGAAGCGCCGCATCTGCGCCAGCGTCAGCGCGTAGGAGCCCAGCAGCCGGGTGTTGCGCGGGTCCAGCAGCGACGCCTGCCGCATGCTGGCGAGGGACTTCTCCCAGGCGCCGCGGCGGTGCTGCACGCTGCCCAGGGTCTCCAGCACTTCCGCGCTGCCCGGCAGGGCCAGCTGCGCCTGCTCCAGCTGTGCCTGCGCTTTTTCCAGGTCGCCCTTGCACAAGTAGAGGTAGTGCCCCTGGGCCAGGTGCACTTCACCGGAATCCGGCTGCAGCCGCAGCGCCTGCGCCGCCTCGCGGCCGGCCAGCTCGCACAGCCTGGCACCGGGATCGAAGCCCTGATAGGCGAGGCTGGCATGCACGCGTGCCAGGCGTGCCCAGGCCACCGCGAAGCCCGGGTCGAGCGCCACCGCCTGGCGCAGGAAGTCGGCGGCGCGGCTGAGGTCGGCAGGCTCGAACGAGCGCAGGTCGAAGGCCAGTCCGCGCAGGTACAGGTCATACGCCTGCGCGTTCGCCGTCGGCACGACGTCCAGCGCGCGCCGCTCCGCGCCGGTGAGCGTGGCCTGCAGCGCGTCGGCAATGGCCCTGGCCACCTCGCTTTCCACGCCGAAGGCGTCGTTCAGCCGGCGATCGTAGGTTTCCGCCCAGACGTTGGTGCTGTCGCGCGCCCGGATCAGCTGCACGTTGATCCGCACCTCGTCCTCGTAGCGCTGCACGCTGCCCTCGAGGATGCTGCCGACCCCGAGCTCGGCGGCGACTTTCGGCAGGTCGTCGGGAGCGCTGGCGTAGTGCGCTGTCGACGCGCGCGAAATCACCTTGAGCGAGCCGATGCGCGCCAGCCGCGTGAGGATTTCCTCCTGCACGCCCTCGGCAAAATAGGCGTTGTCCGCGCTTGCGCTCAGGTTCCTGAACGGCATCACCGCGATCGACACGGCGACTGGCTCCGCGGCAGCCGGCTCCGCTGCGACCGGCTCCGCGGCAGCCGGGCGCCGCGAGACGAGCCCGGCGGCGATCACCACTGCGGCCGCAATGCCGGCGGCCGACAGCGCCGCCAGCCGGAACGAGCGGCGCCGCCAGATGCTGCCGGTTTCGCCTGGCGCCGGCCCGGTTTCGAGCCGCCAGCCGGAGGCGGTCCACTCGAAAAACCAGGAGATCACCATCGCGAACGGGAATCCCACGACGGTGGCGGCCACCACCAGGCGCACGGTCCAGTTGGGGATGTCGAAGAACGGAAAGACCTGGGTGGCGACCTGCACCAGGACCCAGGCGGCGGCCGCATAGAGGGCGGCGGCCCGCAGCACCCCGCGGCGCTTCAGCTCCTCAATGAACCGGCGCATCGGCACGTCTCAGCAGGCGCATCCTGCATGCGCCGCCGCCGCCGCCGCATGCAGGCCGGCCAAGGCCTTGCCGTACCGGGATCGCAGGCAGTGCCATGCACCGCCTCGGCCGGAGAGGCCGCGCATGGTGCAAGCGCTGCCCGGCGGGAATGTCCCGCCGGGCAGGAAAGCGTGTCAGTGATTGCCGGGGTTCGGCGGCGGCGGCGGCGGCGTGGGCATGTCCGGTGCGGGCGCAGGCATGTCCGGCGCCGGCTTGGCGGCGTGGTGGTGATGGTGGTGCTGATGCTTGTGATGGCGACGATGATGCTTCATTTTCTTTTTTGTTTCCGGCGGCGCTGCCGGCGGTGCCTCGGGCGCGGGCGCCGCAGCGGCAGGCGGAGGCGGCGCTTCGGCGGGCGCCGGCGTTTGCGCGGCGGCGATTCCGGGAAGCGATGCAAGCATCACAGTAAAAGCGAGGGTTCCAGCCAGACTGACGCGCATCGTTTTATCCCCTTCGTTTGTTCAAGGCTTACGGGCCGGGTCGAGGATAACACGGTGCCCGCCTGGCGGCGCTCTGCGAAAGTTCTGCGGCGCGCGCGTCGACGTCGCCGGCGTAACATCGATGACGTATAACACGACGGCATGAACCCTTCGCCCGAACCTTCCGCCGCTGCCGGGGCGCTGCCGGATGGGCTTGCATCCGCCGAAGCGCGGCGGCGGCTGGCGCTGAACGGCCCCAACGCGGTGGCGGACGCCACGCCGGCGCCGCTGCGCCGTGCGCTCGCCAAGCTGTGGGCACCGGTGCCCTGGATGCTGGAAGCCGCGATCGTGCTGCAGCTCGCGCTCGGCGAGTATGTCGAGGCCGCGGTCATCGCGGTGTTGCTGGCCTTCAACGCCCTGCTCGGCTTCTTCCAGGAAGGCCGTGCGCAGGCGACGCTCGATGCACTGAAATCGCGCCTGGCGCTGGTCACCGCGGTGCGGCGCGACGGCGCCTGGAAAACGGTTGCCGCCGCCGACCTGGTGCCGGACGACATCGTCAAGCTGTCGCTGGGCGGCGTCGTCGGTGCCGATGTCCGGCTGATCCAGGGCCATGTCCTGCTCGACCAGTCGACGCTTACCGGGGAGTCCCTGCCGGTGGAAGCCGGGCCGGGCACCCGCACCTATGCCGGCGCGCTGGTGCGGCGCGGCGAGGCGATTGCGCAGGTAACGGCAACCGGTGCGCGCACGCGCTTCGGCCGCACCGCGGAGCTGGTGCGTACCGCCCATGTCCAGAGCTCCCAGCAAAAGGCGGTGCTGCGCGTGGTGCGCAATCTCGCCCTGTTCAACGGCACTGTGGTACTGGCGCAGGTGGCCTATGCCTGCGCCTTGGGATTGCCGGCGGTGGAGATCGTGCCGCTCATGCTGACCGCCGTGCTGGCGGCGATCCCAGTGGCGCTGCCGGCCACTTTCACGCTGGCGACCGCCCTGGGCGCCCGCGCGCTTGCCCGCCGGGGCGTATTGCCGACGCGCCTGTCGGCGGTCGACGAAGCCGCCACGATGGACGTGCTGTGCGTCGACAAGACCGGCACCCTGACGATGAACGCGCTGGCGCTGGCCGCGGTGCGCCCGATGCCGGGGTTCGACGAAGGCACCGTGCTGGCGCTGGCCGCGCTGGCCAGTTCGGACGGCGGCCTGGACCCGGTGGACGCCGCGATCCGCAAGGCGGCGCAGGGACGACCGGCGGCGGGCGCGCCGAAGCTGCTGCGCTTCGTGCCGTTCGATCCGGCCGGCAAGATGTCGGAGGCGCTGGCCATCGACGCCGGCGGCGCCACGCTGCACATCGTGAAAGGCGCTTTTGCGCGTGTCGGCGACCTTTCCCACGCCGACGGCGCGGCTGCCGCGGCAGCCGACGAGCTGCAGGCCCAGGGGTGCCGCGTTCTGGCGGTCGCGGCGGGCGCGCCTGGAGCGCTGCGGATCGCCGGGCTCCTCGCCTTGAGCGACCCGCCGCGCGCGGAGTCCGCCGGACTGGTGGCCGAGCTGCGCCGGATGGGCGTGCACACGGTGATGGTGACCGGCGACGCCCCGGCGACGGCGGCGGTGGTGGCGCGCGCGGTCGGATTGGACGGCGCGGCCTGTCCGCCGGGGCCGCCGCCGGAGCGGCTGCGGCCCGAGGAGTTTGCCGTTTTCGCCGGGGTGTTCCCGGAAGACAAGTTCCACATCGTCAAGGCATTCCAGGATAGCGGCCATACCGTCGGCATGTGCGGGGATGGCGCCAACGACGCGCCGGCGCTGCGCCAGGCGCAGATCGGCATCGCGGTGGCCAGCGCCACCGACGTGGCCAAGTCGGCGGCCGGCATCGTCCTCACTGAGCCGGGCCTCGGCGGCATCGTCGCCGCGGTGCGCGAGGGCCGGGTGACGTTCCAGCGCATCCTCACCTACACCCTGCGTTCGCTGACGCGCAAGATCGACCAGCTGCTGTTCCTGACGGTCGGCCTGGTCATGACCGGGCACGCCATCCTCACGCCGATGCTGATGGTCATCCTGATGACCACCGGCGACTTCCTGGCCATGGCCGCCACCACGGACCGGGTGCGGCCCTCGGCGATGCCCAACGCCTGGCGCATCGACCGCTTGACCATCGCCGGGATCGTGATGGGCCTGACCAACCTGCTGTTCTGCAGCGGTGTGCTGGCGGTCGGCCGCTACCGGCTCGGACTTGAAGCGGACGCCCTGCGCTCCCTGGCGGCGGTAACGCTGGTCTTCAGCGGCCAGGCGGTGCTGTACGTGGTGCGCGAGCGCCGGCGCCTGTGGAGCTCGCGCCCCAGCGGCTGGCTGATGCTGTCCTCGGCCGCCGACGTGACGATCATCGCGGCGCTGGCCACGGGTGGCGTGCTGATGGCGCCGCTGCCGGCAGCCGTCGTCGGCGGGATTCTCGCCGCGGCGGTGGTTTTCGCGCTGGTGCTGGACGCGGTCAAGGCCGCGGTGTTCCGGCGGCTCGGGATGGTCTAGCGGCAGGCTAAAGCATGCGTCCTTCGCGCAGCATTTGCGCCAGCGTGTCGGCCGGCACCGCCGGGCTGAACAGGAAACCCTGGATTTCGTGGCAGCGCAGCAGGCGCAGGAACTTGAGCTGCTCGGGCGATTCCACGCCTTCGGCGACCACCCGCAGGTTCATCGACTGCGCCAGCGCGATGATGGTGGAGACGATGCCCATGTTGGCCGCTTTTTCGGTCATGGCGACGATGAACGAGCGGTCGATCTTGAGCGTGCTCACCGGCAGCTTGGACAGGTAGGCCAGCGACGAGTAGCCGGTGCCGAAATCGTCGATAGCCACGCGCACGTCCATCGACTGCAGCTGGCGCAGCTTGTCGATGGCGCCCTGGGCGTCGGCCATCAGCAGCGATTCGGTGACTTCCAGGTCGATCCCCGCGTCCGGCGCGCTGCCCACCGCGGCGGCGAACTCGGCGACGAAGCCGGGCTGGCGCAGCTGCAGCGGCGAGACGTTGACCGACACGCGCAGCGGCCGCAGGCCCTGCGCGCGCCAGCGCCGGCTGTCCTCGGCGGCCTGCCGCAGCACCCGCCGGCCGACGTCGACGATCAGCCCGGTTTCTTCCAGCGCGGCGATGAACTTTCCCGGCGGCACCAGGCCGGCGCCCGGCTTGTCCCAGCGCAGCAAGGCTTCGGCGCCGCAGATGGCCCCGGAGCGCAGGTCCACCTGGGGCTGGTAATGCACCACGAACTCGGAACGGTCCAGCGCGGCGCGAAGATCGGACTCCAGGCGCAGCCGGCTCTTGAAGACCGCGCCCATTTCCTCGGTGTAGTGCAGGTAGCGGTCGCCGGACGCCTTGGCCCGCTTGAGTGCGCTCTCGGCGTTCTGGATCAGGCTTTCGGCGGTGGCCCCGTCATCGGGGAACAGGGCGACGCCCATGCGCGGGGCGATGCGCAGTTCCTGGCCGCGGACCCGGTACGGGCGGTTCCAGCGCCGGTACGCCGGGTCGCCCAGGATGGCGGCCAGCCCGGCGGCTTCGTCAATCGCCGGCACCACCACCGCGAAACGGTCGCTGCCCAGCCGCGCCAGGCGCTCGGGCTCGCCGACGATGCGGCGCAGGCGCCGCGCCGCGCGCCTGAGCACGCGGTCCCCGGCGGCGACGCCCAGGGCGTCGTTGACGCTCTTGAAATTCGCCAGGTCGATGACGATCACCGCCAGGCGCTGGCCTGCCGGCGCGGCCGCGGCCATCTGCCGCTCCAGCTCTTCGGTGAAGCGGTAGCGGTTCGGCAGGCCGGTCAGGGAATCGTAGTACGCCAGGAACTCCAGCTCCTCCTTGTGCTGGATGAATTCCATCGCGTAGGCGATGTCCGCCGCCAGCGTGCTGCACAGCCGGGTTTCCTCGGCGTCGAAGAACCCCGTCTCGCCGGCGTACAGCCCGAGGGCGCCGACCAGCTGGCCGCGCACCACCAGCGGAAACAGCGCCCAGGAGCGGATGCCGAGGCTGTTCGCCGCCTGCACCCAGCCGGTCGCGCAGGGATCGCTGGCGATGTCGTTGCTGACGCAGGGCAGCTTCTCGTTGAGGATGGCGGCGACCGCGCCGCAGCACCAGTGGCGGTCCCGTCCCAGGCTGATCCGCGCGTGCTGTTCCAGGCAGCTGTTGCGCGCGCCGCCCCAGGCCACAGGCTGGATTTCCTCGCCGCTGCGCACGCCGCACCAGGCGACCTTGAACTGGCCCTGGTCGACCGCGATGCGGCAGGCGCCCTCGAACAATTCGCGGCGGTTGCGCGTGCGCACGATCAGCGTGTCGATGCCGGCGTGCACGGCGTGCAGGCGGCTGAGGCGGATGATGCGCTCCTCCTGCCGCTTGCGGTCGGTGATGTCGCTGACCACGCCGTCGCCGCGGATCACGCGGCCATCGGCGCCGAAAATGGCCGTGCCGCGATTGCGCGCCCAGCGCCAGGTGCCGTCGGGCCGCTGGAAGCGGTACTCCACGTCGAGCGTGCCCTGCTTGTAGAAACGCGCGACGGCGCGCCGCACGTGCTCGCGCTCGTCCGGATGGATCATCCTGAACCAAAGCTCGGGGTCGGCGAGGAAGTCCGCATTGGGCCGTCCCGCGAGCTGTTCCAGGGCGGGGCCGAGGTACACCAGTTGGTTGGTCTCGCCGCTGATGGACCAGACCACGTCGGTCAGGTAGCCGAGGATGCTGCCCAGCTTCTGCTCGCTGGCCTCCAGGGCCTGTTCGGCGCGCTTGCGATCGTCGATATCCGTGCCGATGCCGATCCACTCGCGCGCGCCGCCATCGGGGGTTTCCAGCAGCACCGCCTGCGCGGCGAAATAGCGGTAGCGGCCGTCGCGCATGCGCAGGCGGAACTCGGTCGAATAGGGCCGGCCGGTGGCGACCGCCTGCGACCAGGCGGCTACCGCGCCGGCCACGTCGTCCGGATGCAGGACGTTCACCCATTGGTCGCCGGTGGCCCGGTTGGGCTCCACCGCAAGCGTTCCGCTCAGCGGCGTCAGGATCTCGGTGAGCTTGCCCGACTCGTCGGCGAACCAGACGATCTGCGAGATGGATTCCACCAGCGCCCGGAAGCGGCGCTCCGAAGCCTGCCGGGCGATCTCGGCCTGCTTGGCTTGGGTGATGTCGCGCGCCACGCCGACCATGCGCAGCAGCCGTCCGCGCGCGTCGTACTCGCCGCGGCCGTACGACTCCAGCCAGCGCAGCGCGCCGTCGGGCCGGATGATGCGGTACTGCGAGTGGTACTCGCCGCCTGAGGCCATGGCCTGCTGCAGGCGCGCCGTCAGCTCTGCGCGGTCGTCGGGATGCACGTATTGCATCCGGCTGGTCCAGGTGACGCGCGTGTCCGCGGGGACGCCGAAAATGGCCTTGAGCGCATCGCTCCAGCCGACCGCTTCGCTGTTGGGGTCGGCTTCCCAAACTCCGGTGCCGCTGGCGGCAACGGCGCGCAGTTGCCGCGCTTCGCGCGCACCGGCTCCGCCGCGCCGCTTTTCCCTGGGGAGCCGTTCCGCTGCATTGCCCGGAGTGCTGTCCGCCGCACCGCCGGAATTCGCTGCGTCCAAACCTTGGTCCTCGCGGCAGCTCTAATTCACCTGGAGCGGTTATCGGCTGCCTTCACAGAAAGTTAACAAAAGTTAACATGAAATATGCAGATTCTGCACCGTATCGAAAATTCACTATTCTTGGCCGGATCCGCTTGGCACGTATTGGCCCGTAGTGGCCAGGACCGGGTTCCTCTCGGCAAGCCGGCGGCGGCGACCGCCGTCATTCGACGCGGATTCGGTAGGCTTCGGCCAGCGAGATGGTGCCGGCGCGCGCCAGCTCGATGCCGCGCGCCGTGATCGGCACCATGCCGTTGGCGACGGCGGCGGCGTAAATGGCGTCGCCGTCGGCGTTGGGGCGGATCAGCTTGCGGATGTCCGCCGTCACCGGCATCAGTTCGTGCACCGCCAGGCGGCCGTGCACGCCGCTGCTGTTGCACTGCGGGCAGCCGATGCCGCGAAAGAACGTCTCCTCGGCGCCGACACCGAGCGCGGTGCGCACGAACGGCGCCACTTTTTCCGGTTCCAGGCAGTGGCGGCAGTTGCGCCGCGCCAGCCGCTGCGCCAGCACGCCCAGCAAGGTGGAGCTGAGCAGGAACGACTCCACCCCGAGGTCGAGCAGGCGCGTGATGGTGGTGGCCGCGCTGTTGGTGTGCAGGGTGCTGAGCACGACGTGGCCGGTGAGCGCGCATTCCACCGCGATTTCCGCGGTCTCGTGGTCGCGGATCTCGCCGATCATGATCACGTTCGGATCGTGGCGCAGGATGTTGCGCAGGATGCGCGCGAAGTCCAGCCCGATGTCGTGCTGCACCTGCACCTGGGTCACGCCGGGGATGTGGTATTCCACCGGGTTTTCGACCGTGATGATGTTGACGTTCTGCTTGCGCACTTCCATCAGCGCCGAATACAGCGTCGTCGACTTGCCGCAGCCGGTCGGGCCGGTGACCAGCAGCAAGCCGTTGCTGCGCGCCAGGATGTCGCGGAACACTTCCTCGTCGCGGGCGCTGAAGCCGATTTCGGCGATGTCGCGCAGGCCCGAGCTGACGTTGAGCAGGCGCAGCACGACGCTCTCGCCGTAAGACGACGGCAGCACCGAGATGCGCAGGTCGATCTGCGCCGCGCCGACGGTCACGGTGACGCGGCCGTCCTGCGGCATGCGGTGCTCGGCGATGTCCATGCCGCCGACGACCTTGATGCGGCTGACCACCGCGCGCAGCAGCGGCTTGGCGAAGGTGCGCACCGGCACCAGCGCACCGTCGATGCGGAACAGCACTTCGAAATCGTCGGCGCGCGGGCGCACGTGGATGTCCGAGGCGCGGCGCCGCACCGCGTCCTCGATCAGGCTCGTCACCAGGCCGACCACCGGCTTCTGGCGCGCCAGGCGCTCGTTTTCGCGCGCGGTCAGCTCGCCGTCGTCGCCGGCTTCCGTGTGGACGATCTCCAGCGACTGCAGCAGTGCGGCGTCTTCCACGCTGTCGATCTGCCGGCCCAACGCCGCCTCGATGGCGCTGGTCGGCGCCAGCAGCGGCAGCACGCGCAGCCCGGTGGCGAACTCCACGCTGGACTGCGCATCGGCGTCCTGCGGACGGTCCGTGACCACCGCCAGCACGCCCTGCCGCAGGCGCACCGGCACCATGCGCACGCGCCGCACCAGCTGCGGCGGCACCACCGCCACCGCACTGGGGGAGATGTCCAGCTGGTGCAGGTCGATCAGCGCCAAGCCGAGGCGCTGGGCGAGCCGGAAGGTTTCCTCGGTCGAAGGCGACTCGCCGACCGCGTGCTGCCAGGCCGCGAAGTCCGACAGCAGGTGGTTCTCCACCACCCGCGTCTGCCCTTGCAGGTGGGCCGCCAGATAGGCGTCGAGGTCGGCGTTGTTGCGCAGCAGGGGCACCCTTTGATGCGGGTCGGCGGGATCGCGCGGCGCGACGCGGTGCGGCGGCTGCATCGTATAGACCACCGAGGCGAGCGCATGCGCGGCCACGTGCAGCGTGAGGCTGCGCCCGTTGCGCCGCCAGCACAGCCGGACGCCGCCGGCGTCCAGGTGTGCGCCCGTCAGCTCGCCCTGCAGGCGGAACCCATTGGGGAGCACCACCGTGGTCGGCAGCGGCACGCCGAGCGACACCATTTCCCCTGCCGGCGGCACTTCGGTCTCGAGCAGCCACAGTTCGTCGGGCGAGACCAAACGGGACTTGCCGGCCGTGCTGAGATGCCAGCTGCCGTCGGAGAGCTGTTGCGGCGCGGTGTCGCTCGGCACCACGACGCCGATGCCGACGATGGCGAACCCGGTCACGCCCGCTTCGACGTCGACTTCGCGGCCGGCCTCCGGCTGCGGCGGCACGTTGTCGCGCGCGGCGAAGGCGCGCAGGGGCGGCACGCCGGGCGGGCGCAGCGCCATTTCAAGTTTCGCCAGCGCCGCGTTGCTGATGCGCACCGAGCATTCGCGGCCGTTGCGCTGCCAGCTCAGCCAGGTGAGGTCACTTTCAATGTGAGCGCTGAGCAGCTGGCCTTCGATGCGCCCGCGGTCGGGCAGGACCACGTCCGCCAGCAGGTGCCGCGGCGATACCACGGTGCCGGCCGGCATCGGCTGCACGGTTTCCGCCAGCCACAGGTCGGCGTCGATGACGACGCTGCTGCCCGAGGCGATGGCGAGTTCCCAGCGGCCGTCGTCCAGCAGCCTGGGGGCGGCACCGAGGGTCAGCTTGGTGCCGTCGGCGAGTACCACGAAGGCGTCCTGCGCAATGGTGGCGTCGGTGCCCCCCGGCGCGCTGGCGTCTTGGCCGGCGCGCGCTTGCCCAGCATCCCCTGGTTCCGGGCGCGCCTGCGCAGTGCCCGCTTGCTCAGAGCTGACCGGCTCGGCGCCGATTGTCGACGGTTCTGCCATTTGCTGTTTCCGATGCCGAAAGTTTAGCGCTGCCTACAGGGTATCCCTCCGCGGCGCGGGTGCATTGACGAGGATCATGCCGGCGAACCGGGCAGGGTGGACGGCGGCGCGGGGCGCCGCGGCCTATTGCAGGAACTCCCGCACCACCGCCTGCTGCTCCGGCGCCACCAGCGAGGGCGCGTGGCCCACCCCGGCGATTTCGTGCAGCCGCGCCTTGGGGCCGCGTTGCGTCATCGCCTGCGCCGCCTCGCGC
>JADHNH010000100.1 GCA_016779605.1 Nevskia sp. | reverse complement strand
GCGGCCTGCCGGTGCTGAGCGTGTCGCCGGGGGCGCTGTCGCTCACCGGCCCGGTCAACGGCCCGCTGCAGCCGCAGGCGCTGGTGGTCACCAACGCCGGCGCCGGCGTGCTGCAGGTGACCGCGGTGCAGGCGCCGGCACCGGTGGAGGTGATGAGCGCCGGCACGCCCGGCGGCGGCACCTGCCCGCCGCCGCCGTTCAGCCTGCAGCCCGGCGTGTCCTGCACGCTGATGGTCGGCGCTTCCGGCCCGGTCAACGCCACGCTGCAGCTCAGCAGCAACGCCAGCGCCACCCCCGCCAGCGTCACCGTCACCGGCACGCCGCTGGGCAACGCCGGCGGCGGCGGCTGCTCGATCGGCCCCCCCGGCCGCCCCGCGGACCCGGTGTGGGCGCTGATGCTCTGCGCCGCCGCCGCGGTGCTGTGGCGCCGAAGGGCGCGCGCGGCGCAGGCGCTGCGGCGCGACCGGCCGCGCCAATAACCCTCAACCAGGAGCCATCCATGAACCTGCACAAGTCGAAGTTGCTGCCGGCACTGGCGCTGGCCGCAGCGGCGGCGGGAACCTTCGTTCCCGCCGCCCACGCGGTCGGCGTCAACCAGCCGGCGCCGGCCTTCAGCCTGCCGCGCGAGGGCGGCGGCACCGCCAGCCTGGACGGCCTGGCCGGACACGTCGTCTACCTGGATTTCTGGGCGTCGTGGTGCGGCCCCTGCCGCCAGAGCTTTCCCTGGATGAACGAGATCCAGGCCAAGTACGCCGCGCGCGGCCTGCGCGTGGTGGCGGTCAACGTCGACGCGCGCCAGAGCGACGCCGAGGGCTTCCTGGCGCAGATCCCCGCGCAGTTCACCGTCGCCTTCGATCCCAAGGGCGACACGCCGCGGCTGTACCAGCTCAAGGGCATGCCCACCTCGTTCCTGATCAATCCCGACGGCATGGTGCTGGCGGTGCACCAGAGCTTCCACGAAGAGGACCGCAAGGCGCTGGAGGCCAGCATCGAGGCGGCGCTCGACGCGCACCCGGAGGCCAGGCCGTGAGCCGCGCCCTGCGGCTGGCGGCGCTGGCCGGTGCGGCACTGCTATGCACCGGCTGCATCAGTCCGCCCAAGCCCTGGGAAAAGGGCGAGCTGGCCAAGCCCGCCATGACCATGGGCCGCGACCCGCTGGGCGAGCGCTTCGACCAGCACATCGCTTCGAGCAAGGAGGCCGCCTCGGGCGGCTACGGCGTCGGCGGAGGCGGGTGTGGCTGCAACTGATCCGCGAATCCCGCCCGCCAGCGCGGCGGCGGAGCGCCGCCGCGCCGGCGGCGTGCTGCTGGCGGCGCTGGCCCTGCCGGGCCTGGCCACGCCGGCCGCGCACGCGGACCTGGCGCCCGGGCACAGCTTCGTCGAGTTCAAGCAGCTGCACTACCAGGACGCGCAGTCCGGGCTGCGGCGCATCCATGTCGATGCGCCCTCGCTCTACGTGCTCACGCCGCTCGGCGCCAACTGGTCGCTGGCCGGCTCGGCGGTGCTGGACATCGTGTCCGGCGCCACGCCGCGCTACTACACCTCGGTGTCCGGCGCCTCGCGCATGTTCGACCGCCGCATCGGCGAGGACGCCACGGTCACCTACTACCGGCCGCGCAGCGAGTTCAGCTTCTCGGCCAGCCATTCCAAGGAGGACGACTACGAGTCGTACGGCGTGTCCGGCGACGCGCGCTTCTCCACCGAGGACAACAACACCACGTTCAACCTCGGCGCCGGCGCCTCGATCGACACCATCAAGCCGGTCAACCACATCGTCGACACCGCCCACAAGCACACGTTCGACTTCATCGCCGGCGTGACCCAGGCGCTGAGCCCGGACGATATCGCCCAGGTGCAGTACGGCTACAGCTTCGGCCACGGCTATTTCAACGACCCGTACAAGCTGTTCGACAACCGCCCGGCCAAGCGCGACCAGGGCGCCTTCACCGTGCGCTGGAACCACCAGTTCGAGCGCTGGGGATCGACCCTGCGCACCAACTACCGCTATTACTTCGACACCTACCACATCCACGCGCACACGCTGCAGCTGGAGTGGGTGCAGCCGCTCGGCCAGGCGGTCAGCATCTCGCCGTCGCTGACCTACTACACCCAGCGCGCCGCGAACTTCTACTTCGATCCGCCCAACGGCAACCAGGACCGCTTTCCGGCGATCCCGCCGAACAGCTACTCCTCGCTGGACCAGCGCCTGGCCGCGTTCGGCGGCATCACCGCCGGCGGCCGCATCGACTGGGACATCTCGCATCACTGGTCGACCGACCTGAAGGGCGAGTACCACGAGGAACGCCCGGCCTGGCGGCTGATCGGCCAGGGTTCGCCCGCGCTCTATCCGTTCCGCTATGTTGCGATCGAATTCGGGCTGTCCTACCGCTTCTAGCGCGGGCCGCGGCCCGCCGCCGCGCGTTGCGGCCGGCGCAGCCTTGCGCGGCCCGGAGGGTGTGCCGATGCGTGCGAATGGCGATCCGGGCGATACGGTTGCGCAGTTCGCGGCGATGGCCTGCCAGGCGCAGCTGCACGTGGCGGGCCTGGAGCAGGCGCAGGCGCGCCGCGCGATCGATGCGGCGGCGGCGGAAGTGCGGCGCATCGAGGCCAAGTACTCGCGCTACCGCGCCGACAGCGTGCTGTCGCAGATCAACGCGAGCGCGGGCAGCGGCGCCGCGGTGGCGGTGGACCAGGAGACCGCGGGATTGCTGGATTTCGCCGCCAGCCTGCATGCGCAAAGCGGCGGGCTGTTCGACATCACCAGCGGCGTGCTGCGCCGCGCCTGGGATTTCGGCGCGGCGCGCCTGCCCGCGCAGGCGCAGATCGATGCGCTGCTGCCGCGCGTCGGCTGGCAACGCGTGCGCTGGGACGGGCCCGCCGCGGGCGGGCGCCGGATCGAGCTGCCGCTGGCCGGCATGGAGCTCGACTTCGGCGGCATCGGCAAGGAATACGCCGCCGACCGCGCCGCCGCGGTGCTGCACCAGGCCGGCGTGCGCCACGGCTTCGTCAACCTGGGCGGCGACATCCGCATCGTCGGGCCGCGGCCCGGCGGCGTGCCGTGGGCGCTCGGCATCCAGCACCCGCGCCGCGACGACGCCACCATCGCCTCGGTGCAGCTGGGCGAAGGCGCGCTGGCCACCAGCGGCGACTACGAGCGCTACTTCGAAGTGCCGGGGGAAGCGGGCGGGCAGCGCTACTGCCACATCCTGGATCCGCGCAGCGGCTGGCCGGTGCGCCACTGGCGCTCGGTCAGCGTGGTGGCGCCGCTGTGCCTGGCGGCGGGCGCGCTCACCACCATCGCCATGCTGCTGCAGGACGCGGCGCTGGATTTCCTGCGCAGTCAGAACGTCGCCTTCCTGGCGGTCGACGCCGCCGGAAGCATCGTTCACGAAGGCTTGTAATTCCACGATCGAAGCCGGGCGGCGACGTCCGGCAAGGAGGCGTTTGCGATGAAGGCATGGAGCAGGCGGTTGCTGGCGGTACTGTTGGGCGCTTCGGCGCTGGCCGCGGCGGCAGCCGCGGAAGATTTCCTCGACGTGGACCAGGCCTTCAGGCTGGCGGCTGCCACCGCCGCCGACGGCCGCACCAGCCTGCGCTTCGAGGTGGCGCAGGGGTACCACCTGTACCGCGAACGCATCTCGGTGGAAGCGGCGGCGCCGGACGTGCGGCTGGGGCCGCTGCAGCTGCCGCAGGGCAGCATGGAGCACGACGCTGCGTTCGGGCGCGACGTCGAGGTCTACCGCGGGCAGGTCGAGGTGCCGTTGGCGTTCGACGCCAGGCCGACCGCCGCGCAGGCCGCGCTGGTGCGCGTCGCCTACCAGGGCTGCGCCGACGCCGGCTTGTGCTACCCGCCGCAAACCCGCGAGGTCTCGGTGCCGCTGGGCCCTGCCGGGGCGGCGGTCGCGCCGGCCGCGCCGGCCGCGGCGACGGATGCGAAGGCGGCGCCGGCCGCCACCGTGACGCCGGCGCGGGCCACGCTCGCACCGCCCCCCGGCGGTGCCTCGCGCATCCAGTCGGCCTTGCAGTCCGGCCGCCTGCTCAGCATCGCCGCGGTGTTCGCCGTCGCCGGCCTGCTGCTGTCGTTCACGCCCTGCGTGCTGCCGATGGTGCCGATCCTGTCGTCGATCATCGTCGGCCAGGGCGGCGGTGGCGGGCGCGGCCGGGGCTTCCGCCTGGCGCTGGCCTACGCGCTGGGGATGGCGCTGGTCTACACCGCGTTCGGCGTGGTGGCCGGCCTGCTCGGCGAGGGCCTCGCCGCCTGGCTGCAGAACCCCTGGGTGCTGGGCAGCTTCGGCCTGCTGATGACGGCCCTGGCGCTGTCGATGTTCGGCGTCTACGAACTGCAGTTGCCGAGCGCGCTGCAGACGCGCCTGACGGTCGCTTCCAGCCGCATCAAAGGCGGCAATTCGATCGGCGCGTTCGCGATGGGCGGCGTGTCGGCGCTCATCGTCGGCCCCTGCGTCGCCGCGCCGCTGGCCGGTGCGCTGGTCTACATCAGCCAGACGCACGACGTCGTCGTCGGCGGCCTGGCGCTGTTCGCGCTGGCCTCCGGCATGAGCGTGCCGCTGCTGCTGGTCGGACTGTCGGCCGGTGCGCTGCTGCCGCGCGCCGGCGCCTGGATGGTGTCGGTCAAGACCTTCTTCGGTGTGGTGCTGCTGGCAGTGGCGTGGTGGCTGGTGTCGCCGGTGCTGCCGGTGCCCGCGGCGATGCTGCTGCTCGCCGTGCTGCTGGCGCTGGCCGCCGCGCTGCTCGGCGCGTTCACTGCGCTCGAGGCCAGGGCCGGCGTCGGCCGCGTCGCGCGCAAGGCCGGCGGCTGGGTGCTGGCCTGCGTGGCGGTGGCCCAGGTGGCCGGAGCGCTGGCCGGCGCCGACAGCCCCTGGCAGCCCTTGCGGCCGCTGGCCGGCCGCGCCGTCGCCGGCGAGGCGGCGGCCAGCCTGGACGGCGCCGTGCACTTCGTGCCGGTGGCCAGCGCCGAGGCGCTGGAGCGGGCCCTGCACGATTCCGGCGGCCGGCCGGTGGTGCTGGACTTCTATGCCGACTGGTGCGTCTCCTGCAAGGAGATGGAGCACAGCACCTTCGCCGATCCGCGCATCCGCCAGCGCCTGGGCAACGCGCTGCTGCTGCAGGCCGACGTCACCGCCAACACCGAGGCGCAGCGCGCGCTGCTCAAGCGCTTCGGCCTGTTCGGCCCGCCCGGCGTGCTGTTCTTCGATCCGCGCGGGCAGGAGCTGCGCGACGCGCGCGCGATCGGCTTCGAGGATGCCGCCGAATTCCTCAAGCGGCTGGACGCGGCTGGCGTGCTGTGAGCTTCAGTGCGCCGCGGCCGCGCCGTACAGCTCCTTCAGGCGCCGGTCGCGGCCGCAGTTGTGGCGGTAGATCTGGTACTCGATCTCGCGCTTCTTGTAGAAGTCCTGGTGGTAGTCCTCGGCGGCGTAGAACGGGCCGGCCGCCACGATCTGGGTGACGATGGGCGCCTTCAGCCGGCCGGAGGCGGCCAGCGCGTCGCGCGAGGCCTCGGCCAGCTTCTTTTGCACTTCGCCGTGGTAGAAGATCGCGGTGCGGTACTGGTCGCCGGAGTCGCAGAACTGGCGCGCCGGCGTGGTCGGGTCGATGTTGTGCCAGTACACGTCGAGCAGCCTGGCGTAGTCCAGCTTGGCCGGGTCGTAGACCACCTGCACCGACTCGGCGTGGCCGGTCTGGCCGGACGACACGTCCTCGTAGGAAGGATCGGCGAGGTGGCCGCCGGTATAGCCGGAGGTGACCGAGACCACGCCCGGCAGCTGCGCGAACGGCGCCACCATGCACCAGAAGCAGCCGCCGGCGAAGGTGGCGACTTCCTGGCCGGCCGCCGGCTGCGGCGCCGCGGCGGCGAAGGCGGGAACGCGGGCCAGGCCGCAGCACAGCAGCAGGCCGGCAAGCAGGCGCAGGGTGCTCATCGGTGCAGCAGCGCGCCGGGCGACACGTGGAACAGCAGCGGATGCAGCGCGATCAGCCCGAACCAGGCCGCCGCGGCCAGCGCCACGCGCCACAGGCCGATCTCGCCGAACACGAAGCGGTTGCGGCCTTGCGCGATGGCGGCGAACGGCAGGATCGAGCTGCGCTGCGCGAACGGCGCCCAGCCGGCCGGGTCGGTCTGCGCGCGCTTGCGGTCAATGCTCGGCATGCCGGCCAGCGCGACCAGCCCGAAGGTGCCGAAGAACACCAGGCCGGCGAGGGTGCCGTTGGCCAGGATGTGCACGGCGGACCAGGCCACGAACGAGCACAGCATGGGGTGGCGCGTCACCCGCAGGATGCCGCGCGCCGGCTCGGCCGCCGCCAGCGCGCGCTCGCCGGCGATCATGGTGGGGTTGGGCGTGGTCAGCGCGCCGACGAACAGCAGCAGGGCGGGCAGCATCAGCAGCATGCAGGCCAGGGTGGCCCACGGCGGCAGCTGCCACAGCACCGCGCCCGGCCCGGACGCCCCGAAGCTGCGGGCCAGCCAGAACAGGCCGGCGGCCGAGCCCAGCGAGAACAGCCCGCGGTAAGGGCCGGCGCCGAGCAGGGCGACCAGGCGCGCGCGCAGCGGCGTGCCGGAAATGCCGATGTGCATGAACCCCCAGACCGCCGCCGCCGCCACCAGCGATGCGAAATGCGTGACCATCGGTGCGCCCCCTCGTCGTGCCGCCACAGCATAACCCCGCCGGGCGCCTGCGGGCGGGCCGCTGCGCTGCCGAACAAGTCGGCAGCGCGCTGCGACAAGATCGGCCGCGGGGAGCGTGACAGAATCGCGCGGTCGCCGGCGGATGGCGGCAATCGAGCAGCGTCGATGAACATTGGGGGAATACCATGAGCAGGCTGAAGGACAAAGTTGCGATCGTCACCGGCGGCGCCGGCGGCATCGGCGCGGCATCCGCCCAACGCTTCGTCGAGGAAGGCGCCAGGGTGCTGATGGTGGACCGCGACGAGGCGGCGCTGGCGCGCGCGGCCGCGCAGATCGGCGCGGCGGCGAGCAGCTTCGTCGCCGACGTTTCCGACGAACGCCAGGTCGACGCCTACACCCAGGCCGCGGTGGAGCGCTACGGCGGGCTCGACGTGGTGCTGCTCAACGCCGGCACCTTCGGCGTGCTCAGCAGCATCGAGGATTACTCGGTGCAGGCCTGGGACCGCGTGGTGGCGGTGAACCTGCGCGGCGCCTGGCTGGGCCTGCGCGCGGCGATTCCGCACCTGCGCAGGCGCGGCGGCGGCAGCATCATCGTCACCTCGTCGATCCAGGGCTTTTCCGCGTTTCCCAACTCCTCGCCCTACACCTGCACCAAGCACGCCGTGGTGGGCATGATGCGCAACGCCGCGCTGGAGCTGGCGCGCGACAACATCCGCGTGAACACGGTGCATCCCGGCCTCACCGACACCGACATGATGGGCTACCTGCACCGCACCGCCGCGCCCGGCGCGCCGCAGGCGGCGATGGACGCCTTCGCCAAAACCGCGCCGATGCGCCGCTACGCGCAGCCGCGCGAGATCGCCAACATGATGCTGTTCCTGGCCAGCGACGAGGCCAGCTACTGCAGCGGCGCCTGCTACGTGGTGGACGGCGCGCTGACCGCCTCCTGGGCTCCCACGCCGGACTGAGGCAAGCGGCTTCCGCGGACGGCTGGTCCTCGCCGGGGATGGTGAAGCTCCGCCGGGCCGGCGCCTGCGCCGGCAGCGGCGCGGCCGCCTCAGCGCATCATGCGGACGGCCGCGGCCGTTGCTCGGCGGGCCCCGGCAGGCGGGCTGCAACGGCGCCGGCGGGCAGCGCCTGGCGCTGCCGCACGTCGGACAGCAGGCGGCCCAGCTCCCTTTTGACCACCGCGTAGCACTCGCAGGCGCGGGCTTCCAGCCCGCCGCGCTCGAGCACCGTGATGTGGCCGCGGCGGTAGAAGATGATGCCGCTGCGCTGCAGGTCGCCGGCGGCCGAGGTAACGCCCTCGCGGCGCACGCCAAGGGCGGCGGCGACCTGTTCCTGCGTGATCGTCAATTGATTCGAAGGCAGCCGATCCAGGGTCGACAGCAGCCAGCGGCACAGTTGCTGCTCGGTCGAATGGAAGCGGTTGCAGGCGGCGGTCTGGAACACCTGCGTGGTCAGCGCCTGCGTATAGCGCAGCAGCAGCCGGCGCAGCGGGCCGGCGCGGGCGAATTCCTCTTTCAGCAGGTGCGCCGGCAGGCGGTAGCCATGGCCCGCGGTCTGCACCACCGCGGCGTTGGGCATGGTATCGCCGCCCATGAACAGCGGAATGCCGAGCATGCCCTCGCTGCCCACGCCGGCGATCTCGGTGGAAGAGCCGGATTGCAGCACATACAGCAGCGAGACGATGGCGGTGGTCGGAAAATAGGCGTACGGCATGACGTCGCCGGGTTCGTAAAGCGCATCGCCCAGCAGCATCGGCACCGGCGCCAGGTGCGGGGCCAGGCGCTCGAAATCGGCGCTGGGCAGCGCCCCCAGCAGGTGGTTCCGATCCGGCGCGGGGGGCGTCGAAGGCGGCATGGCCAGGCGCGCGAATCCCACGCTATTTCCTTGCCGTCAGTTCGACACCGATGCCGCGGTAACCGATGAAGTGGCAGCTGCTGTTGAACATCGGCTCGCCGCTGACCTGGAACTTGCGCAGCGAACCGTCGGCGCCGACGCGGCTGAACACGAAATCCAGGAACGGCTGCCGCGCGGCGATCATCGCCCGCAGCGCCTCGCGCTCCGCCGCGTTCCAGCCCGCCGCGTCGTTGTCGCCGGGGTCGGCGCCGTCCTCGAAAGCTTCCACGCGGATGCCCAGCATTTCGAGCACCGGCCCCGAAACCTTGGTGAAGGCGCCGTCCGCGTCCTGCTCCCAGTACCAGTCCGAGGCCAGTTCGGTGAGGCTGCGGAAGCGCGCCTCGCTCTCGCGCAGCTCGGCGGTGCGTTCCTCCACCGCCTGTTCCAGGGTCTTGCTGTAGGCCTTGAGCGCCTTGTGCAGCAGGCGGACTTCGAGCATGTTGTGGATGCGCGTCCTGACTTCGACCAGGTCGAACGGCTTGCTGATGAAGTCCTTGGCGCCGGATTGCAGGGCGCGCAGCTTGTGGCCGGGCTGGGCGGTGAGCACGATGACCGGCAGGTAAGGGTCGGCGGCGTTGGTCTTGAGGCCTTCCATCACCAGGAAGCCGTCCATCACCGGCATCTGCAGGTCCAGCAGGATCAGGTCGTACGCGTTCTTGCGGTGCAGCGCGCAGACCTCCTGCGGATTCGTCGTCGACGCCACGCGGGTATAGCCGGCTGCCTCCAGCAGTTGCTCCAGCAGGCTGACGTTGGAAGCCTGGTCGTCGACTATCAGGATGCTGGCGCCCAGGATGTCGGGCGGCACGAAGATCACGCCGTGCCGCCTTCGCCCGGGCCGGCCGGCTGCGTCTCGGCGAACTCCAGGGCGATGTCCAGCGTATCCATGAACTCGCTGACCTTGATCGGCTTGGTGAGATAGCGGAAGAAGCCCGCTTCCAGCCCTTTTTCGATGTCGCGCGGGATGGCGTTGGCGCTGAGCGCGACCACCGGGATGTGCGCGGTGGCGGGATCGTCCGCCAGGATCCTCAGCGCCCGGATGCCGCTGATTCCGGGCAGGTTGATGTCCATCAGGATCACATCCGGCTGGGCGCTGCGCGCGAGCTCGATGCCCTGGATGGCGTCCAGCGCGGTCAGCAGGCCGATGTCCGGCCGGCGCGCCACGAGGTCCTCCACCAGCATCAGGTTGGCGGGGTTGTCCTCGACATAAAGCAGCGTGCGCATGCGGCCGCCGGGCGGTGCCGGTGCCGGGGCGGCGGCCGGGGCGCTGGGCGCGGCGGCGGCGGCGGCGTGCCGGTCGCTTGCCAGGTGCAGCTCGAACCAGAACACGCTGCCCTTGCCGACCGTGCTTTCCGCGCCGATGGTGCCGCCCATCAGCTCGACCAGCCGCTTGCACACCACCAGGCCGATGCCGGTGCCCTGCTCGATGCTGGCCTCCTGGCCGAGACGGTTGAACGGCTGGAACAGCTGCGACAGCTGCTTGGGCGACAGGCCGGCGCCGGTATCCTCCACGCCGATGCGCGCGCGGCCCGCGGCGCCGGCGACGCAGGACACGACCACGTCCCCGCCGGCCCGGTTGTACTTGATCGCGTTGGACAGCAGGTTGATGAGGACCTGCTTGACCCGGGTGCGGTCGGCCTTGACGAACACCGGCGCGGCCAGCCGCGGGAATGCCACGCCGATGCCGCGCTTTGCCGCCTGGCGCTCGACCATGGCCTGGCACTCGTGCATGACCTCGGCCAGCGATATCGGCTCCATCGACATCGACAGCCGGCCGGACTCGATCACCGCCAGGTCCAGGATTTCGTTGATCAGTTCCAGCAGATACCAGCCGGCCTTGAGGATCTGATCGATGCTGCGCTTTTGCGACACGGTCGGCGCGGGCGAACCGGACTCGATCAGCTGGGCAAAGCCCAGGATCGCGCTGAGCGGCGTGCGCAGCTCGTGGCTCATGCTGGAAAGGAAATCGGACTTGGCCAGGTTGGCCCTTTCCGCCACGACCATGGCGTTTTGGAGTTCCAGTTCGACCCGCTTGCGCATCGAGTTGTCGGTGCCGATCAGCAGGTAGCCGATGATGTCGCCGTAGTCGTCGCGCAGCGCGGTGATCGAGACGATCGCCGGAAAGCGGCTGCCGTCCTTGCAGATATAGGTCAGTTCGTAGATGTCTTCGATGCCGCGCGACGCCTTGAACGCCAGGGACTCGAAGCCCGGTGCGATGGCGGTGCCGAGCTCCAGGCTCAGCGCCTGGGCGCGCGCGATCACTTCCTGCGGGTCGTGGATGTCGCTGGGGCTGATGCGGTCGACCACCTCGGCGGCCTGGTAGCCCAGCATGCGCTCGGCGCCGACGTTGAACAGCTGGATGATGCCGTTCTCGTCGGTGGCGATGATCGAAAAGTTGGGGCTTGTCAGGATCGCGTTCTGCAGGGCGCCCGCTTTCAGCAGCGCCTGTTGCCGGCTGAGCTCGGCGCTGCCGTGCGCGCGGCCGTCGGCGCCGGCGTGATCGTTTCGTGTTTCGAGCATGAACTGCATCCGTGCGAAGCGCACAATGACTGGCGAAGCGGTGCTCGCGGCCGGATCGGCAATTGGAGCACGGGAACGCCGGGATCGGGGGTGGCGCCGGCCCGTGCCGGTACTGCACGGGCTGCCTGCTGTCCGCGCCGGCGGCGTGCCGGACGGCATCCCGCCCGGAAGGCGGCCAGGACCCTTTACCGGCACGAACGCAAGTCTGGGCGTGTCTGCCGGCGCCGTCTGTTCGACGGCGCACTTATGCGGGCGCGCCGGCGCCGCGGCTCTTTGGCGGCCTGCAAAACGATCCGGCCGCCTTGCGGCGGCCGGATTTGCTGCTCGAAACCTCGGCAAAAGCCTCAGATCGTCATGCCGCCGCCGCAGATGATGGTCTGGCCGCTGATGTAGTTCGACTCGGGCGTGCAGAACAGGTACACCGAGTCGGCGGCTTCCTCGGGCGTGCCGGAGCGGCCCAGCGGGATGTTGTTCTCGATCATCTTCACCAGCTCGGGGTTGACGCCCACCTTGATGTCGCGCCCCTGGATGTCGATGGTGGCGCCGGCGCCTGCGGTGGCCTCGGTCAGGCGCGTGCGGATGAAGCCGAACGCCACGCAGTTGACGTTGACCTTCATGCGGCCCCATTCCTTGGCCAGGGTCAGCGTCATGCCGACGATGCCGGCCTTGCCCGCCGCGTAGTTGATCTGGCCGGCATTGCCGCCCAGGCCGGCGACCGAGGAGATGTTCACCACCTTGCGGTACACCGCCTTGCCGGCCTCCGCCTCGGCCTTGCTGAAGATGCGGATCAGCGGCTGGGCGGCGCGCAGGATGCGGAACGGCGCGGTGAGGTGCACGTCGATCATCGCGTACCACTGCTCGTCCGACATCTTCTGGATGACGTTGTCCCAGGTGTAGCCGGCGTTGTTGACGATGATGTCCAGGCCCTTGTAGGTGTCCACGGCGGTGCGCACGAAGCGCTCGCCGAAGTCGGGCTCGGTGACGCTGCCCACGCAGGCGGTGGCTTCGCCGCCGGCCTTGCGGATCAGCTCGATCGTTTCCATCGCCGGGTCGGTGTCGAGGTCGTTGACCACGATGCGCGCGCCTTCGCTGGCGAGCTTAAGCGCGATGCAGCGGCCGATGCCGCGGCCCGAGCCGCTGACCAGTGCCACTTTTCCTTCGAGTTTGTTGCTCATAGACCTTTGCTTGTATTGAGTGGGTTCGCCGTCTGGCGGGATTTGGAAAGCTTAGAAAGCGATGAGGGCGTCGCCGAGGATCTTGACGTCGCCGTACTGGTTGGCCGACTGCACCTCGACCTTCACCAGACGCTCGCCGTTGCGCTCGAACTTGTCCACCACCTTGCCGGTGCAGGTGATGACGTTGCCGACGTAGGTGATGCCGGTGAAGCGCACGCTGAACTGGCGCAGCTGCTTCTGCGGCACCCAGCCGGTGAGCAGGCGGCCCAGCCAGGCCATCGACAGCATGCCGTGGGCGAACACGTCGGGCATGCGCGCCTTGCGGGCGAAGTCGATGTCCACGTGGATCGGGTTGTGGTCGCCGGAGGCGCCGCAGTACAGCGCCAGCGTGGTGCGCGACACCGGCGGCAGCTTCAGCGGCGGCAGCGTCTGGCCGACCGTGATCGAGTCGTAGGAAAGGCTCATGGTCGGCTCCTCAGGCGTTGCGCTGCACGATGACGTTGCGGACGTCGGCGATGTGTTCGCCGTTCTGGTTGGTCACGCGGGTTTCCTTCACCATGAACTCCAGCGCGCCTTTCTTCTTGTCGTAGATGTCGACGATGCGCGAGGAGAAGGTCAGCACGTCGCCGGCGCAGGCCGGCAGGTGGTAGGTGAAGGACTGCTCGCCGTGCAGGATCTTCGGCAGCTCCAGGCCCACCTCGCCGAACCAGGCGTACGGGTCCGGCTGCTCCATCTCCAGGCAGAACAGGAAGGTCGGCGGCATCGGCAGCGAGCGGTAGCCGGCGGCCTTGGCCGCCGCCTCGTCGGAGTACACCGGGTCGGTCTCGCCGATGGCCTTGGCGAAGAAGCGCAGCCGGCCCTTTTCCAGCTCCGCCGTCACCGGCGGAAACGCCTTGCCGATATGCTTTTTGTCGATCATGGCGGGCCTCAATTGGCCTGGTAGACCGTCACCACGCAGGCGCCGCCCAGGCCCAGGTTGTGCTGCAGGGCGATCTTGGCGCCGTCCACCTGGCGCGCTTCGGCGGTGCCGCGCAGCTGGTGGGTCAGCTCGTAGCACTGCGCCAGGCCAGTGGCGCCCAGCGGGTGGCCCTTGGACAGCAGGCCGCCGGAGGGATTGGTCACCACCTTGCCGCCGTAGGTGTTATCGCCGGCCTCGATGAACTTTTCCGCGCCGCCTTCCGGGCACAGGCCGAGGGCTTCGTACGTGATCAGCTCGTTCTGCGCGAAGCAGTCGTGCAGCTCGCACACGTCGACGTCGTCCGGGCCGATGCCGGCCTGCTCGTAGGCCTTGTGCGCGGCTTCCTTGGCCATGTCGAAGCCGACCACGCGCATCATGTCGTGCGAGTCCAGCGTGCTGCGGAAGTCGGTGGTCATCGCCTGCGCGGTGATGACGACGTCGGTGCGCAGGCCGTTCTTGCGGGCGAAGTCCTCCGACACGATCACCGCCGCGGCCGCGCCGCAGGTCGGCGGGCAGGCCATCAGGCGCGTCATCACGCCCGGCCAGATCAGCGGCGACTTCATCACGTCCTCTTCGCTGACCACGGTGCGAAACAGCGCCAGCGGGTTGTTCGAGGCATGGCGGCTGGCCTTGGCGCGGATCTTGGCGAAGGTCTCCAGCTTGGTGCCGTATTTCTGCATGTGCGACAGGCCGGCGCCGCCGAAATAGCGCAGCGCCAGCGGGATTTCGCCGTGGCCCACCAGGTGGTCGGTCTCGCGGTCGAACTCCTCGAACGGGCTCGGGCGGTCGTTGAACACCGAGGCGATCGCGCCGGGCTTCATCTGCTCGAAGCCGAGCGCCAGCACGCAGTCGGCGGCGCCGGAGGCGATGGCCTGGCGCGCCAGGAACAGCGCGGTGGAGCCGGTGGAGCAGTTGTTGTTGACGTTCACCACCGGAATGCCGGTCATGCCCAGCGGGTACAGCGCCTTCTGGCCGCAGGTGGAGTCGCCGTAGACGTAGCCCACGTAGGCCTGCTCGATGCGGTCGTAGCCGATGCCGGCATCCGCCAGCGCCTTGCGGCCGGCTTCGGTGCCCATGACGTCGTAGCTGGGGCCGGCACCCGGCTTGTTGAACGGAATCATGCCGACGCCGGCGACGAATGCTTTGCGAGTCATGTGAACCACCTCCGATGATTGTTGCCGGAGCGGGGCCGGCATAGAATAGGTCTTGTGACCTAGTGGGAAGAAAATTCTATGGGCAGCCGCAGCGCCCTGTCAATCGCGCCGCAACCGACGCCGGAGCAAGGCCGGGCGCCGCGCCCGGCCGCGCGCGGCAAGCCCGCCGTGCGCACCGGCAAGGGCATCGAGCGCGCCAACGCCATCCTCGAGGCGGCGCGCGAGATTTTCGCCAACGCAGGCTACGCCGGCCTGTCCATGCGCGGCATCGCCGGGCGGCTCGGCATCAGCCTGAGCAACGTGCAGCACTACTACCCGAGCAAGGACGCGCTGGTCGAGGCGCTGCTGCTGCACATGCTCGACGGCTACAAGGCCGCGGTGGACCGCATGAACTCGCAGATGGCCCGCGCCAGCCCGCTGGAGCGCTTCCGCGCCGCCATCGGCATCTTCGTGGACGAGGCCAGCGACCCGCTCACCGTCGGCGTGTTCGTGGAGATCTGGGCGCTGGCGCGGCGCCACCGGTTCGCCGCCAGCGTCGCCGGCATCGTGCAGGCGCGCCAGCGCAAGCAGATGGTGCACCTCATCGCCGGCCTGCTGCCGCGCGCCTCCAAGGCCGCGCTGAAGACGCGCGCCGCGCTGATGATCATGCACCTGGAAGGCCTGATCCGCACCGTGTCCTGCCTGCAGCCCGGCGAGGCCGGCACCGCCGCCCTGAAGGACGCAGCGCGCAAGAGCTTCGAAGCGCTGGCGACGGCGGATTACCTGTGATCGAGCGTTCCTTCTCGCTTCGGGGGAAGCTTTCCGAAATCTGCTGCTGTCGATGTGTTCGATGTGCGCCGTAGAGAACGTTCCTTCTCCCCTTGGGGGAGCTTTGCGAAAGCCATAATTCCCCGATGCCACGGGCCAGTGGAGGTGTTCGTAGTTCGAAGAGCGGGGTTGGAGACCTGATTAGGGGCTTCGAGAGGGCTCAAAGACATGTTTTTGAGCCCCTTTACCGACAAC
>JADHNH010000099.1 GCA_016779605.1 Nevskia sp. | reverse complement strand
GTCACCCGCGGGTCGCGCAGGGCGTATTTGAGCGCCTGCGCCACTTCCGGCACCTTTTCGCACAGCACCAGCCGGTCGCCCGGCCGCGCCATCGCCAATGCCACCGCCGGCGAACCGGGGTAGCGGCGCGCAGCGCCGCCGGCGCTCGCCGCGCGCACGATCTCCAGGTAGCGCGCGGCGGCCGGCGGCGCGCCTTGCGCATCCGTCAGCCGCGCGATGCCGTCCTGCGCCTCGCCGGTGCGCAGCGCGCCTTCCGCCTCCAGGTCATACGTGCCCGCGCCGGCATGCGATTCGACGAAACACCAGGGCTTGTCTTTGCGGCTCAAGGCCTGCAGCAGGCCGACCAGCAGGGCATGCTTGAACACATCGGCGAAGTTGCCGGCGTGGTAGCTGTGGCGGTAGTGGACCAATCGGGCACGCGGGGGACGGGTGGGCGCCCGTGCATTATGCCGCCGCCGGCCGCGGCGGCGCAGGCCGCCGCCCGGCCCTCAGCCCGCCGCCAGCCTGCGCAGCAGAGCCTCGCTGCCCGCGTCCGCCGGAAAAATATGCTCGACCCGCAGGGCGTCGGTGGTGATGTCCTGCGGCGTGCCGAAGGAGCTGAGCATGGTGAAGAAATTCAGCCGCTCGCCGCCGATGCGCATCTGCACGGGCATCACCGGCGGCGGATGCGGCGGCGGCTCGGCGACCTTCCAGCGCGCCGGGATGCCGGGATAAGCCAGCACCACGTCCAGCAGCTGGGCCATGGCCGGCTCTTCCAGCGCCTCCAGCCGTGCCCGCGCCAGCAGCGCCGGGCCCAGCTCGGCGATGTTGGCGATCAGCGGGCGCAGGCCCTCGGGGTGGAAGGTCAGCTTGAACGGATTGGGCGGCGCGGTGCCGCAGACCCGCCGCCACACCTGCTCCGGCTCGCCCAGCAGCGCCACGAAGCGGCCGGCCGCCGGGTTGGCCATCATCAGGTTCCAGCCGCGGTCCACCACGAAGGCCGGGAACGGCTCGTGGTGCGCCAGCAGGCGCTCCAGCGCCTGGCGCACCGGGCCCATGTCCGGATTATCCAGCGTGCGCTGCGCATAGACCGGCGCAAAGCCGGCCGACATCAGCAGGCGGTTGCGCAGGCGCAGCGGCAGGCCCAGGCTCTCGGACAGCTGCAGCACCATCGAGCGGCTGGGCCGGGCACGGCCGGATTCCAGGAAGCTGATGTGGCGCTGCGAGATGCCCGCTTCCACGGACAGGCCGAGTTGGCTCAGCTTGCGCGAGCCGCGCACCTCGCGCAGCACCTGCCCGAACGGCGATACGGCGCTGCTGCTTTCCATCAGCGGCGTGGACATGCGGCGGATTCTGGCAAGTCCGGCGCCGCGCCGCCATTACCGCGGAGGTAATTGTCCAGGCGCCGCCGATGGCGGAAAGTACGCCTTCTCGAAAAAGGAGCCTGCGATGAGCACACCGGAAGCGGTTTCCAGGCTGTTCGCCGGGCTGTTGCCCGACTTGCTGGGCATCGAAATTATCGAAACCACGCCGGAACGGGTGCGCGGCCGCCTGCCGGTGCGCGCCAACCTGTGCACCACCGGCGGCACCCTGCACGGCGGGGCGTTCATGGCCCTGGCCGACACCCTGGGCGCCGTCGGCGCCGTCCTCAACCTGCCGGCCGGGGCGCGCACCACCACGATCGAGTCGAAGACCAACTTCCTGGGCGCGGCGGCGGCGGGCTCAACGGTGGTCGCCGAGGCCACCGCCGTCCACCGCGGCCGCACCACCTCGGTGTGGCAGACCGCGATCCGGTCCGAGGCGGGCAAGCTGCTGGCCCTGGTCACGCAGACGCAGCTGGTCATTCCCGGCGGCGGCTGAAGGCCCCGGCCGGCTGCACCGCGGGGATCGGCGGCGGCGGCGGCCGCCCGCGCCAAACGAAAAAGTTCTAAGACGATAACCGCGCGCTTCCGGCGCCCACCGCCGGCAGGCGAATGCCACGCGTGCCGGCGTAGTTCACGCGCGCCGGGCGGCGTGTCCTCGCATTTCGAGTCCCGCACAGCGCCGCCGACGAGCGGTCGGCGCAAGCCGCCGGTGCCGGCCGCGGCGAGCCTCCCCCGCCTGCTGGCACTCAAGCGCCCGGCCTGCTTATCATCACGCCCTGCGCGCGCCCGCCCGGCGCCCGCGCCGGGTGCAATCGACGAGGATGACTGGATGAGCAACGACAAGATTTCTTCCGTCCTGCTGGAGAACCGCGTGTTCCCGCCGCCGGCGGAATTTGCCGCCCGCGCGCGGGTGAACGCCGCCCGCATGGCGGAGCTGCGCGCCGCCGCGGAAAAGGACTCCGTCGGCTTCTGGGCGGACCTGGCGCGCCGCGAGCTGGACTGGCACACGCCGTTCACGGTGGCGCTGGACGACTCGGCCGCGCCCAATTACCGCTGGTTCACCGACGGCCGCATCAACGTCTCCTACAACTGCATCGACCGCCACCTGGCCAAGCGCGCCGACAAGGTGGCGATCCGCTTCGAGGGCGAGCCGGGCGACGTCGCCACCCTGACCTACCGCCAGCTGCACGAGGAAACCTGCCGCCTGGCCAACGCGCTCAAGTCGCTCGGCATCGGCAAAGGCGACCGCGTGGTGATCTACCTGCCGATGACGCCGCAGGCGGTGATCGCCATGCTGGCCTGTGCGCGTATCGGCGCGGTGCACTCGGTGGTGTTCGGCGGCTTTTCCGCGCAGTCAGTCAAGGACCGCGTCGAGGACGCCGGCGCCCGCCTGATTATCACCGCCGACGGCGGCCACCGCGGCGGCGCCGTGGTGGAACTGAAGAAGGCCGCGGACGAGGCCCTCGCCGGCGGCTGCCCGACGGTGGAAAAGATGATCGTCTACAAGCGCGCCGGCCAGCCGGTGGACTGGAAGGACGGCCGCGACCTGTGGTGGCACGAGCTCACCGCCAAGGCGGCGCCGCAGTGCGAGCCGGAATGGGTGGAAGCCGAGCACCCGCTGTACCTGCTCTACACCTCCGGCTCCACCGGCAAGCCCAAGGGCATCCAGCATTCCAGCGCCGGCTACCTGCTGGGGGCGCACCAGACCACGCAGTGGATCTTCGACCTGCGCGAGGACGACGTGTTCTGGTGCACCGCCGACGTCGGCTGGGTCACCGGCCACACCTACGTCTGCTACGGGCCGCTGTCCAACGGCACCACCATCGTCATGTACGAGGGCGGGCCGATGGTGCCGGACGCCGGCCGCTTCTGGAAGATCTGCCAGGACCACAAGGTCAGCCTGTTCTACACCGCGCCCACCGCGATCCGCGCGCTGATGAAGATGGGCGAGGAAATCCCGGCGCGCTACGACCTGTCGCGGCTGCGCGTGCTGGGCTCGGTGGGCGAGCCGATCAACCCCGAGGCCTGGATCTGGTACTACCGCGTCATCGGCAAGGAGAAGCTGCCGATTGTCGACACCTGGTGGCAGACCGAAACCGGCGCGGCCATGATGTCGCCGCTGCCCGGCGCGACCACGCTCAAGCCCGGCTCCTGCACCCAGCCGATCCCCGGCATCTTCGCCGACATCGTCGACGAATCCGGCACCCCGGTGACCGACCCCGACCACGGCGGCTACCTTGTCATCACCAAGCCCTGGCCGTCGATGCTGCGCACCATCTGGGGCGACAACGACCGCTACATCAAGACCTACTGGGCGCACTTCAACAATCGCTACTACGTCGCCGGCGACTCGGCGCACCGCGACGCCGACGGCTGCTACTGGATCATGGGCCGCATGGACGACGTGCTGAAGGTCGCCGGCCACCGCCTGGGCACCATGGAAATCGAATCCGCCCTGGTGGCGCACCCGCGCGTGGCGGAGGCCGCCGTCGTCGGCAAGCCGCACGACATCAAGGGCGAGGCGATCGTCGCCTTCGTCATCCTGCGCGGCCACCGCCCGGTGGGCGCCGAAGCCGAGGCGCTGGTCAAGGAGCTGCGCGAATTCGTCTCCCACACCATGGGCCCGATCGCCAAGCCCGACGACATCCGCTTCGCCGACAACCTGCCCAAGACCCGCTCGGGCAAGATCATGCGCCGCCTGCTGCGCTCCATCGCCCGCGGCGAGGCGATCACGCAGGACGTGTCGACGCTGGAAAACCCGGGAATCGTGGCGCAGCTCGCCGGCAAGGCCTGAGGCGCGGCCGGGGAGCAAGGGCGGGCCGTGCCCGCCAGTCTTTGCACGGCAAATGGCGGGCACGGCCCGCCCTACGGGAGAATTCGGCAATTGCGAAGAGTGCACTTTGCCGATGCCGCGCCATTGCCCGGGAACGTTCGTGCCAAATTCGAAAATACTCTAGGCGTTCGCTGCGGCGTTCCGCGCCGGCCGCCGCAGCGGCGTGACCTTGGGACTTTCGTTGAGGTGGTCGATCTGCACCCAGTTCAGGATCGACAGCTTGCCGTTGAAGTCCTCCGCCAGGGCGGTGCAGCTTTCCACCCAGTCGCCGCAGTTGTGGTAGGTCACGCCGTGCAGCTGGCGGATCTCGGCGTGGTGGATGTGGCCGCAGATCACGCCGTCGAGCTCGCGGCGGCGGCATTCGCGGGCCACCGCGTCCTCGAACTCGGTCACGACGTTGACCGCGCTCTTGACGGTCTGCTTGGCGAACGCCGACAGCGACCAGTACGGCATGCCCAGCAGCCGGCGCCCGCGGTTGAACCAGAAGTTGGCGGCCATGGTGGCTTCGTAGGCGAAATCGCCGGCCAGCGCCAGCCAGCGGTGGTAGCGGGTGATCACGTCGAAGAAGTCGCCGTGCAGCACCAGCAGGCGGCGGCCGTCGGCGGTGATGTGGATCATCTCGTTGACCACGCGGATGTTGCCGATCTCCAGCCGGTAGCCGACGAACTTGCGCAGGAACTCGTCGTGGTTGCCGGTGACGTAGTACACCTTGGTGCCGCGCTTGGCCTTGGTCAGCACCTTGCGGATGACGTTGGTGTGCTCCTGCGGCCAGAACCAGGAGCCGCGCAGCTTCCAGCCGTCGATGATGTCGCCGACCAGGTACAGCGTCTCGCACTCGTTGTGCTTGAGGAAATCCACCAGGAACTCGGCCTTGCAGCCGGGCGTGCCGAGGTGGGTGTCGGACAGCCAGATGGTGCGGTGGCGGGCGGGGGATCTTTCGGACTTGGCGGGCTTTGCCACGGCGGCTCCCGAGGCCCCTTCGGCGCGGCGCCTCTTTCGGGGCGTGATTATGCCGGCCGACTGTTGCGGTACAGTGACCGGCGGCGGCGCCCGCGGCCGCGCGCGGCGCGGCAAATGCGGCATAAATCTCGTTTTTGTGCTTAAAATCCCGGCATAGTCCGCTTACGGCCAAGAAACGTGCGCATTCGCTACGCCAGGCCATCGCGATGAACGAGGCTACCATCCAGCAAAGCCTGCCCCCCGGCACGACCGGCAAAATGCCGGTGCAGGTGGGCAAGTACGAGGTGCGCGGCCTGGTCGGCCAGGGCTCCTGCGGCCTGGTGTACAAGGGCTTCGACCCGTTCGTGCGCCGCGACGTGGCGATCAAGACGATCCACTCGGCGCCCGGCGGTGACGACGACATCGCCGCCTCGGTGGAGCATGCGTTTTTTACCGAGGCGCGGGCGGCGGGCATGCTCAGCCATCCGCATATCGTCTCGCTGTACGACGCCGGCAGCCAGAACGGCACCAACTACCTGGTGATGGAGTACGTCGACGGCGAAACCCTGCTGCCCTGGTGCAACAAGGCCGGCCCGCGCATGGGCCTGGACCGCGTGGTGGACCTGATCTTCAAGTGCGCCAAGGCGCTGGACTACGCCCACGGCAAGGGCGTGCTGCACCGGGACATCAAGCCCAGCAACATCATGCTCACGCACGACGGCGTGCCCAAGCTGATGGACTTCTCGGTGGCCGAGCTGAACGAGCCGGGCGCCGCCGACCGCAGGCAGGTGGCGGTGGGCTCGCCGCTGTACATGTCGCCGGAGCAGGTGCGCCGCCAGCCGCCGCAGCCGGCCAGCGACCTGTATTCGCTGGGCGTGGTGATGTACCAGCTGCTCACCGGCGAAACCCCCTACCACGGCGCGGACCTGCCGCTGCTGTTCGCGGCCATCCGCAACCAGCCGGTGCCGCGGGTGGAGGAAAAGCGCCCCGACCTGCCGCGCGACATCTGCGCGGTGGTCAGCCGGCTGCTGGCCAAGGACCCGGACCAGCGTTACCAGGCCGGGGCCGAGTTGGCCGACGACCTGCTGCGCATCTTCGACCGGCTCAAGCAGGCCGACGCCAACCTGTCGCGGCGCGAGAGCCGCGACTCGTTGCGCACCTTGCGTTTCTTCGACGCGTTCTCCGACGACGACATCGAGGAAATCCTCAGCGCCAGCAAGCTGCTGACCTTCGCCGCCGGCGCCGAGATCGTGCGCGAGGGCGAGATCGACGCGGCGTTCTACCTGATCGCGCGCGGCAACGCCGAGGTGCGCAAGGGCAGCACGGTGATCGACACCCTGATGAAGGGCGACTGCTTCGGCGAAATCGCCTTCCTGACCGCACAGCGGCGCACCGCCACGGTGGTGGCGGCGACCCAGGTGCTGGCCCTGCGGGTCAACGCCAGCCTGCTCGAACAGGTCACCCGCGACTGCCAGCTGCGCTTCTACAAGACCTTCACCAACACGCTGATCTACCGGCTCTCGCTGACCAGCGCCAAGCTGCAGGCGGCGCGCACGGCGGCGGGCTGAACGCCCGGCCGCCGCCGGTAGTGGCCGCGCGCAGGCGGCCTCCCTAAACTAGCTGCAGGGAGTCGTCCGCAACCAGTCCATGAAAGACCAATCCGAGCTGCTCAAGCAGCTCCGCATCGACCGCGCCGCGGAGCCTCCGCCCGGCGGCGGCTGGCTGAAGTGGGCGGCCGGCGCGGTGCTGCTGGCGGCGGCCGGCGCGGCGGCCTGGTATGCCCTGTCGCAGCCGCGCGCCATCGCGGTGCACGCGGCCACCGTGCAGGCCCCTGCCGGAGAGCCGGCGGCCGGCGCTTCGCTGCTCGACGCCTCCGGCTACGTGGTGGCACGGCGCCAGGCCACGGTGGCGGCCAAGATCACCGACAAGGTGGTGGAGGTGCTGATCGAGGAGGGCCAGCACGTGGCGGCCGGCCAGGTGGTGGCGCGGCTGGACGAAACCAACGTGCGCGCGGCCTACGGCCAGTCGGTGGCACAGCGCGACTACGCCAAGGCCAGCCTGGCGCAGGTGCAGGTGGAGCTGGGCAACGCCGCGCGCAACCTGCGCCGCGTGCAGGGGCTGGTGGCCCAGCACTTCGTCTCCGAGTCGGACCTCGACACCGCGCGCACCGCCTTCGACAACCTGCAGGCGCAGGCGGAAACGGCGAAGCGCAACGTGCAGGTCGCCGACCAGGGCGTGACGGTGGCGCAGCGCAACCTGGACGACACCGTGGTGCGCGCGCCGTTCGACGGCGTCGTCACCGACAAGGCGGCGCAGCCCGGCGAAGTGGTTTCGCCGATCTCCGCTGGCGGCGGCTTCACCCGCACCGGCATCTGCACCGTGGTCGACATGGATTCGCTGGAAGTCGACGTCGACGTCAACGAGAGCTTCATCAACCGCGTGCACGCCGACCAGCCGGCCACGGTGCGGCTCAACGCCTACCCGGACTGGGAAATCCCGGCGTTCGTCATCGCCGTGATCCCCACCGCCGACCGCAGCAAGGCGACGGTGAAGGTGCGCGTCGGCTTCAAGGCCAAGGACCCGCGCATCCTGCCGGAAATGGGCGCGCGGGTGGCGTTCCTGGGCGAGGCGGCGGCGGCCGGCGGCGCGGCGCCGCGCGGCGTGGTGGTGCCGGACGACGCGGTGCAGGGCGGCGGCCAGGGCGCCAACGCCACCGGCGTGGTCTACGTGATCCGCGACGGCACGGTGGAGCGCCGCACGGTCCGGCTGGGCGGGCACGGCGCCGATGGGCAGACCGTGCTTTCCGGGTTATCCTCCGGCGAACGGGTGGCCGCCGGCGACCTCGGCGCGCTCAGCGACGGCGCGCACGTCCGCATCGTGCCCTGACGGAGCCCGCATCGGCGCCGGCGCGGGCGGCGCGGCGCGGCGCGGGTCTTGCTGAGCCTTTTCGGGCCGCCGGCACAAGCGGCCGGCGGCGCGGTGAACATGCAGTGCGCCGGGCTCGACCGGCGGCAAAGGAGCGGGTCAAGATGCCGGCCATCGTGTCGCTGCGCGACGTCGTCAAGACCTACACGCGCGGCAAGCAGAAAGTGGAGGTCCTGCACCATTTGAGCCTGGAGATCCCGCAGGGCGATTTCGTCGCGCTGATGGGTCCGTCGGGCTCGGGCAAGACCACGCTGCTCAACCTCATCGGCGGGCTGGACCGGCCGACCCAGGGCGAGGTGACGGTGGCCGGCGAGCGCCTGGACCGGCTCGGCAGCGGCCAGCTCGCCAAGTGGCGCGCGCGCCACGTCGGCTTCGTGTTCCAGTTCTACAACCTGATGCCGATGCTCAGCGCCGAGCGCAACGTCGAGCTGCCGCTGCTGCTGACCCACCTCAACAAGGCCCAGCGGCGCCAGAACGTGGCAGCGGCGCTGGCGGTGGTGGGCCTGTCGGACCGCGCCAAGCACAAGCCGGCCGAGCTGTCCGGCGGCCAGGCCCAGCGCGTGGCCATCGCCCGCGCGCTGGTGGCCGACCCCACCCTGCTGGTGTGCGACGAGCCCACCGGCGACCTGGACCGCGCCACCGCCGACGACATCCTGCACCTGCTGCAGGCGCTCAACCGCACGCACGGCAAGACCATCGTCATGGTCACCCACGACCAGAAGGCGGCGGACTTCGCCAGCCACGTGCTGCACCTGGACAAGGGCCAGCTGGTGGAAGGCCAGACGGCCGCCGCATGAAATACCTGCCGCTGGTGTGGGCGGCGCTGTGGCGCAGGAAGGTGCGCAGCCTGTTCACCCTGCTGTCGATCGTGGTGGCGTTCCTGCTGTTCGGCATGCTGCAGGGCGTCAACGCCGCCTTCAGCCAGGCCATCGAGCGCTCCAACGTCAACCGCCTGATCGTCGCCAACAGCATCTCCTTCACCGAGAGCCTGCCCTACGCCTACATGGCGCAGATCGAAGCCGTCCCCGGCGTGGCGCGGGTGGCGCACCTGAGCTGGTTCGGCACCTACTACCAGGACCCGAAGAACTTCGTGTTCTCGTTCCCGGCGGAAGCCGAACGCATGTTCGCGGTCTACCCGGAATTCAAGCTGCCGGCGGACCAGCTGCAGGCGCTGGCGCGCACCCGCACCGGCGCGGTGGTGGGCGCGGACCTGGCGCGCAAGTACGGCTGGAAGATCGGCGACCGCGTGCCGCTGCACTCGACCATCTGGACCAAGGCCGACGGCAGCTCGGACTGGACCTTCGACATCGTCGGCCTGTACCAAAGCCCAGGCGACCGCGCCCAGGAAAGCGCGTTCTACTTCAACTACGCCTACTTCGACGAGGCGCGCAGCTTCGGCAAGGGCAAGGTCGGCTGGTACGTGGTGCAGGTCGCCGATCCGCAGCGGTCGGCGCAGGTCGCCGCGGCCATCGACAGGCTGTTCGCCAACTCGCCGGACGAGACCAAGACGCAGACCGAGAAGGAGTTCCAGCAGGCCTTCCTCAAGCAGATCGGCGACATCAGCTACATCGTCAGCCGCATCCTGTTCGCGGTGTTCTTCGCCCTGCTGTTCGCCACCGGCAACACCATGATGCAGTCGGTGCGCGAGCGCGTGCCGGAGCTGGCGGTGATGAAGACCCTGGGCTTTTCCGACACCGGCATGCTGGCCCTGGTGCTGGCCGAGTCGGTGCTGCTGTGCCTGTTCGCCGCGCTGGCCGGGCTGGCCGCCGCGGACCTGCTGTTCCCGCTGCTCAAGGACACCCTGGGCGTGGTGCGGATGCCGCTGCGCGTGATCGCGCAAGGCGGCGCGGTGGCGCTGCTGCTGGCCCTGGTCACCGGGCTGCTGCCGGCCTGGCGTGCCCGGCGCCTGGACATCGTCGAGGCGCTGCGCGGATGAGCCGCCGTGCTTGAGCAGGTCGCCGCGGTCACGCTGATGAACCTGCGCAGCCTGCCGCAGCGCCTGGGCACGTCCTGGGTGATCGTGGTCGGCATCGCCGTCACCGTCGCCGTGCTGGTGTCGGTGCTGGCGATGGACGCCGGCTTCCGCAAGACGCTGGCCGGCACCGCACGCGCGGACCGCGCCATCGTGCTGCGCGGCGGCTCCAACGCCGAGCTGTCGAGCACCATCTCGCGCGAGAACACGCTGACCATCATGGACGCCGCCGGCGTCGCCCGCGGCCCCGCCGGCAAGCCGATCGCCTCGGCCGAGGCGGTGAGCATCGTCGCCCTGCCGCTCAAGCGCACCGGCACCGCCGCCAACGTCACCCTGCGCGGCGTGGGGCCCCAGGCCTTCGCGCTGCGGCCGGAGTTGCACCTGGTGGCCGGCCGCATGTTCCGGCCGGCGCTGCGCGAGCTGATCGTGGGCAGGTCCGCGGTGGAGCAGTTCAAGGGCGTGGCGATCGGCGGCCACATCGCCTTCCGCGACTCCGACTGGACCGTGGTGGGCGAGTTCGACAGCGGCGGCGACGCCCACGAGTCCGAGCTGGTGGGCGACATCGAGACGGTGCTGTCGGCGTTCCGCCGCAACCTGTTCCAGTCGGTCACCGTGCGGCTGGAATCGGCGCAGGCGTTCGACCGCTACAAGGCGGCGCTGACCACCGACCCGAGCCTGTCGGTGGACGTGCTGCGCGAGACCGACTATTACGCCGGGCAGTCGCGCCAGCTCAACAAGCTGCTCGGCTTCCTGGCGGTGTTCGTCGGCGGCTTCATGGCGGTGGGCGCCATGTTCGGCGCGCTCAACACCATGTACGCGGCGGTGGCGGCGCGCAGCGCCGAGATCGCCACGCTGCGCGCGATCGGCTTCTCCGCGCTGCCGGTGGTGGTGTCGGTGTTCGCCGAAGCCCTGCTGCTGTCGCTGCTGGGCGGCGCGGCGGGGGCGGCGGCGGCCTGGATGTTCTTCAACGGCAACGCGGTCAACACCTTGGGCGCCAACTTCACCCAGGTGGTGTTCCGCCTGAGCGTGACGCCGGCGCTGCTGGCGCAGGGCATCGCCTGGGCCTGCTGCATCGGCGCGCTCGGCGGCCTGTTCCCGGCGCTGCGCGCGGCGCGCATGCCGGTGGCCGCGGCGCTGCGGGCGGGCTGAAGGGACGGCGCCGTGAAATACTTCGCGCTGGTCTGGGCCACGCTGTGGCGCAAGCGCGCGCGCACCGTCTTCACCCTGCTGTCGCTGGTGGCGGCGTTCCTCCTGCTGGGCCTGCTGCAGGCGGCGCACGCGCTGTTCTCGCTGGGCAGCGTCAACCTCGCCGCGCCGATCCTGATCACGCAGGCGCGGGTATCGTTCACCAGCCCGCTGCCGCTGCGCCTGCTGCCGCAGATCGAGGCGGTGCCCGGGGTAGCGGCGGTGTCGTGGTCGCAGTTCTTCGGCGGGGTCTACAAGGACCCGAAGAATTTCTTCCCGCAGTTCGCCACCGTGCCGGAGCGCTGGCGCCGCGTGTTCAGCGAATGCCGCCTGCCCGAAGAGCAGTTCCAGGCCTGGCAGGCTTCGCGCACCGCCGCGGTGGCCGGCCGCGAGCTGGCCGAGCGCTTCGGCTGGAAGGTCGGCGAGCGCATCCCGCTGCAAAGCCAGATCTGGCCACGCCGCGACGGCGACCGCGCCTGGACCTTCGACCTGGTCGGCATCTTCGACGACAGCGCCAAGGGCTCCTGCGCGCGCGTCGGCAACATGTACATCCGCTACGACTACTTCGACGAGGAGCGCCAGTTCGGCCGCGGCAACGCCGGCATCTACGTGCTGCGGCTGCAGGACCCGGCGCGCGCCGAGGCGATCGGCCGGCAGGTCGACGCCATGTTCGAGAACTCGCCGGACGAGACCAAGACGCAGACCGAAAAGGACTTCACCCTGAATTTCGTGCGGCAGATCGGCAACCTCAGCCTGATCCTCTACTCGATCCTCGGCGCGGTGTTCTTCACCCTGCTGCTGCTCACCGGCAACACCATGAGCCAGGCGGTGCGCGAGCGCATCCCGGAGCTGGCGGTGCTCAAGACCATCGGCTACGCCGACGGCACCCTGCTGGCGCTGGTGCTGGCCGAGTCGCTGCTGCTGTGCACCCTGGGCGGCCTCGGCGGCATGCTGCTGTCGGTGCTGGCGATGCGGGTGCTGGCCAAGGTGCAGATGCAGTTCCCGCCGTTCCACGCCGACCTGCGGGTGTGGCTGACCGCGCTGGCGAGCATGCTGCTGCTGGGCCTGGCGGTGGGGCTGCCGCCGGCGCTGCGCGCCGGCCGCCTGTCGATCGTCGACGCCCTGGCGGAGCGGCGCTGATGCTGCGGCAGATCCTGGCGGTGTCGTCGATGAGCCTGCGCAGCATCCCGCAGCGCCTGGGCACCTCGCTGGTCATCGTCGTGGGCATCGGCGGCGTGGTCGCGGTGCTGGTGGCGCTGCTGTCGATGAGCAAGGGCTTCGAGTACACGCTCAAGGGCACCGGCAGCGACGCGCGCGCGCTGCTGCTGTCGGCCGGGGTCACCGCCGAACTGTCGTCCTACATCGGCCCGGACTCGGTGCCGCTGCTGCGCGAGCTGCCCGGCGTGCGCCGCGGCGCGGACGGCAAGCCGCTGGCCTCGGCCGAAATCGTGGTGATCACCGAACTGCGGCGCCACGGCGGCGACGTCAACGTGGCGCTGCGCGGGGTGGAGCCGGCGGGCATCGCCATGCGCCCGGAAGTGCGCATCGTCGAAGGCCGGCTGTTCCGCCCCGGCCTGCAGGAAGTCATCGCCGGCCGCAGCGCGCGCCAGCAGTTCAGCGGCCTGCAGCTCGGTGCGCGGCTGCAGTTCCGCGGCTCGCAATGGACCGTGGTCGGCATCTTCGACAGCGGCGGCGACGCCCACGAGTCCGAGCTGTGGACCGACGCCGACACCGCGCGCAGCGCCTTCGGCCGCCCCGGCGCCTCCGGCGTGCTGGCCGAGCTTGCACCGCCGGACCCGGCCACCGCGTTGCAAACGCTGAAGAACGCGGTGACCGCCGACCCGCGCTTCCAGGTGGACGTGCAGACCGAACGGCACTACTTCACCGCGCAGTCGCAGGGCTTCACCGAGCAGATCACCCTGCTCACCGCGGTGGTGACCGCCATCATGGCGTTCGGCGCGGTGTTCGGCGCGCTCAACACCATGTACTCGGCGGTGTCGGCGCGGCAGTCGGAGATCGCCACCTTGCGCGCCATCGGCTTCTCCGGCCTGCCGGTGATGGTGTCGGTGCTGGCCGAGTCCATCGCACTGGCGCTGGCCGGCGGCGCCGCCGGCGGCGCGCTGGCCTACCTGCTGTTCGACGGCATGAGCGTGTCCACGCTGGGCCAGAACTTCACCCAGGTCGCGTTCAGCTTTGCCGTCACCCCCGGGCTGCTGCTGCGCGGCATGGCATGGGCGCTGGCGATCGGCCTGATCGGCGGCTTCTTTCCCGCGCTGCGCGCGGTGCGGCTGCCGGTCGCGGATGCGCTGCGGGCGGGCTGAGCGTGCCCGACTTTTCGCCGGCCGCCAGCTTGCCGGCGCACAATCGACGAATTCCTTGCCTGTTTTGCAGGGCCCGGCGCGGCGGGACTACACTGCGCGCAAGGGTGGCGCGGCGGGTTCGCACCTACGTGCCCGGTTGGTTTGCCGCGGGCAGGCCAAGCAGTCTCCACAGCGACTGACGCCGGGCATTCGCATCGACGACGGCACCGGTTGCGGCAGCGCTCCCCGCTGGGACAGCGCGAATATCCGGGCAGCAGGAGGCTGCCATTGATGGCCAGGATCCTGATCATCGAAGACAACGCCGGCAGCATGGAACTGACGAACTACCTGCTGCGCGGCGCCGGCCACGAAACGATTTGCGCCAGCAACGGCGAGGCCGGCATCGAACTGGCGCGGGCCGAGCGCCCCCATGCGATCGTGTGCGACATGCATATGCCGGGCCTGGATGGCCGCGAAGTGGCGCGCCGGCTCAAGTCCGATCCGGCCACCCGCGGCATTCCGCTGATCGCGGTCACCGCGCTGCAGGCGCCCGGCGACCGCGACCAGGTGCTTGCCGCCGGCTTTGACGACTATTTCACCAAGCCGATCGAACCGCAGGCCATCGCCGCGCATCTGGCGCGCGTCCGCGGTTCCTGAAAGCCGGCCGCTGCGGGCGCCGATGCACGGCCGGCCATGCCGGCGCCGGGGCCTGCGCTAGACTGGCCGCTGACCTGGAACCGGGGCGCTCCGCAATGTCCGAACTGCACTCCCCGCGCAGCCTGCGCCGGCTGTTCGTCAAGGCGGCCACCGCCCGCTTCGCCCGCAACGTGCCGGACTTCGTGCGCCTGAAGCGGCTCGTCGCCGCCAACGGCGGCGCCTTGCGCAACGACCACGCCGCCATCCGCACCGCCGACCCGGCGGTCGCCGCGCTGCTGGTGCGCGCCGCCCGCGTGCTCGGCCTGCACCGCGAGCGCGAATACCTGTTCCCGGCGAAAAAGCTGCGCTCGTTCGACCTGCAGGCGCCCGGCGAGGACGCCCACCAGTTCAAGCTGTTCGTCAGCCAGGTGGACCTTGGCGCCTTCCCGCCGCAAGCTGCGCAGCTGGTGGCCGAGGATTGCGCGGCACAGGCCGCCGCGGCCGACCACGGGCCGTTCCTGGCGCTGATCGAGCAGGCCGAGCGCAGCGGCGGCCTGGCGGCAGCCGACGCCGACCGCTTCATTGGACACTTCGTCGGCGTGCTGATGGCGCGGCCCGGGCCGCCGCTCAGGCGCGCCACCCTGCAAGCCGTTGCCGCGGTGTCGGGCGAGGCCGCCAGCGCGCTGGCGCTGGGGCCCGACTTCAACCACGTCACCGTCGACGTGCACGCCGCCGGCTACCCCGGCATCGACGACATGGCCGCGGCGATGCGCGCGCAGGGCTTCCGCCTGCTGCCGGCGATCCAGGGCGCGCCCGGCAGCCCGTTGCGGCAGACCGCCACCCTGGCCGCCACCATGGACACGCCGGTGATCGAGGCCGACGGCAGCACCGGCCTGGCGCAGACCGAGAAGCAGTTCGTCGAGATCATCGAGCGCGGCCAGGCCCGCGACGCCGATGGCGCCCCGCTGTGGACCCAGGACGGCCGTCCGCTGATCTTCCGCAACTTCCTGGCCGCCAATGCCGAGAAGATCTTCGATGCGGCGGCTACGCCGCTGCGGGAATCGGGATTAGGGATTAGGGATTAGGGATTAGGGAATCGTAGACGCCCGACCGCGCCGCCTCCTGCTTGTCATTCCGAGATTCTATGGTTCTGGTCAAGCCGGCAAGAGCCGGCTTGGATCAAAATTGGTCTGATGGTGGTAGACGGACCAAGCGATGCGCGCGATTTTGCGTGCCAGGATGACCAGTGCAGCGGTGGTAGATA
>JADHNH010000098.1 GCA_016779605.1 Nevskia sp. | reverse complement strand
GGCGACTCCGGCCGCCGGCCCGGCCCCTGCGGCGCCGCCGGCTGCTGGCGCAACCACGCCGGCGCCGGCTGCACCGGCCACCGCCGCACCGGCTCCGCCGCCGGCCGCCGCGCCGCCGCCCCCGCATAAGATCGAGATGCCGCCGCCGGAACCGTCGGGCATGGCGCAATGGCTGAAGCTGGCGATCCTGGTCGCATTCGTCGCGCTGATCGGGCTGTTCACCTGGCGGATCTTCTTCAACAAGAAAGAGGCGCTGCCGGACTTCCGGGCCAAGGCCGGCCAGACCGCCGTGAAGATGCCGCCGCTCGGCCCCAAGCCGGCGGCTCCGCCTGCAAAGCCGTCGGTGACCAAGCTGGGGGATACCGCGTCGATCCAGGTGCCGCCGGAGCTGGCAGCACCGCCCAGGATGGACGCCGGCGCGACCGCGGTGATCGAGCCCTCGCTGACCGCCACGACGATCCTCGACCAGCCGCCGAAGCAGACGCCGCCCACCCCGGTGGGTGCCGGCGACGTCGATTTCGACATGACCTCGCAGCTCGAGGCGCAGACGCTTTCGATCAACCTCGATGCCAACGATCCCCTGTCCGAGGCCGATTTCCACCTGGCCTACGGCCTGTACGACGAAGCCGCCTCGCTGCTGAAGCAGGCGCTGACCAAGGAGCCGAAGCGTACCGAGCTGCGCACCAAGCTCGCGGAAACCTATTTCGCCGCCGGCAAGCCGGTCGAATTCCAGGAAACCGCGGAAGCGCTCAACCACCAGCTCACGCCGTCCGATTGGCAGAAGATCGCCATCATGGGGCGGCAGCTTTGCCCGGATGCCGCACTGTTCAAGGGCGACGGCGGCGGCGTGCTGTCGCCGGACGTCGACCTGCCGCTCGACGAGGCGCCGCCGGAGCCGGCCGCCGCGCAGCCCGCCGCCCAGCCGGCGACGCCGGCCGCGCCGCCGGCGGTTCCGCAGCCGGCGCCGGCGACGGTGGCCAGTGCGGCAGCCAACGTCATCGATTTCGACCTGGATTCGGAGCTGCTGAAGCCGGATGCGGCCGCCGGCCCCGCAGCGGCGGCGCCGGCTCCGGATCACGAGGCGGACGCACCCCACGAGATCGACCTGAGCCATTTCGACATCGGCGGCGACGAAGCCGCTGCCGGCGGCAGCGAGGGAACGGTCGAGTTCAACCTGGACGAGCTGGACCTGAGCAAGCCGGCGTCTGGCAACGGCGCCGGGAGCGACGAGATCGGCACCAAGCTCGACCTCGCTCGCGCCTACGCCGACATGGGCGACAACGAGGCCGCCAAGAGCCTGCTGGACGAGGTGATCGCCACCGGCAGCGCGGAGCAGAAGTCCGAGGCCGAAGCGCTGGTGAAGCGCCTCAGCGCGTAGCCGGGCACGACTCGAAGGATCATCCGACACGTCAGGGGCGATGCAACGCTGGGCCGCCGGGGTGGAATACCTCGGCACCGGCTACGGCGGATGGCAGGCACAGCCAGGGGTGCCGAGCATCCAGGAGGCGCTGGAGACCGCCTTGTCGGCGGTGGCCGACCAGCCGGTCAAGACCTTCGCCGCCGGGCGCACCGATGCTGGCGTTCACGCGTTCGGCCAGGTGGTGCACTTCGATTCGAGCGCTGCGCGCAGGCCCTACGCCTGGCTGCTGGGCGCCAATACCGCGCTGCCAGCGGCCGTCAGCCTGCGCTGGGTGCAGGCGGTGACGCAGCCGTTCGATGCGCGACGCAGCGCGCGGTGGCGCCGCTACCGCTACGTGATCCACAACCAGCGCGCGCGCTCCGCACTGTTGGCCGGCCGCGCCGCCTGGATTGCGCGCGATCTCGACGCCGCGGCCATGCACGCCGCGGCGCAGGCGCTGCTGGGCGAGCACGACTTCTCGGCCTACCGCGCGGCCGGTTGCCAGTCGCGCTCGGTGCACCGCAACGTGCAGGAGATCGCGGTCTGGCGGCGTGCCGATTTCGTGGTGCTGGACATCCGCGCCAATGCTTTTCTGCACCACATGGTGCGCAACATCGCCGGCGTGCTGCTGGAGATCGGCCACGGCCGCCGCGGCGCCGATTGGGCCGGCGCGGTGCTCGCCGGCCGCGACCGCAGGCAGGCCGGGATGACGGCACCGCCGGAGGGCCTGTATTTTGTCGGTCCGGAATACCCGGAGGCGTTTGGCCTGCCCGGGCCGGCCACGGCTTGGTTCCCGTAGAGTCGAGCGGCAGCCGGCGATCCACATCCGGATGAACGACGTGCCCAACCCCGAGAGCCAGCTTCGACTGCACCGCACCCGCATCAAGTTTTGCGGCATTACGCGGCTGCAGGACGGCCTGGCCGCAGCGGCGCTCGGTGTCGATGCGCTGGGCTTCGTGTTCGCAGCGGGCAGCCCGCGGCGCATCGATGCGGAAGCCGCGGCGGCAATCCGCAGGCGCTTGCCGCCGTTCGTCGCCGCGGTGGCCTTGCTGCGCGATGCCGACGAAGCGACGGTGCGCCGGGTGATCGGGCAGCTGCGGCCCGACCTGCTGCAATTCCACGGCGACGAAACTGCGGCGTTCTGCGGCAGCTTCGGCCTGCCTTACCTCAAGGCGGTGGGCATGCGCGGGCTGGAGCGGCCGCTGGCGGCGGTGGCCGCCGAGTTCGCCGGCGCGGCCGGGCTGCTGCTCGACGGGCACGGCGCCGGCGAGCCCGGCGGGCAGGGCCGCAGCTTCGACTGGCGCCGCGCGGCGCTGGATTGCGGCGTGCCGCTGATCCTGGCCGGCGGCTTGCACGCCGGCAACGTGGCCGATGCGGTGCGGCAGGCGCGGCCCTACGGCGTGGATGTCAGCGGCGGCATCGAAAGTGCGCCCGGGATCAAGGATTCGGGCAGAATGTGCGCCTTCGTCGGCGCGGTGCGCCGCGCCGATGCCGACTGTTCCGATGCCTGTGCCGATGATCTACCAGAACCTGCCTGACGCCCGCGGCCATTTCGGCCCCTACGGCGGGCGCTTCGTCGCCGAAACCCTGATGGAGCCGCTGCGGCGGCTGGAAGAAGCCTACCTGCGGCTGAAGGACGACCCGGCGTTCCGCGCCGAGCTGGAAAAGGACCTGAAGTATTACGTCGGCCGGCCCTCGCCGCTGTATCCGGCCGAGCGGCTGACCCGCGCCTGGGGCGGTGCGCAGGTTTTCCTCAAGCGCGAGGACCTCAACCACACCGGCGCGCACAAGATCAACAACACCGTCGGCCAGGCCCTGCTGGCCAAGCACCTGGGCAAGACCCGCATCATCGCCGAGACCGGTGCCGGCCAGCACGGCGTGGCCAGCGCCACGGTGGCGGCGCGCCTGGGCATGGAGTGCGTGGTCTACATGGGCGTGGACGACGTCGAGCGGCAGTCGCCCAACGTCTACCGCATGAAGCTCCTGGGCGCCCGCGTGGTGCCGGTGACCAGCGGCACGCGCACGCTCAAGGACGCCCTCAACGAGGCGCTGCGCGACTGGGTGACCAACGTCGACAACACGTTCTACATCATCGGCACGGTGGCCGGCCCGCACCCGTACCCGATGCTGGTGCGCGACTTCAACGCCGTGGTGGGACGCGAGGTGGTGGAGCAGTCGCAGGACATGCTGGGACGGTTCCCGGATGCGCTGGTGGCCTGCGTCGGCGGCGGCTCCAACGCGATCGGCCTGTTCCATCCCTTCATCGAGCACGACGCCGTGAAGATGTACGGCGTCGAGGCGGGCGGCCTGGGCCTGGCCACCGGCCAGCACGCCGCGCCGCTGTCGGCCGGCCGGCCGGGCGTGCTGCATGGCAACCGCACCTACGTGATGGCCGACGACAACGGCCAGATCCTCGGCACGCACTCGATTTCCGCGGGCCTGGACTACCCCGGCGTGGGGCCGGAGCATTCCTGGCTCAAGGACATCGGCAGGGTCAGCTACGTGACCGTGACCGACGACGAAGCCCTGGCGGCGTTCCACGAGCTGGCGCGGGTGGAGGGCATCATCCCGGCGCTGGAGTCCGCGCACGCGGTGGCTTATGCGAAGAAGCTGGCGCCGCAGATGCGGCGCGACCAGACCATCGTGGTCAACCTGTCCGGACGCGGCGACAAGGACATCTTCACCGTGGCCAAGCGGGAAGGGATCCAGCTGCTTTGAATTTCCGGCACATTTCAGGCGAAGCGGTACGCGGAACGTATCCGAAGCCGCGAATGGGCGCACATGAGAACGAATAACATCGCATTGGCCGTTTTGGGAGTTTTTATTCGCGTTGATTCGCGTTCATTTGCGGACCGTCGTGCTTTTCAGTCCGGCGCGAGGCCCGGCCGATGAGCCGCATCGAAGGCGTATTCGCCGCCCTCAGGCAGCGCGGCGGCAAGGCGCTGATCCCCTACATCACCGCCGGCGATCCGCACCCGGACCAGACGGTCGCGCTGATGCACGCGCTGGTGCGCGGCGGGGCCGACATCATCGAGCTGGGCGTGCCTTTTTCCGACCCGATGGCCGACGGGCCGACCATCCAGCTCGCCTGCGAGCGCGCGCTGGCGCACGGCACCAGCCTGTCGCGCGTGCTGGACATGGTGACCGGGTTCCGCGGCACCGATACGACGACGCCGGTGGTGCTGATGGGCTACCTGAACCCGATCGAGGCGATGGGGCTGGAGACTTTCGCGCTCCGCGCCAGGGCCGCCGGTGTCGACGGCGTGCTGATCGTGGACCTGCCGGTGGAGGAGGCGCCCGAGGCGGTGCCCATGCTGCACGCGCAGGGCCTGGACTGCGTGTTCCTGCTTGCGCCGACCAGTTCGGAGGCGCGCATCGACGCCACCGTGCAGCAAGCCTCCGGTTACCTCTACTACGTCTCGCTCAAGGGCGTCACCGGTGCCAGCACGCTGGACGTCGGCAGCGTGGCGGAAAAGCTGGCGGTGATCCGACGGCATACGCGCTTGCCGCTGGCGGTGGGCTTCGGCATCCGCGACGCCGCCTCGGCGGCGCAGGTGGGCCGCATCGCCGACGGCGTGGTGGTGGGCAGCGCGCTGGTCGAGCAGATCGCCCGGCACGCGCAGGCGCCGGCAGCCCTGCCGCAGATTCTGCGCGACCAGCTTGGCGCCCTGCGCGCCGCGCTGGATGCTTTGCCGGCCTCGAATCCCTGATCGGCGGGTTTCGGCTTCACCTGTCGGCGCCGCCTCAAGGCGCCTGCGCCGGTGCCGCTCGGGACGCTCCCGGATGCTGCGCATCCAGGAGTTGCAGGCTTTCGTCCAGGCTCCGGCGCAGCGTGGCGATGGCCTTGCCTGCATCGGCCGGCCGCAACTCGGTGCGCGCCAAGGCGCCGAATGCAAAGCTGCGCACCACCGGGTCCTGCGTCTTGGCCAGGATGTCCTGGTAAAGGGCGGCGACGTCTGCGGCGCGGCCCTGCTCGCGGTAGAGCCGCTCGATCTCCACCGCGGAGCGGATCACTTGCAGGGCTGGGCTGGCGGGACCCGGCGGGCCGTCCGGACCCAAGCCCGGGTGCGCGAACATAGGGCGGCCTGGAGGCGGGCCCGGCATGCGCCAGGCGCAGGCGTCGCCGTCGTCGGCTGCCGTATCGGATGGACCAGGCCAGGCGCCTGCGGCACCGGCGCTGCAGGCGGCCAAGGCCAGGGCCGGCGCGATCAGGAGGTACGGCAAAATCCGCTGGTGTTTCATGCGCGTCTCCGAGGTTTTTTCGAAGCTGAGACGCTACGCCGGAGATCCCGCGGACGGAGTGGAATTTACTCAAGGCTTACATCGGGAACCGGGCTTCCCCGCTGTTCCGCGTCGGGTGCCGGACCGGCGCCGCATGCACGCGGGCGTGTTTCGCGAGTGGAGTCAGCTGAGCTGCATGCGATCCGTGATGCGCCCGGCGTCGGCGGCGCGGCCGGAGGCCAGCCGGATGCAGGCTTCGAAGCCGCCGCCGCTGCGGTTGCGCAAGACCAGGCTGCCGCCGCAGGCTTCGACGCAGCGGTGCACGATCGCCAGCCCCAGCCCGAAGCCGCCGCTGTCGCGGCTGCGCGAATGCTCCGGACGGAAGAACGGCTCGCCCAGGCGCGGCAGCATCGCTTCCGGCACCCCGGGTCCGCGGTCGCGCACGGCGATCTCCACGCTGCCGCCGTTCGCGGCGGCCGCCAGCTCGACCGCGCCCTGTGCCGCCCCGGCGTAGCGCAGCGCGTTGCGCACCAGGTTGGCGACCGCGCGCTCGAGCAGCAGCCCGTGTCCCATTGCGCGCAGCCCGGGCTCGATGTCGAAGCGCACCGCATGCTGCGGATCTTCGCGCTGCAGCACCTGCAGCAGCAGCGGGCGCAGCTCGAGCGCCTGCGGCGGTGCCAGGCCGGACTGCATGCCGGCGCGCGAAAACAGCAGCAGCTGGTCGAGCAGGGCGGACATCTGCAGCAATTCCTCGCGCAAGTCGTCGAGGGTGCGGTCCGCGGCCCCGTCCAGGCGCGATTCCAGGATGCCCAGCCCGGCCTGCAGGCGCGCCAGCGGCGAGGTGACCTCGTGGGCGACGTCGGCGAGGAACTGCTTCTGGCCCGCCACGAAGTTCTGCAGCCGCTGGGCCATGCGGTTCACTGCATCCGCCAGCCGGCCGAGCTCGTCGCGCCGCCGCGTGGCGACGCGCACCTCGAAACGGCCGGCGGCGATATCGTGGGTCGCGCCCGTGAGCTGCACGATGGTGCGGGTGATGTTCCAGATGAACGGCCACCACAGCAGGGCCGACAGCACGGCCACCAGCAAGGCGAACAACAGCCATTGCGCCACGCCGAGCAGGCGCAGCAGCGCGACCAGTCCGGGCACCGCGGCGCGCACCTCCACCGGCTGCGGCGGTGCGCCGGCTTGCCGGAGGACTGCCGGGATGTGCACCTCGAAAGTGCCGCCCCGCGGGCTGCTCCGGATGAAGATCAGGCCGGCACGCACGTGCGGATCGCCAAGGCGCGACGGCGGCTCGCGCGGGGCGGGTGGCGGGCCGAACCGGTCCGCCGCGCGATCTGGTGGCGGGAGCGGCGGGGGCGGCGGGCCGTCGATGCCGAAGCGGTCCGGCGGAGCGCCGTCCGCATCGGCTGGCGGCCGGCCGAACGGGTGCAAGGCGAACGCCACGCCGTATTGCGCCGCATAGCCCTCCAGCACGGCCTGCCGGGCGGATTCGGATGCCGCGGAGACATCGGCCGCGATATGGTCGGCGATGGTCAGCAGCCGCTCGCGCACCGGCTCGGACAGCAGCATGCTCCAGCCCAGGCCGGAGCGGCCGGCCATCACCACGCCCAGCGCGGCGATCAGCAGCAGGTTGAGCGCAAGCCACAGCAGCAGCTTGCCGTAGAGCGAGCCGCGCAGGCTCAAAGGCCGGCGCTCATGCGGCGGCCGGGCCGGCGCCGCCATCGTGGCCGATTTCGGCGTGTGCCTGCGCGGCGGCGTCCACCAGCAGGTAGCCGGCCGCGCGCACGGTGCGGATGAAGCGCGGTGCACGCGGATCGTCGCCGAGCTTGCGGCGCAGGCTTGCCACGTGCACGTCGATGGAGCGGTCGAAGGCCTCGAACTGGCGGTCGCGCACCTGCTCGAGCAGCTGCTCGCGCGAGCACACCTGGCCTTTGCGGCGCGCCAGCGCCAGCAGCAGATCGAACTCCACCGGCGTCAGCGCCAGCGGCTGCCGGTCAAGGCTGGCGGCGCGCGCGGCCGGCTCGATGCTCAACCCGTCCACGCAGATCGCAGGCGGTGCCGCGGCCAGATGCGCCGTGCGGCGCAGCACCGCGCGGATGCGCGCCAGCAGCTCGCGCGAGGAGGCGGTCTTGGGGACGTAGTCGTCGGCGCCGCCTTCGAGCCCGTGGATGCGGTCCTCGTCGCCGCCGCGCGCGGTGAGCATCAGCACCGGCACCTGCGAGAACGCGCGCAGGCGCCTGAGGGTCTCGAAGCCGTCCTGGCACGGCAGCATGACGTCCAGCAGGATCAGGTCCCAGGATTCGCCGCGGGCGCGTTCGGCGCCCTCGGCACCATCGTGCGCCAGGCTGACGCTGAAGCCGTGGCTGCCGAGGAACTCGGCCAGCATGCGCGACAGCTTGCGGTCGTCGTCAATCAGCAGCAGGCGCGCCACCGCGGCGCGGGCTTCGCCGCCGCTCACCGGCGGTCGGAAATTGGCCAGGTCATGGCCGTAGGATACGGCGCCGGCCGGCACGCCGGCGTGCGGCGGTCGATGCATGCGGAAACACCAGGGAAGTGCGGCGGAGGAATGTGCCCATCCTAGCCGGCGCACGCAGGCCCGCAGGCAGGCTTTTACCGGTGCTTTACAAATCCCTTTCGATACCGCTGAGCCGCTGTTCCGCATGCCGGGCAGGCGGCCCGGCGGAGCACTCCCGGGCTGCGCGCGGCGCGTATACAATTGCCGGCATGAGCTGGCTCGAGAAGATTTCAGGTTCCAAGCTGCTGACCGCGGGCGTGCGCAAGAAGAGCGTGCCCGAAGGCCTGTGGATGAAGTGCGACAGCTGCCAGTCGGTGCTGTACCGGGCCGAGCTGGAGCGCACGCTGGAAGTCTGCCCGAAGTGCGGGGCGCACCGCGTGATCGGCGCGCGCGCACGGCTGAACCATTTCCTCGATGCCGAGCCGCGCGTGGAGATCGCGCCCAAGGTGCGCTCGACCGATCCGCTCAAGTTCAAGGACAGCCGCAAGTACACCGAGCGCCTGGCCGAGGCGCGCGAGGACACCGACGAGGAGGATGCGCTGATCGTCATGCGCGGCCAGCTCATCGGCCTGCCGCTGGTGGTGGCGGCCTTCGAGTTCGGCTTCATGGGCGGCTCGATGGGCAGCGTGGTGGGCGAGAAGTTCGTGCGCGGCGTCAACGCCTGCCTGGAGCACGGCATTCCGCTGGTGTGCTTTTCGGCCAGCGGCGGCGCGCGCATGCAGGAGTCGTTGTTCTCGCTGATGCAGATGGCCAAGACCAGCGCGGCGCTGGCCAAGCTGGCCGAGCGCGGCCTGCCGTACATCTCGGTGATGACGCACCCGACCATGGGCGGCGTGTCCGCGAGCCTGGCCATGCTGGGCGACGTGCATATCGCCGAGCCCAAGGCGCTGATCGGCTTCGCCGGCCCGCGCGTGATCGAGCAGACCGTGCGGCAGAAGCTGCCGGAAGGCTTCCAGCGCGCCGAGTTCCTGCTGGAAAAGGGCGCGCTCGACATGATCGTGGACCGCCGCGAGCTGCGCGAGAAGATCCATCGCCTGCTGGCGATGATGACCCACTTCGCACCGGCCGTCGGCAAGCCCCACTGAGCCGGTCGCTCCGCGCGATCCGCCACGCGAATCCTGCCGACCCGGCACGCCCCGCGCTTCTGCTGCGAAGCCGTGCCTCGCGCATCCCGGCGCGCGGCGCCGCCAGTCAGGGCAAGGCGGTGACAGCAATGAGGGCGGGTCCCGCACCAGCGGGCAAGGGCGAGCCGGCGATGGGCGTCAGCGCGCCGTTGGCCGCATTGATGCTGTAGGCCGAAATCGTGTTGGCGCCGGCGTTGGTCACATAGGCGAACTGTCCGGACGGATCCACCGCAACGCCGATGGGCAGGCCTCCGGCGGCGAAGGGCGATCCGGGGACGGGGGTCAGCGCGCCGGTGGTGGAATTGACGGCGTATGCCGATACGTTGTTCGAGCCGGAGTTGGCGACGTAGGCGAATGCGCCGGACGGGCTGATGGCGATGACCTCCGGCCCGGCGCCGGTGGCCACGGGTGCGCCGGCGAGCGCGCTCAAAGCCCCGGTGGCGGAATCAATCTGGTAGGCGGACACGGTGTTTCCGGTGTAGTTCGTGGCGTAAAGGAACTTGCCGGAAGGGCCGATCGCAAGGAATTGGGCGCTCGACCCCGCGGCAAACGGCGAGCCGGCCACCGCAGTCAGCGCCCCGGTGGACGGGTCGATCGTATAGGCCGAAACGCTGTTGCCGGCGGCGTTGGTGGAATAGGCAAACTTGCCCGAAGGATCGACGGCGACGTCCAGCGGGCCGCCGTCATCCGCAAACGGCGAACCGGCCACCGGGCTCAGCGCGCCGTTGCCCGGATTGATGCCGTAGGCGATGAGCGTGTTGTCATGGGGGTCGGTGGCATAGGCGAACGTCCCGGAAGGACTTACCGCGACGACCTCGGCCGCGCCCGGTGCCGCAAAAGGCGAGCCCGGCACTGCCGAGAGTGCTCCGGTGGCCGCATTGACCGCAAAGGCGGTGATTTTCTGGATGCCGGGGTTGGTCACGTAGGCGAACCGGCCCGCCGTATCGACCGCCACGGACAGCGGCGCCGCCCCGGCGGCGAACGGCGATCCGGCGATGTCGGTCAAGGCGCCGGTGGCCGGGTCGATGGCATAGGCAGACACGGAATTGCCCTGGCTGTTGGCGACGAAGGCGACTGCGTGCGCCGAGCCTTGGGCGGCGCCGACACCGCCGCCGCTGCAGGCGGACAAGCCAAGGGCGACGAGTGCGAAAGCGGCGCACGCGGCAGGTCTCAGCCAAGCATTCATTCACCATCTCCCGAGCGGTTTGGGTGCCGGCGCTGCAAGGCGCCGGATTGTAGGCAAGGCCGGAGCGACGATGCGGAAGCGGCGCGACGACGCGCGGCCAGCCGCACTCCGGCGCCGCGATGTTCGCACCCCGCGAACATGGCGTCCAATCGTGCCGCTTTGCGGCGGCGCGGCAGCCGTGCGCCGAACGCCTGCGGCTACAATGCATGCCTGACGCAGGGGCGGGCCGACGGCCCGCCGGACACTCCCAGCGCAACGATGACTCTTACCGACAGCGTGCCGCGATCGCTCGCCGACTGGCTGGCCTACCAGGAGCGCGTGCATCCGCGCGCCATCGAGCTGGGCCTGGAGCGGGTGCGGGCGGTGGCGCTGCGGCTCGGCCTGCTGCCGGCACCGGCGACGACCTTGACGGTGGGCGGCACCAACGGCAAGGGCTCCAGCGCCACGCTGGCGGCCGGGATCTACCGGCAGGCGGGATACCGCGTCGGCCTTTACCGCTCGCCGCACCTGCTTGTCTACAACGAACGCGTGGAGCTCGACGGCGCGCCGGCCGCGGACGCGCAGCTTTGCCGGGCATTCGCGGCGATCGAGCAGGCCCGCGGCGACATTCCGCTGACCTACTTCGAGTTCGGCACGCTGGCGGCGCTGCTGCTGTTCCGCGAGGCCAGCGTGCAGGTGCAGGTGCTGGAGGTCGGCCTCGGCGGGCGGCTGGACGCGGTGAATATCGTCGACGCCGACTGCGCGCTGGTGACCAACATCGGCCTGGACCACACCGATTGGCTCGGCCCGGACCGCGACAGCATCGCCTATGAAAAGGCCGGCATCCTGCGCGGCGGCCGGCCGGCGGTGACCGGCGAGGCACAGCCGCCGGCGCGCCTGCTGGGCCATGCGCAGGCGATCGGCGCGGACATTTGGCGGCCCGGGCAGGACTACCGCTACCGCATCGCTGCCGGCGGCGGCTGGGACTGGAGCGGCCGCGTGCTGCAATACCGCGGCTTGCCCGCGCCCGCCTTGGCGGGCGATGCGCAGTACGGCAACGCCGCGGCGGTGCTGGCGGCGGTCGAGGCGCTGCAGGGGCAGCGGCCGGTGGCCGAACCGGCGATCCGTGCGGCGCTGGCGGCGCTGCGCCTGCCGGGCCGCTTCGAGGTCGTCGGCGACACCGTGCTCGATGTCGCGCACAACGTCGAGGCGGCGCAGGTGCTGGCGCACAACCTGCAGTCGCACCCGGTGGCCGGCAGGACCTGGCTGGTGCTCGGCATGTTCGCCGACAAGCCGGCGGAGGGCGTATGCGCCGCGCTGACGCCGGTGGTCTCGGCCGCGTTTTTCGGCGGCCTGCCGCCGCCGCGCGGACTCGGCGGCGAAGACCTGCGCCGGCGCGCCGCTGCGGCCGGCCTCGACGGCACGGCGTGGGAAAGCGTGGAGCAGGCGTATGCCCGCGCGCGCGCCGGCATGGCGGCCGGTGATCGCATCGTCGTTTGCGGGTCCTTCCTAAGCGTCGCCGCAGTTGCGAAAATGCTCACCTGCGCATGAACGACCTTCTCACACGCCGCCTGTTGGGCCTGGCTGTCCTGCTCGGCCTGCTGTTCGCCATGACCTGGCTGCTGCCGACGGCAGGCCCTGGCAGCGGCGATGCCGCCTTGCCCGGCGCCACCATTCCGCTGGCCGGCGGCGCGCTGCCGGCGGGCGGCGACACCGGCCAGGCGCCGCCTGCGGCAGCGCCGCCGCCCACGGCACCGTCCGGCCCCGAGCCCTGGGCTTCCTCCGGCATGCCGGTGCGTGCAGCGGCGCCAACGGACCAGGCCACGGCGGCGGCGCAGCCGGCCGCCGCGCCAGCGCCCGAGCCCATCGCAGTGGCTCCGCCACCCGCGGCCGGCTTGCCGGTCGAGGTTTCGGCCATGCCGGGGCAGGAAGGCACCGCGCCGGCGGCCAAGCCAGCCGGTGCCGCGCACAAGCCGGGAGCTGTTCCGGCAACCGTCACCACTGCAGCAGCTGCGGAAGTTCCGGCTCCGGCCGCGACGCCCCAATCGGCGCCGGCACCGCCTGCGCCGATCCCGCCTGCGCCGAAGCCGGTGGCGCAGGCGGCCGCCAAGCCCGCCGTGGCCGCCGCACCGGCCCCGGTTGCCGCGGCACCGGCACCGCGCCCTGCGCCGGCCCCGCCGGCGGCAAAGCCCGCGCCGGTGGCGCCACCAGCGCAGCTCGCGGCGGCCGCCCCGGTCAAGCCCGGCGCCGACGGCCGCAGCTGGTTCGTCCAGGTCGGCAGCTTTTCCGAGCAGGGCCGGGCGCAGACCACGCTGGCGCTGCTGCAGAACATCGGCTATCGCGGAATGTCCGAGCCCATCGCAGCCGCCGCCGGCGGCACCCTGTACCGCGTGCGGCTGGGGCCGTTCGCGGGCGAAGGCGCGGCCCGGCAGGCTTTCGACAAGGTGAGCCACCAGGGCTACCCTGAGGCACGCGTGGTTTCTGAAGGCGCTGCAAAGAATTAGCGCTCGCGCAATCGTCTTTCAGGCCGGCACTTTTGCCCGGCTGTGGCGCGGAGGGGGCATGAGGGATCACACAGCCGAATCCGCCGGAGCGCGCCTGCCGTGACAGGCCGGACGCCGTGATCGTCATACCCGGCCGCTTGAGCCTGGCGCAATGCCGGCGCATCGCCGCCGGCGATCCCCTGGCGCTGGACCCCGCCGGGGCCGAACGCGTCGCCGCTTCGGCGGCGGCGGTGGCGCAGATCGTGGCCCGCGGTGCGCCTGCTTACGGTATCAACACCGGCTTCGGCAAACTTGCCGGCGCACACATCCCCGATAGCAGCCTCGAGCGGCTGCAGGCCAACCTGGTGCGCTCGCACGCGGTGGGCCTGGGCGCCTGGCTCGACGACGCCACGGTGCGCCTGATCCTGGCGCTGAAGGCGGCGAGCCTGGCGCGCGGCTATTCGGGCGTGCGGCAGGGCGTGATCGACGCGCTGCTGGACTGCTACCGAGCCGGCATCCTTCCCTGCATTCCATGCAAAGGCTCGGTCGGGGCGTCCGGCGACCTGGCGCCGCTGGCGCACCTGACGCTGGCGCTGATGGGCGAGGGCGAGGTGCGCCGGGACGGCGCGGTGCTGCCCGCCGCGCAGGCGCTGGCCCAGGCCGGCTTGCAGCCGCTGCGCCTGGCGGCGAAGGAAGGCCTGGCGCTGCTCAACGGCACCCAGGTCTCCACCGCGCTGGCGCTGCGCGCGCTGTTCGAGGCGGAGGACCTGTTCGCCGCCGCGCTCGCCGCGGGCTCATTGTCGGTGGACGCGGCGCGCGGCAGCGACGCGCCGTTCGACCCGCGCATCCATGCGGTGCGCGGCCAGCGCGGCCAGATCGACACCGCCGCGCGCTACCGCGCGCTGCTGGAGGGCAGCGAGATCCGGCGCTCGCACCTGGTCAACGACGAGCGCGTGCAGGATCCGTACAGCCTGCGTTGCCAGCCGCAGGTGATGGGCGCCTGCCTGGACCTACTGCGGCACGCCGCCGCCACGCTCGCCATCGAGGCCAACGCGGTCACCGACAACCCGCTGCTGTTCACCGCAGACGGCGCGGCGGAGATCCTTTCCGGCGGGAATTTCCACGCCGAGCCGGTGGCGCTGGCGGCCGACACGCTGGCGCTGGCCATCGCCGAAATCGGCGCCCTGTCGGAGCGGCGCATCGCGCTGCTGATCGACGCCAGCCTGTCGGGGCTGCCGCCGTTCCTGGTGCGCGACGCCGGCCTCAACTCCGGCTTCATGCTGGCGCATGTCACCGCCGCGGCCCTGGCTTCGGAAAACAAGTCGCTGGCGCACCCGGCCAGCGTCGACAGCCTGCCGACTTCGGCCAACCAGGAAGACCACGTCAGCATGGCCACCTTCGCCGCGCGGCGCCTGCTGGAGATGGCGGCCAACACGCGCGGCATCGTCGCCATCGAATTGCTGGCGGCGGCGCAGGGCATCGACTTCCATGCGCCGCTGCGTACCTCGCCGGCGCTGGCAGGCGTGCATGCGCAGATACGCGCGCGCGCACTGTTCTACGCCGAGGACCGCTACTTCGCTCCGGATATCGCCGCGGTGGCCGCGCTGATCGAAGCGGGCGCGCTGCGCGAGGCCGCAATCGGTTTGCTGCCCTCGCAGGAGTGAGCCGGCGCTACACTGCCTCCAGGCAATGAACCGGCGCAGCCGATGTCCGAACCGTCATCCAGCCAGTCCTCGTTCGACGGCGCCTCGGCCGTCGTGCTGGGCGGCACCGGCGCCATCGGCGCGGCGGTGTGCCGCCAGTTCGCCGCGCAGGGCCTGAACGTCTTCTTCAGCTACGGCAGCCGCGCCGCCGCGGCCGAGGCGCTGGCGGCGGAGCTCGCCGGCATGGGCACGCGGCCGGGCTTCGCGCAGGCTTCGCTCGCCGAGGCGGCCAGCATCGACGCCTTCGCGCACGCCGCGGCGGCGCACCTGGGCGAGGTGGGCGTGGCGGTATACGCGGCCGGACTGGACCTGGCGCAGCCCTACGTGAGCCAGCTCGCGCTGGCCGAATGGCAGCGCGTGCTGCACGCCGACATCGACAGCTATTTCGCCTTCGCCCAGGCGATGACGCGCCTGTTCCGCGCACGCCGCGGCGGCAGCCTGGTGGCGGTGACGACGATCGCGGTGTCGCGCTTCCCGCCGCGCGACATCCTGTCGGCGGCGCCCAAGGCGGCGGTGGAGACCCTGACCCGCGCCATCGCCAAGGAAGAAGGGCGCTTCGGCGTGCGCGCCAACTGCGTGGCGCCCGGCATGCTGGCGGCCGGGCTCGGGCAGAAGCTCCTGGACAACGAGTTCGCCGGCCCGGTGGCCGAGCAGATCCGCCGCAACATCCCGCTGCAATGCTACGGCCGGGCCGAGGACGTCGCCGAGGCGGTGGTGTTCCTCAGCTCCAACCGCGCCCGCTACATCACCGGCCAGGTGCTGGCGGTGGATGGCGGCTGGCAGCTCTGACGCGCCGGGAATCGGGAGAGGGGAATCGGGAATCGTAA
>JADHNH010000097.1 GCA_016779605.1 Nevskia sp. | reverse complement strand
TACGGCGGCGCCTCGAACTGAGCGCCCGGAGCCGCCCATGAAATACGCAGCCGCTTCGGAAAAATTGCAGGCCTACCGCCAGCAGATCGCCGACATCCGCCGGGAAATGCGCGCCACTCAGGGGGCAGTGGAGCCGCAGGAAGTGGCGGACTATGAATTCAAAACGCCGGAAGGCAGCGTGCGGCTGTCGGAGCTGTTCGGCGGGCACGCGGATCTGATGGTGGTGCACAACATGGGCGCGTCCTGCCCGAACTGCACGCTGTGGGCCGATGGCTACAACGGCTTGCACCAGCACGTGGTCACGCGCACCGCATTTGCGGTGTCGAGCCCCGATACGCCCGCCCGGCAGCGCGAGTTTGCGCAGAGCCGCGGCTGGAAATTCCGCATGGTCAGCCACCGCGAAACCAGCTTCGCCGCGGACATGGGCTATCGCTCGGAGGACGGCAGGTGGCGGCCTGGCATCTCCGTCTTCAAGCGTGCCGGAAACAAGATCCTGCGCGTGTCCGACGCCGCCTGGAGCCCCGGCGACGACTTCTGCACGCTGTGGCATTTCTTCGACCTCCTGCCCGAAGGCGCCGCCGGCTGGTCCGCCAAGCTGAGCTATCCATAGGGAGATTCGCCATGTGCCCGCTATGCCTTGGAACGGCCGCCCTGTTGGTCTCCGGCGGAAGCTCCGCCGGCGGCGCGGCGGCCCTGCTGCTCAGGCGGCGCGTGTGCAGCCGGCAGGTCGTGTCCAGCGGCCGCGAAGCCTGGCAGCCGGTCAACCGCGTCCAGACCGGCCCCGCGGCCCAGTTCGATGCCGACCAACCGGTGCCGCCGCGCAAGCGCTCCTGAAGCCGCGCCGCTGCGTCGCTCAGGAACCGGCCCGCGCGGGCTAGTGCGTTCCCGCGCCGGCGCTGAGGATGCGGCAGGTCTTCGTCCGCACCACCGGGATGAAGATCGGAAAGTCCGGGAAGATATCTTCCAGTTCGGCCACGTCGCGGACGTTGACGTAGACCAGGTGGATCGGCCGGGGATTCATTGCGAAGCTGGCCTGTAGACGGCCCAGCACGCTGCGCCAGACGCTGCTGTCGAAGGGATTGAAGAAGAAGCAGACCAGCGGGTCGCCGGGCGGATCGTAGGTACGGGCGTCCGCCAGCACGGCCTGCAGCTCGTTGCAGCGCTTGCTTTGATTTTGGCAGCGCCGGATATTGGAGAGCGCCGTTTCGTGCAATAGCGGCGAATACTCCACGCCGACGATGCGCTTGAACGGATAATCCGCTGCCAGCAGCAGGGCCTTGCCCTTGCCGGATCCGTAGTCGAGAAACGTGAAGTCCTCGAAGCGGATATCGAGATGCTGGAGCGCGGCGCGGAAATGCGACGCGGGGATGGCACGATATACGCCGTTGCCGAGCGCTGCCTCTGCGGCGGCAATGCCGGCGTTCTCCAGCGACATCTCGCCGCGGGTATCCGTTCCGAAGCGGGCGTCGAAGCTGTCGTTTTCCCGCATCACGGCGCGCATGGGGGCCTGGCGCGGGTCGATGCGCCACCACAGCGACGCCACGAGTTGATTCACTACTGTGCGCCAGCCTGTGGTCTTCGCGGACGCGCGGAGCCGCTGACAGTAGCGGTGCAGACGACTGCGGTCGGTTGCGATCATGGAAACTCTATGTTCCGTGCGCGCTGCGTGTCGCAGCGGCGTCGGGGCACGGTCTTGGGCGCTGCGCACGTGGGCGACTTCCTTACAGTTTGCTTACACAATCCTGGGCGAATTGCCGCGGCGGCTCTGTGCGGTCGCCCACAAGACGGGGCGCCTTCCTGCGGCCCCGATCGCGGCGGAATCATGCTGGAGAGCGGCCTGCCCTTGCCCGCTCCCGCAGCGCGGCGACCAGCGCCGTATCGTCCTGGGCGCGGTCGGTGTCGACAACGACGGTGGCGGCCAGCTCGGCGTCGTCCAGCGGTTCGGCGTGGGCGAACTGATGCTCGAGCACGGCGCGGTCGGCTTCCGAAGGGCCCGCCGTCAACGCGCGCGCCGTCACCCGGCGGCGCAGCTCGGAGGCCGGCGCGCGGCAGTCGAGCACGACGCAGGGCAGCTGCAGGCGCTTGGCCAGGGCGCGGAAGGCATCGCGCTGCACACGATTCAGGAAGGCCGCGTCGACGATGACGTTTTCGCCGGCGGCGAGCATCGCCGCGGCGGCATCGGCCAGGTGCGTGTAGGTGCGCGCGGACGCGCCGGCGGCGTAGAGCCCGGCGTCCAGGCCGGATCCGCTGGGCGCGTTGGCGGCCAGCCCATGCAGGCGCTTGCGTTCGACGTCGGAGCGGATGCGGATGGCGGGCAGCAGCGGCGCCAGCTGGCCGCTCAGGCGGCTCTTGCCCGAGCCGGACAGGCCATGCATCAGCACCAGCAGCGGCTGCGCGTCCTGTGCCCAGGTACTCGCCAGCTCGATGTGGGCAACGGCCGCGGCGCGCTGGCTGGCGGCTTCGGCCGGCGCCGCGGCGGCGGCGCGGAGGCTGGCGACCTTGGCGCGCACCAGCGCGCGGTAGACCAGGTAGTAGCGCAGCACCCGCAGGCCGGCGTAGTCGCCGCTTTCCTCCAGGTAGGCGTTGAGGACCCGGTAGGCCAGGTCGGTGCGCCCGCAATACCTCAGGTCCATCAGCAGGAACGCCAGGTCGCTCAGGGTGTCGATCCAGCGCAGCGGGGCGCTGAACTCGATGCAGTCGAACGCGGTCACCGCCCCGTCCAGGCGCACCAGGTTGCCCAGGTGCAGGTCGCCGTGGCATTCGCGGATGTGGCCGCCGCGCCGGCGTTCGTCCAGTACGGGCGCCAGCGCCTGCTGCTGCGCCTGGCACCAGAGGCGCAGGCGGCGCAGGGCCGCGGCGCAGCCTTCGGGCGGCGTTGCCAGCAGCCCGGCCAGGGTCTCCTGCACCGGCGCGTGGACGCGCTGCGGGGTGCCGTAATCGTCGGCCGCCCCGGCGGCCGGCGCGGCGGCGTGCAGCGCGGCCAGGCGCCGGCCGAATGCCTCCAGCTCCGCGCCGTGCAGCTCGCCGGCTGCCAGCAGGCGGTCCAGCTCGTCGCGGCGCGGGAACTGGCGCATGCGCACGGCATACTCGATGGCCGGCCCGTCGCCGCCGAGGCGCGGCTGCTCCGCGCCGCCGGTGATCGGCACCAGGTCCAGGTAAAGCTGCGGGGCGAAGCGCCGGTTCAGCCGCAATTCCTCGCGGCAGGCGGCCAGGCGCAGATCCAGGGTCGAGAAGTCCAGGAACGGCAGCTTGACCGGCTTCTTGATCTTGTAGGCGTACGTACCGGTCAGCAGCACCCAGGAGATGTGCGTCTCCACCACTTGCACCGCCGCGACCAGGTGCCCATATGCCGACGGCTGGCGCAGCGCGCGGATCAGCGCGGGCTCCTGGATCGTGGCGGCGATCTCAGCGCACATGGCCAGCCGCCGGGTCCGCCAGTTCGCGACGTGCGCCGGGCGGGGTGGCAAAGCGGTCTGCGTTCCTCGGTTGAATCGGTTCCGCCATAGGCTCATGCGGGTTTGGACAGCGGGCCTGCTGTGGTCGCACCGGCGCTTTGCATACTAGGCACGGTGCGGGCAAAGCCCATTGACCCAGATCATCGCCGGACATCGCGCGGCGGCGGACACTGGCGTGCCGTGGGTCCGCGGTGCATGGCGGCGATAGCGCTGCCGCGCCGCCGACCGCCGGTGCTGCCGGCACATGCCAAAGGTGAAACACCAATGTTTGAAGACCGAACCGCGGCCGGTGCGGCCCTGGCGGAAAAGCTGGGCGAATACCGCGACCGCAAGGATGTCGTCGTGCTGGGCCTGCCGCGCGGCGGCGTGCCAGTGGCCTACGAGGTGGCCCGCGCGCTGGGCGCGGAGCTCGACGTGCTGCTGGTGCGCAAGATCGGCGTGCCCTACCAGCCGGAACTGGCCATGGGCGCGATCGCCTCGGGCGGCGCGGTCTACGTCAATACGGAGGTGATGCGCATGTCCGGCGCGACCCAGGAGGAGTTCGACGCGGTGCTGGCGCGCGAGCGGGAGGAACTCGGCCGGCGCGAAAAGCTGTTCCGCGGCGATCGGCCGCCGCTGGAATTGCACGGCCGCGTCGCCATCGTGGTGGACGACGGCATTGCCACCGGATCGACGGTGCGCGCCGCTCTGCTGGCCTTGCGCTCGCTCAAGCCCGCCAGGTGCGTGGTGGCGGTGCCGGTGGCGCCTGCGGACGCGGCCGAGCGCATGGCGGACGTGACGGATGCGTTCGTCTGCGTCCAGGCGCCGGAGGATTTTCGCGCGGTCGGTCAGTTTTATCGCGACTTCGCCCAAACCACCGACGCCGAGGTGCGCGAGCTGCTGGCGCGGGCGCACGCGCGGCGCGAATGAGCGGCGGGCCGCGCACCCCGTTCATCGCCGCGCGCGGGCTGGCGCAGCGGCTCGACGAGCGGCCCGGCGATTACGATGCGCTGCTGCAGTTCGCCGCCGGCAAGCGCTTCGTGCTGCTGGGCGAGGCTACCCACGGCACGCACGAGTTTTACCGCATGCGCGCGCAGATCACGCGCCGCCTGGTGGTCGAGCACGGCTTCGACACGGTTGCCATCGAAGGCGACTGGCCGGACGCCTGGCGCGTCGACCGCTTCGTCGCCGGCCAGGCTGGCGGTGATGCCGCTGCGGCGCTTGGCGGCTTCGAGCGATTCCCCACCTGGATGTGGCGCAACCGCGACGTGCTGGAATTCGTTGCCTGGTTGCGCAGCCACAACGCGGCGCTGCCGGCGGAGCGCCGAGTAGGCTTCTGCGGCCTGGACCTGTACAGCCTGTACCGCTCGGCGGACGAGGTGGTGCGCTACCTGGAGCGGGTCGACCCGGAGCAGGCGGAGATTGCCCGGCAGCGCTATGCCGCGCTGGACCACGTCCGCGACCCGCAGACCTACGGCTACGAGGCGGCGCTGGCGCTGCGCCCGGCCTGCCACGACGCCATGGTGCGCCAGCTCGACGAGCTGCGCGCCCGCGCGCCGGCCTATGCGCGGGGCGACGGCCCGGCGGCGCAGGACGCGCAATTCGCCGCCGAGCGCAACGCCGCCGCGGTGGTCGACGCGGAGGCCTACTACCGTGCCATGTTCGGCTCCCGCATCAACACCTGGAACCTGCGCGACGCCCATATGCGCGACACCTTGCTGGCGCTGGCCGCGCACCGCGCCAGGTGCGGCGGCAGCGGCCGCGTGGTGGTGTGGGCGCACAATTCCCACGTCGGCGATGCCCGCGCCACCGAAGTCGGCCGGCAAGGCGAATGGACCTTGGGACAACTGCTGCGCGAGGCGGCCGGCGACGCGGCGCTGCTGGTCGGCTTCACCACCTATACCGGCCATGTCTGCGCGGCCTCGCGCTGGGACGGCGAGGCCGAGCATAAGCGCGTGCGTCCGGCCCTGCCGGAAAGCTGGGAGCACCTGTTCCACAGCACGCGGCTGGACCGCTTCTTCCTGCCGCTGCGCGGCGCCGCCGCGGAGCCGCTGCACGAGGGCATGCTCGAACGCGCCATCGGCGTGATCTACCTGCCGCAGAGCGAGCGCGCCAGCCACTACTTCGAAGCCTCCATCGCCGCGCAGTTCGACGCGCTGTTCCACCTGGACGAGACCAGCGCGGTGGAGCCGCTGGACCTGCCGCGCGGCTGGCAACCCCATCCATCCCCGGAAACGTTTCCGTTCGGGATTTGAGGGCAGGCCGGCGCCCGCGCCGGATCACCTTGGCCGCCAGTCGTGGCCCTGCTTGACGTAGACCTTCTTCACCGCGGCCCAGGCGACGCGGAAGGCGATCTCCTCGCGGCGCGGATCGTCGGCATATTGCTGCCAGGCGTGGTTGAAGGCCTCGCGGAAGATGTCCTGCCCATGCGCCGGCACGTGGGCGCGGACCGCCGGCGGCAGGGTTTCGTTGCTGGCGTAGGGCATGGCGGGGCTCCTTGGAACCAGTGCAACGATGTACCCGCCGGCGCCGGGCGGCGCTGATCCAGATCAATGTCCGCAACCGGCCGCTCCGTAGAATTTGACCCGTCAGCCGTGCGTGCCGATTGCGCCGCAGGCGAGCGAGGAGAATCTTCATGGAAATGCCGCTGGAACTCGAATTCAAGAACATGACCGCATCCCCGGCGCTGGAAGCCGTCATCCGGGAAAAGGTCGCCAAGCTGGAGCGCTTTCACGACCGCATCACCGGATGCCGGGTGACGGTGGAGGAGCCGCACCGCCACCAGCACCAGGGCAAGCAGTACCAGGTGCACATCCGGCTGATGGTGCCGGGCGCGGTGCTGGTGTCCAGCCACGACGCCGGCGACAAGGGCCACGACGATCCGAACGTCGCGGTGCGCGACGCCTTCGACGCCATGCGCCGCCAGCTCGAGGACCACGTGCGCATCCACCGCGGCGAGGTCAAGAAGCACACCGGGCCGCGCGGCTGAACGGCTCCCAGCCCCGGCGCCGGCACGCCGCCGCATGGAACTGATCGAAAACCATCCGTTCGACGAGCTGCGGCAGGGCGACAGCGCCAGCCTGGTGCGCACCCTGTCGCGCCGCGACATCGAGCTGTTCGCGGCGGTGTCGGGCGACGTCAACCCCACGCACGTTGACGAGGAGTTCGCCGCCAGCGACCTGTTCCACCAGGTGATCGGCCACGGCATGTGGGGCGGGGCGCTGATCTCCACTGTGCTCGGCACGCAGTTGCCCGGCCCGGGCACCGTCTACGTCAACCAGTCGCTGCAATTCCATCGGCCGGTAGGCGTCGGCGACACGGTCGCCGTGTCGGTGAAGGTGGTCGGCAAGATCGCGCAGACGCGCCACGTGATCCTCGACTGCCTCGCCACCAACCAGGCCGGGGAACTGGTCATCACCGGCACTGCCGAGGTGATCGCCCCGGTGGAAAAGATCTCGCGTCCGCGCATGGCGGTGCCCGAGGTCGCGGTGCTGGAAAAGGGCCGGCTGTACCGGCGTCTGCTGGAGGGTGCGCAGCGGCTGCCGGCGGTGTCCACGGCGGTGGTGCACCCGGTGGATGCGCTGTCGCTGGCGGGCGCGGTGGCGGCGGCGCGCGAGAAGCTGATCGTGCCGGTGTTCATCGGCCCCGAGGCTCGCATCCGCGCCGCGGCGAAGCAGGCCGGCCTGGATCTATCGCCTTACGAAATCATCTCCACCGAGCACAGCGCGGAAGCGGCCCGGCAGGCGGTGGCATTGGCGCGCGCCGGCGGCGTGCAGGCGCTGATGAAGGGCGCACTGCATACCGACGAGATGATGCGCGCGGTGATCGACGGCGCCGGCGGCCTGCGCACGGCGCGGCGCATCAGCCACGTGTTTGCCGTGGACGTGCCGGGCTACGCGCGGCCGCTGCTCATCACCGATGCGGCGATCAACGTGCGGCCGACGCTCGAACACAAGCGCGACATCGTGCAGAACGCCATCGACCTGGGGCGCGCCATCGGCATCTCGCAGCCGAAGGTGGCGCTGCTGTCGGCGGTGGAAACGGTCACCTCGACGATCCCCTCCACCCTGGACGCCGCCGCCCTGTGCAAGATGGCCGACCGCGGCCAGATCAGCGGCGGCATCGTCGACGGCCCGCTGGCCTTCGACAACGCCATCTCGGAAACCGCCGCCCGTGCCAAGGGCATCGTCTCGCCGCTGGCCGGCCGCGCCGACATCCTGGTGGTGCCGGACATCGAAGCCGGCAACATGCTGGTCAAGCAGCTCGAATACCTGGCCGGCGCCGAGATTTCCGGCATCGTGCTCGGCGCCCGCGTGCCGATCATGCTCACCAGCCGGGCCGACGGCGTGTCGGCGCGGCTGGGTTCCTGTGCCATCGCGGCGCTGCTGCACGGGCAGCGGGCTGCGGCCAATTCCTGATCCTGGCGGAGCATCCGGCACGCACTGCGAAGCGCCGGGCTTGGCCGCGCAATAGAAAACCAGCGGCTGGGCCTGCCCTCCGGCCGCGAAGTCCGGACCGGCGAGCACCATTCGGACGGCGACAACTCCCGGTATGCTTCCTGCGGCTCGAACCGGTGATCCTGCTGTTCGTACAAGGCATCCTTGGTAACACTGGCCTGGCTCCAGGATGCCGGAGCATCGTTCCGGCGCCGCAGCGCGCGGCCAATTTCCCGCGGCTGGAACAAAGTGCTAGGTTTGGCCAAGCAAAAACAAAATGCGGGAAACGAGGAGAGGCGGAATGACAAACCCGAGATTGCGGTTCGGCATTTTCCTGGCGCCGTTTCATCCGCCGCAGGATAACCCGGCGCTGTGCATCGAGCGGGACCTGCAGCTCGTCGAGTGGCTGGACCAGCTCGGCTACGATGAGGCCTGGATCGGCGAGCACCATTCGGGCGGCTGGGAGATCAGCGCCAGCCCGGAAGTGTTCATCGCCGCGGCCGCGCAGCGCACCGCGCGCATCCGCCTGGGTACCGGCGTGTCCTCGCTGCCGTACCACCATCCGTTCATGCTCGCAGACCGCATGCGCCAGCTCGAGTACCTCACGCGCGGCCGCGTGATGCTGGGCATGGGGCCGGGGTCGCTGCCATCGGACGCCTATATGATGGGCATCGAAACGGCGCGCGTGCGCGACATGATGGACGAGGCGATCGGCCCGATCGTGCGCCTGCTGCGCGGCGAGACCGTCACCCTGAAGACCGACTGGTTCGCCTTGCGGGAAGCGCGCTTGCAGCTGGCCCCGTACACGGAGGAAGGCATCGAGATCGCGGTGGCCAACCAGGTTTCGCCGACCGGCGCGCGCGCGGCGGGCAAGCACGGCGTGAGCCTGCTGTCGATCGGCGCCACCTCCACCGGCGGCTTCAACGCGCTGGCCTCGAACTGGGCCATCGCCGAGGAAACCGCGCGCGAGCATGGCAAGCTGATGCACCGGCGGGGTTGGCGCCTGACCGGCCCGGTGCACGTGGCGGAAACCCGCGCAGAGGCGCGCGCGCAGATCGAGAAGGCGTTTCCGCAGTGGTTCGACTACTTTCTCAACGTCGCCGCGCTGCCGATGGCGCCCGACACCAAGGACCCGATCCAGGTGATGGTGGATTCCGGTTTCCTGGTGCTGGGCACGCCGGACGACTGCGTGGCCCAGATCGAGCGCCTGTACCGCCAGTCCGGCGGCTTCGGCTGCTTCCTGCTGATGGCGCACAACTGGGCGGACTGGGCGGCGACCAAGCGCTCCTACGAGCTGATCGCGCAGTACGTGATGCCCAAGGTCAACCACCTGCTCGAAAGCCGCTTCGGCTCGGAAAGCTGGCTGCGCCAGAACCACGACAAGTTCCACGGCGCCATGCAGTCGGCGGTGGGCGCCAAGATCGCGCAATACGCCGCCGAGAAAGGCACGGCAAACCTGGCGCCGGGGCTGCTGGACCTGTTCAAGGAGAAGGGCCAGTAGGCGATGGCGCCTGACGCAGGCGCCTGATCGGCGCACCTTCGACGCGATTTCGAATTTAATCGCTCGCCGCCATCCGGCTCATTGTTCGAGCCCCCGTCGCCGCACCAGCAGATAGGCAGCCGGAAGCACGATCATGGTCAGCAGCGGCGCGGTGGCCATCCCGCCGATCATCGGTGCCGCGATGCGCTGCATGACTTCCGAGCCGGTGCCGTGCCCAAGGAACAGCGGCAGCAGACCGGCAAGAATCACGGCCACGGTCATGGCGATGGGCCGCACGCGCAGTGCGGTGCCTTCGATGATTGCCGCGGTCAGGTCATCGCGGCACACGAGGCGGCCGACGGCGGCGCGGCGCCGCACCGCCTGGTCCAGGTACACCAGCATGACAACGCCGATTTCCGCGGCTACGCCGGCCAGCGCGATGAAGCCGACCGCCGATGCGATCGACAGGCGATGGCCGAGCAGGTACATGAACCAGAGTCCGCCGATCAGCGCGAAGGGCAGCGTGGCCATGATCAGCGCGGCGTCCGCCAGGTTGCGGAAGATCAGGAACAGCAGCACGAATATGATCGCCAGGGTGAGCGGGATCACCAGTTCCAGCCGCTTGGCCGCCCGCTCCAGGTACTCGAACTGCCCCGACCAGGCGATCGAGTATCCCGGCGGCAGCTTGACGTTCTGTGCCACGGCGCGCTGCGCATCGCGCACGTAGGAGCCGAGGTCGCGCCCGCGGATGTCGACGTAGACGTAGCCGGTAGGCCGCGCATTTTCGCTCTTGATCATCGGCGGGCCGTCGGTGATGGCGATCTGCGCGATCTGGCCGAGGGTGGTGGTCTGCCCCTGCTGGGTGACGATGGGCAGGTCGCGCAATGCTTCCATCGAGTCGCGCAGCTCGCGCGGATAGCGGATGTTGATCGGGAAACGCGCCAGGCCCTCCACGGTTTCGCCGATATTGTCGCCGCCGACTGCCAGCGCGACGACCTGCTGCACCTCCTCGATCTCCATGCCCAGGCGCGCGGCGGCGATGCGGTCCGGCCGGATATCGATGTAGCGGCCGCCGGACACGCGTTCGGCGAAGGCCGACACGGTGCCCGGCACGGCTTTCACCGTGTTTTCGACCTGGCTGCCGATCGTGTCGATCACGGCCAGGTCCGGCCCGGCGATCTTGATCCCCACCGGCGACTTGATGCCGGTAGCGAGCATGTCGATGCGGTTGCGGATCGGCTGCACCCAGACGTTGCCCAGGCCGGGGATCTTCAGCGCCGCGTCGAACCGGGCGATGAGCTGGTCGGTGGTCAGCGGCTCCGGCCAGTCCGCGCGCGGCTTGAGCTGCACCGTGGTCTCGAACATCTCCAGCGGCGCCGGATCGGTTGCGGTCTCGGCACGCCCGGCCTTGCCGAACACGGTCTTCACCTGCGGGAACGTGCGGATGATCCGGTCCGTTTGCTGCAGCAGTTCGGCCGCCTTGCCGGCCGCCAATCCCGGCAGGGCGGTGGGCATATAGAGCAGGTCTCCTTCGTCCAGCGGCGGCATGAATTCGCTGCCCAGGCGCGATACCAGCCACAGGGTGGCCGCCAGCAACAGGGCGGCGAGGCCCAGGGTGAGCCACGGCCGTGCCAGGGCCTGCGCGATGGCCGGCCGGTACAGCCGGCTGACCAGGCGATTCACGGGATTGGCCGACTCGTCGGCGATGCGGCCGCGGACGAAGGCGGTCATCAGCACCGGAATCAGGGTTACCGACAGGCCCGCGGCCGCGGCCATCGCATAGGTTTTGGTGAAGGCCAGCGGCGCGAACAGGCGCCCCTCCTGCGCCTGCAGGGTGAACACCGGCACGAACGACAGGGTGATGATCAGCAGGCTGAAGAACAGCGCCGGCCCGACCTCGGCCGCCGCGTCCGCGATCAGCGTCCGGTGTTCGCTCCTCTCGGGTTCCTCGCCGCCGTGCGCATGGCGCCAGGCTTCGAGCTTCTTGTGCGCGTTCTCGACCATGACGATGGCGGCGTCCACCATCGCGCCGATGGCGATGGCGATGCCGCCGAGCGACATGATGTTGGCGTTGATGCCCTGCCGGTGCATCACGACGAACGCGAGCAGCACGCCCATCGGCAAGGTGACGATCGCCACCAGGGACGAGCGGAAATGAAACAGGAACGCCGTGCAGACCAGGGCGACGACGACGAACTCCTCGGCCAGTTTCTGTCTGAGGTTGTCCACCGCGCGCTGGATCAGGGCCGAGCGGTCGTAGGTAGGAACGATCTCCACGCCGGCCGGCAGGCCCGGCTTGAGCGCGTCGAGCCTGGCCTTGACCGCCTCGATCGTGGCCATCGCATTGCGGCCCGAGCGCAATACGACGACACCGCCGACCACGTCGCCCTGCCCGTCGAGCTCGGCGATGCCGCGGCGGATCTCCGGCCCCTTCTGCACCCAGGCCACGTCGCCGAGCAGAATCGGCGTGCCGCCGCTGCCGAGCCCGACCGGGATGCTGCGGAAATCGTCGAGCGACTTCAGGTAGCCGCGCGCCCGCACCATGTATTCGGCTTCGGCCAGCTCGATCACCGAACCGCCGGCTTCGTTGTTGGCTTTCTGCACCGCTTCGACGACCTTGCCGATCGGCAGCCGGAAGGCACGCAGCCGGCCGGGATCGAGCACGATCTGGTACTGCTGGTTGAAGCCGCCGAGCGTGGCGACTTCCGCGACGTTGGGTACCGCCTTCAGCTCGAACCTGAGGAACCAGTCTTGCAGCGCGCGCAATTCGCTGATGTCGTGGCGGCCGCTGCGGTCCACCAGGGCGTACTCGTAAATCCAGCCCACGCCGGTTGCATCCGGCCCCAGGGCGGTCTTGGCGGTGGCCGGCAGGCGGCCCTGCGCCTGCGACAGGTATTCGAGCACGCGCGAGCGCGCCCAATACAGATCGGTGCCATCCTCAAACAGGACATAGACGTAGGACTCGCCGAACAGCGAATAGCCGCGTACCGTCCTGGCGAACGGCACCGAAAGCATGGTGGTGGTCAGCGGATAGGTCACCTGGTCCTCGACCACCTGCGGGGCCTGGCCGGGATACGTGGTGCGGACGATGACCTGCGTATCCGACAAGTCCGGAATCGCGTCGAGCGGCGTTTCGCGCAACGCGTACACGCCCCAGGCGGCCGCCAGCAGCGCGGCCAGCAGTACCAGCAGCCGGTTGTGCACCGACCAGTGGATGATCCGCGCGATCACGGGCCGGCTCCAGGCGCCGCCTGCATGCGCTCGTAGGCGCCGCTCAGGCTCGCTTCGGAGTCGATCAGGAACTGCCCGGAGGTCACCACCTGCTGGCCTTCTCCCAGCCCCGCGAGGATCTCGATCCGTCCGCCATGCTCGGCGCCCATGGTTACCGCCGCCGGATGGAAGCGGCCGCCGCCGTCGGCGACGATGACCACGGTGCGCCGGCCGGTGCGAATCACCGCTTCACTTGGCACCAGCAGCGCGCTGGCGGCCTGTGCGCCGCGGCTGCCGGCCAAGTACACGTCCGCGTACATCCCGGGCTTGAGCGCGCCGTCGGTGTTGGCGAACGTGATCCGCGCCCGCACCGTGCGGGTTCCGCCGTCGAGTTGCGGGTAGACAAGCTCCACCACTCCGTCGAACTCACGGCCCGGCAGTGCCGCAAGGCGTGCCTTGGCGGCTTGACCGGCGCGCACGCCCGCAGCCAGTGCCTCGGGCACCTCGACGGTGATCCAGACCTGCGACAGGTCGGCGAGCTTCATCAGCGGCTCGCCCGGCATTGCCTGCTGGCCCTCGCGCACGTTCAGCTCGATCACGACGCCGTCCGCCGGCGCCACGACGGCGGTGCGCTGTTGCGCGGCGCCGCCTGCAGCGATGTCTTTTACCGCCGTGCCCGTCGCTCCAAGCAGGCGCAGGCGCTGCCCGGCAGCGGCGGCGAGCTGCGCGTCGCCAGTGCGGTGCGCCAGCGCCAGCTCCTGCTGCGCGGCGAGCAGGTCCGGCGCGTAGATTCCGGCGAGCGTCTGGCCGCGCCGCACCGGATCGCCCACCGCCCGCACGGCCAGGCTTTCCACCCAGCCCGGTACGCGCGAGGCGACAGCGACGATGCGGCGCTCGTCCACCTGCACCTCGCCGACAGCGTTCAGGCCGCCGGCGAAGGCGGCACGCACGACGGGCGCGGTGCGCATGCCCAGGTTCTGCTGCATACGGGGATCGATGCTCACCACACTGGCCGCTGCGCCGGCCGCGGCGTCCCGGTCGGCGTACTTGGGCAGCAGCGCCATGTCCATGTACGGAGACCTGCCGGGCTGGTTGAAGTGCACCTCCGGCTTCATCGGGTCGTACCAGTACAGCGGCTTTCCTTGAGCTGCTGCCGGTGCCTGGGCCGGCGGTACGGTTTGCGCGATCGTCTCCGGCACCGCGCTGTGGTGCAGGAACAGAAGCCAGCCCAGCGGTGCCAGGCTGGCGACAAGTACGATGAGCACGAATCTTGAAGTTCGCATGGCCTATCTCCCGGAAACGAAGTAATGGAGCTTCAGCGCGGTGCGCATGCGCTGCAGTCGCAGTTCGAGCAGGGACAACTGCGCTTCGAGCAGCGCCTGCCGCGCGTCCAGCACGCCGGTGAAGCTGCCGTTGCCGCTGCGGTATTCGGCCAATGCTGCCTCGGCGCGGCCGTCGAGCGGCGGCACGACGTCGCTGCCGTAACGGTCGATGCGCCCGCCGAGGGCTTCCCAGTCGCGGTACATCGAGGACAGTTCGGCCGCCAGCCGCCGGCGCAGGTCGTCGCGTACGGACTGCTCGGCGTCCAGCTCCGACTGCGCCGCCGCGATGTCGCGGTCCTGGCGGCGGGCGGCGAACATCGGCAGGGGAATGCCGACCTGCACCGAGACCATGTTGGAATACTCGGCGCGGTAGGCGTAGTCGACTTCGACGTTGAAGTCCGGCTGCGCGGCTTTGCGTGCCAGGCGTGCCATGACCGCGGCGCGATCGACCAAGCGCTGCGCGGCGACCGCTTCGGGATGGCGGTCCAGCTCACCGAGCAGCGCCGCCAGCGGCGGTAGGGGTGGCAGTTCCGGCTCTTCGGGCGCGGCTTCCGGCAACTCCCCCGGCGACCCTCCGGTCCAGCGTTGAAGATTTTCGCGGGCGGCCGCGGTGGCCTGGGCATAGCCGGCCGCCTTGTCTTGCAGCATGCCGATGGCGGCGCGTGCGGCCAGTACATCGGCCAGCCCACGCCGGCCGCTGCGATAAGCGATTTCCGTGGCCGCCAACGCACGCTGTGCCTCCGCGATCTGCTGCCGCACCAGCTCGGCGGCGTGGTGCGGGTGCAGCAGGTCGAGGTAGGCGAGGCCGGCATCGCGCTGTACCGCGCGCGTCATCGCGCCGAATTGCGCGTCGCCGGCCGCGGCGTTCAGCGACTCGGATTCAGCGCGGAGCCGGCGTTTGCCGGCCAAAGTGAATTCCTGCGCCAGGCCAACCGAGGACTGCGTCATGGAGTCGCGGTTGAAGCGCCAAGCGTCGGCACTGTCCACCGGCAGGTTGAGCACACCCAGCTTGAGCTGCGGATCGGGTAGCTGGCCCGCAGATACCGCACGCTCCCGGGCAGCCGCGACCAGCGCCGACTGGCCTTCCAGGAGCGGCTGGTGCTGGACGGCCAGGCGCTGCACTTCGGCCAGCGTCAGGCGGGGACCGCCGGCCGCGGCGCTTGCACACCACAGCAGGATGCAAAGGGGCACAAGGACAGGCCGCCCGCGCGAGCGGCCGCAGAATCGGAACATGATTGCTCTCCATTGGTCGGTCGCGTGCCGCGCCGGGGGCGGCAGCGACGGGAGCGGCCGGACGGCCGCCGCGGCATCAGCCGCGCAGGAGAGTGGGGGGTCTCAGTCGGGAATCCGGATCGGGCTGGACAAAGCCCGTGGGCCGCGCTGTCGATGGAGCGGCAAAGCGTCCCAGGTGCAAAGGCAAAAGCTGCGCAGCGGCCACGGCCATCGGGCCGCAGCAGCCCGCCACATGCGCGCAGCGGGCGCTCTCACAGCCGCTCGCATGGTGCCCGTCGCGATCGGCACAGTTGCGGCAGCCGGCGACGCTCACTGCGTGCGCCGTCACGGCTTGCTGCGCCGATTGCGGCGCCGCATACGCCAGCGGCGCGAATGCCTGCGCAGCGATCAACACGCTGCAGAGGTACGCGACGATCCGCTTCAA
>JADHNH010000096.1 GCA_016779605.1 Nevskia sp. | reverse complement strand
AGTCCTCTTCGTCCCGGATCAGGTGCTCCCAATAGCGCCGTTGCCAGATTCCGCGTTCGCCTTTTTGCTTCCGGCTGCCCGAGCGCGGCTCGCCGGCGGGAATCGAATGCGAGAATCGCGCCTTGATCAATCTCCAGCGCGTCGGAAAGTCGTCGTCCGCCGGCGGCAAGCGCCAAAGGCTATGGAGATGGTCGGGGAGCACCACCATCGCTTCGAGAGCAAAAGGATGCGCTTGTCGAGTCATCCTGAACGCCGCGCGCAAGGCCTCGATGCGATCCACCAGCAGGGTATTGCCGCGGCGATTCTCCAGGTTCACGGTGAAGAAATATGTTGCGCCTGGGAGTCGTGCTCTCGTGTACGTTCGCATGGCTGGGCTTGCTGGGTTTCCGCTGCGCTGCAACCCAGCCTACTCCATGACACGAGTTCGCCGCGGTGACGTAGGCTGGGTTGCAGCGCAGCGGAAACCCAGCGCCCCACTTCGCCGATACCGCGGCCCCATCCGCACCGTCAGGTTTCTTTGCGATTCCCGATTCCCGACTGCCGATTCCCGTCCTTCGCGGCCTTGCGCGCGCGCGGATGCGCCTGGTCGTAGACCTGCGCAAGGCGCTTCCAGTCGAGCTGGGTGTAGATCTGGGTGGTGGAGAGGTTGGCGTGGCCGAGCAGCTCCTGCACCGCGCGCAGGTCGCCGCTGGACTCGAGCAGGTGGGTGGCGAAGGAGTGGCGCAGCTTGTGCGGGTGCAGGTGCGCGGGCAGGCCGGCGGCGCGGGCCCAGGCGGCCAGGCGCAGCTGGATGGCGCGCTGCGACAGGCGCCGGCCCTGGCGGTTGACGAACAGCGCGGGCTCGCCGGGCGCGGCCAGCGCCGGCCGCTCGCGCAGCCAGCGCGCCAGCGCCTCGCGCGCCTTGCCGCCGACCGGCACCAGGCGTTCCTTGCGGCCCTTGCCCAGCACGCGCAGTTCGTCGGGGAAGCCGCGCGGCCCGGCCGGCGGCAAATCCAGCCCGTGCAGCTCGGCCAGGCGCAGCCCGGCGGAATACAGCAGCTCCACCATGGCCTGGTCGCGCAGCGGCAGTGCGCCCTCGACATCGCGATCCAGCGACGCATTGAGGTCTTCGGCGGCGATCACCTTGGGCAGCACGCGCTTGCCCTTGGGCGCGCGCACGCCGGCGGCGGGGTTGTGCTGCGCGCGGCCGTCGCGCAGGGCGAAGCGGAACAGCGAGCGCACGCTCGACAGGTAGCGGCGCACGCTGGACGGCTGGTGCCCGTCGCGGTGGCTGCGCGCGGCGAATGCGCGCACGGTGTGCATGTCCACGCGCGCCGGCGCCTGGATGCCGCAGGCGGCGCAGTAGCGGATGAACGCGCCGCAGTCGCGCCCGGCGGCCAGCGCGGTGTGCTCCGAGGCCTTGCGCTCGACGCGCAGGTAGCGCAGGTAGTCGGCCAGCAGCGCATCGAGCGCGCTGCCGGCCGGTGCCTGCGCGGCGCCGTTCACGTCAGCCGCGCGCGCACCGCGGCGGCCACCAGCTCGGCGCACATTTCCAGGAACAGCTTGCCCTGGCGCGGCTGGAAGCGCTCGGCGTCGCGCGAGCCCAGCGCCAGCATGCCGAGGTTTTTTTCCTTTTCCAGCGGCACCACCGCGGCCGAGCGGATCGGCTGCGCCGCCTTGGGAAACAGCAGGCGCGCGCGCTCCTCGGCGAGCGGGCCGCACTCGATCAGGCGGGTGCGGATGAAGTTGTCGTAGGCGCGCACGATCGGGCCGGCGGCCTCCAGCGGCACCACGCCCTCGATGTCGTGGCGCTTGAAGCCGGCGGCGTTGACGCCGACGAACACCTCGTCGACGTCGAAGTCGTCGCGCATCGACTGGCGCAGCGCCGCCACGATGCTGGCCAGCGAGGGCGCGCGGATCAGCGAGCGCGCCAGCCGCAGCACGTTCTCGGCGCGGCGCTCGTTGGCGCGCGCGGTGTCGATCAGCCGCTCGATGCGCGCCTCCAGCCGGTTGTTCTTGTTGCGCAGCAGCTCCACCTGGCGCTCGATCAGCGACACGGCGGAGCCCGCCGCGTGCTTGAGCTCGAGGGTTTCCAGCAGCTTGGGATGCTGGGTGAGCAGGGCCGGGTGGGCCAGCAGGTAGGCCACCACCTGCTCCTCGCCGGGTGCGGCCGCCGCCGGCGGGCCGGGCGGAATTTCCGTTTCTTCTGCGTCTACGTCGCCCACTCAAGGCTCCCTTCGAATACGCGGACCGCCGGGCCCGTCATCCAGACCGGCTCCGCCTCCCCGGCCCATTCAATCTCCAGCACGCCGCCGCGCAGTTCCAGCTCGGCGCGCGGCCCCAGCCGGCCCCACAGCCGGCCGACCGCCATCGCCGCGCAGGCGCCGCTGCCGCAGGCCAGCGTTTCGCCGGCGCCGCGCTCGTACACGCGCAGCCGGGCGTGACCTTGGTCGACGAATTGTACAAAGCCGGCGTTGACCCGTTCCGGGAACACCGGGTGGTCCTGCAGCGCGGCGCCGACCGCGGCCACCGGCGCGGCGTCGACGTCGGCCACCTCGATCACCGCATGCGGGTTGCCCATGCCGGCGGCGCCGAACGCCAGGCGGGTGCCGTCCAGCAGCTCCAGCTTGTAGAGCGGCGCGCGCGCCGCCTGGCGCAGCGGGATGTCCGCCGGCTCGAAGCGCGGCGGGCCCATGTTCACCCGCACTCGGCCGTCGTCCAGCAGGTACAGCTCCATCAGGCTGCTCTGGGTGCGCACGCGCAGCACGTCCTTGCCGGACAGGCCGTGCTCGCGGATGTAGCGGGCCACGCAGCGCACGCCGTTGGCGCACTGGCCGGACTCGGTGCCGTCGGCGTTGAAGATGCGGTAGCCGAAGTCGACGTCGGCGGCCGGCGCCGGCGTCACCAGCAGGATCTGGTCGCAGCCGACGCCGAAGCGGCGGTCCGCCAGGTGGCGCATGAGGGCGGCGGGCGGCGCGGCCAGCCAGCCGAGCACCGGCTCGCGGGTGCCGTCGAGCACGACGAAGTCGTTGCCCAGGCCGTGCATCTTGGTGAAGGGGAGTTTCATGGCGCGGCATTATCCGCCGCATGCGCCGCCGCGTCATGGTTTGCAGCGGCCGGCGAGCGCGCTCCCGGTCCGTCTTGCAAATAGGAATCGTTCTCATTAACATTCCTCTATCGAGGACGCGGCGCTAATGCGCGAAGGGGCCGGTGTGGGGACGCGGGAAACATGGGGACGATGACCGGCGATTTTGGCCGGGCCGCGCGGCGCCGGGTGCCGGCGCTGGTGCTGTGCCTGGCGGCCGGCTGCAGCGGTGGCGGCGGCAACGGCAGCGGCGGCCTTGCGCACGGCCTGTCGCCGGCGGCGCTCCTGGGCGAAAAGATTTTTTCCGATACCGCACTGTCGGTTTCCGGCCGGCAATCCTGCGCCAGCTGCCACGTGGCGCAGTTCGCCTTCGTCGCCGATCCCACCGCGGCCGGCCCGGATCGCGGAGCGCCGGTGCCGCTGGGCGGCCCGGGCATGGACCTGCCGGGATTCCGCAACACGCCTTCGCTGACTTACCTGTCGTATGCGCCGGACTTCTATTTCGACGCCGACGGCAACCCCAACGGCGGCTTCTTCCGCGACGGGCGTGCGGCGAGCCTGGCCGAGCAGGCCGCGCTGCCCTTCGTCACCGCCTTCGAGATGGCCAACACCGACGCCGCGGCGGTGGTCGGCCGGCTGCGCGGCCGCCCTTACCTGCAGGACTTCGTGTCGCTGTACGGCGCCGCCGTGCTGGACGACCCGGACACCGCGCTGCGGCGCATCGGCGCGGCCCTGGCGGCGTTCGAGAGCGAAAGCGCCGTCTTCCGCCCGTTCAGCAGCAAGTTCGACGGCTGGCGCAACGGCCAGGCGCAGCTGAGCGCGCAGGAGCTGCGCGGCCTGGCCCTGTTCAACGACCCGGCCAAGGGCAACTGCGCGGCCTGCCATCCCAGCAATTCGGCGGACGGCGTGACGCCACCGCTGTTCACCGATTTCAGTTACGACAACCTCGGCGTCCCGCGCAACGCCGCCATCCCCGCCAACGACGACGCGCGGGCGCCGGCCTATACGCCGACCGACAGCGCCGACGGCGTGCACGCCTACTACGACCTGGGCATCTGCGGCCCGTTCCGCGCCGACGGCGGGCTCAACACCGCGGGCATCTGCGGCCAGTTCAAGGTGCCTTCGCTGCGCAACGTCGCGCTGACCGCGCCTTACTTCCACAACGGCCGCTTCGCCACCCTGCAGGAAGCGATCGGCTTCTACGTGCGCCGCGACACCAACCCGGAGCAGTGGTATCCGGTCGCCGCCGACGGCAGCGTGACCAAGTTCGACGACCTGCCGGCGGCCTACGGCGGGCAGTTCGTGGTCAAGGCCGGCGTGGTCGGCAGCGACGCCGGCTACCTCGGCAACGTCAACACCGGCGAAATCCCGTACGACCGCCACATCGGCGACCAGCCGGCGCTGACCCCGGCCGAGATCGACGATGTCGTCGCCTTCCTGTGCACCCTCACCGACGGCTACGACCCGGCCAACCCGTCGGCGCTGCGCCTGCCGGCGCAATGCCAGGCCGCTGGCGCCGTATCCGGCCCCTTTGCCAATTAACCGCATCAACCGACGACCATCGATGAATTCCCTTGCCAGCAAGCCCGCCGCCCTCAGCCTGCTCGCCGCCGCCCTGCTGTCGGCCGGCGCCGCGGCTGCCGCCGACCCGGTCCATACGGACGCCGCCACCGCGCAGAAGCTCGAGCAGCAGATCGAGCAGATGGCGCAGCAGCTCGAGGCGATGAAGGCCGAACTGCAGCAGCTCAAGGCGCAGAACGAGGCGCTGGCCGCGCAGCAGCGCCAGCAGGCGGCCCAGGTGCAGCAGCAGGCGGTGCAGGCGCAGCAGCAGGCCGCCCAGGTGGAGCAGGCGGTGGCGCAGGTGCAGGCGCAGCCGCAGCGCGGCGGCATTTCGCCGGACCTGAGCCTGTGGGGTTACGGCGAGATCTACTACACCCACCCGGTGCACGTGCCCGCGCTGACGCAGGCGGACCTGGCGCGCGCGGTGTTCGGCATCGGCTACCGCTTCGACGACCGCACCGTGTTCAACTCCGAGTTCGAGGTCGAGCACGCGGTGTCCTCCGCCTCGGACAAGGGCGAGTTCGAGGTGGAGCAGTTCTATGTCGACCACCAGCTCGCCAGCTGGGCCGCGGTCAGGGGCGGCCTGTTCCTGATGCCGTTCGGCCTGCTCAACGAGCACCACGAGCCGACCAGCTACTTCGGCGTGCAGCGCAACTTCGTCGAAACCCTGGTCATCCCCAGCACCTGGCGCGAAGGCGGCTTCGCCTTCCACGGCGACACCGAAGCCGGCATCGGCTGGGACTTCGGCCTGACCACCGGCGTGAACCTGGCGAACTGGGATCCCAACCCGGAGAACCCTCTCTACCGCACCGCGCTGGACCTGGAAAACAGCGGCGCCGCGCCGCTGCAGGCCACCCACCAGGAGCTGTCGCTGGCCAACGCGCAGCACCTGTCGCAATACGTGTCGCTCAGCTACAAGGGCATACCGGGGCTGCTGGCGGGGGCCGCGGTGTTCACCGGCAACGCCGCCACGCCGACCAGCCCGCCGCACCTGCCGGACCAGCGCGTTACCCTGTGGGAGGCGCATGCCCGCTGGACGCCGGGGGCCGCCGACCTCTCCGCGGTCTACGCGCGCGGCGGCATCACCAACTCCGCCGCCTACAACCTCGCCAATGCCGGCGGCTCCAACCCGATGCCGTCGAAGTTCTGGGGCTATTACCTGCAAGGGGCCTACACCGTGTGGCGCCACCACGGCTACCGCCTGGCCCCGTTCGTGCGCTGGGAGCGGTACGATATGGGCGCCGGCTACGCAGGCATCGCGCCGGGTTTCGGGCCGGTGCCCATGGGCCTGGCGGCGGACGGCCAGCCCTGGCCGCAGCCGCACGACCGGGTGTGGACCTACGGCACCAATTTCTACCTCAACCCGCACGTCGTCGTGAAGGCGGACTACCAGTCGTTCCAGACCAACAGTGACTTCACCCGCTTCGACTTCGGCCTGGGGCTCAACTTCTGAACGCCTGCCCATGACAGAGCGCCGCCGGTGACGCCCTCCAGCCGTCTGATCCTGCTGCCGGTGGCGGCGGTGGCGGTCTGCGCGCCGGCGCAGGCCATGGTCTACCTGAGCGTGGAGCAGGCGCAGAAGCTGATGTTCGGCGAGGCGGCGCTCACGCCGCTGCTCATCACCCTGACGCCGGCGCAGGCCGCCCAGGTGGAGGCCGATTCCGGCGTACACGTGTTCAGCCCCTCGCTGCGGGTATGGAAGGCCGCCGACGGCGGCTATTTCATGGTCGACGCGGTGATCGGCAAGCACGACCTCATCACCTACGCCCTGGCGCTCGGCGCCGACGGCAAGCTGCGCCAGGTTGAGATCCTGGAATACCGCGAGGCTTACGGCGGCGAGGTGCGCAACGCGCGCTGGCGCGCGCAGTTCGCCGGCAAGCAGCATGGCGACAGCCTCGAGCTGGGCCAGGACATCCAGGGCATCAGCGGCGCCACCTTGTCCTGCGAGCACCTCACCGCGGGCATCCGCCGCATGCTCGCCACCTATGCGCTGGTCGTCCGTGGCCGCTGAAGTGCGCCGCGCGCGGCCGCTGCTCGGCACGCGCGTGGAGATCCGCGCGCGCGCGCGCCGGCCCGAAGCCGCCCTGCACGCGGCGGTGGATGCCGCGTTCGCGGCGGTGGATGACGTGCACCGCCTGATGAGCTTCCACGCGCCCGACAGCGACGTGTCGCGCCTCAACGCCGAGGCCCACTGGCACCCGCTGGCGGTGCACCCGCAGACGCTGGCGGTGCTGCGCGCGGCGCTGGAGCTGGCGCGCGCCAGCGCCGGCATCTTCGACCCCTGCGTCGGCGCGCGCCTGCAGCGCTGGGGCCTGCTGCCGTCGGCCGGGGCCATTGCCGAGGGCGGCGGCTGGGGCGACATCGAGCTGGCCGGCGACGGCCGCGTGCGCTTCCGCCGGCCGCTGCGCATCGACCTGGGCGGCATCGCCAAGGGTTACGCGGTGGATTGCGCGGTGGCGGCCCTGCGCGGTGCCGGGGTCGAGGCCGGCATGGTCGACGCCGGCGGCGACCTGCGCGTATTCGGCGTGCCGCAGCGCGTGTTCCTGCGTCATCCGCTGCAGCCGGCGGCGTGCGCCACCGAACTGCTGCTGCAGGACGAGGCCCTGGCGACCTCGTCCTGCTGCTTTTCGCGCACCCAGGGCAAGGCCGGCACGGTGTCGGCGCTGCTGGACCCGCGCAGCGGACGGCCGTATACCGGACAGGCCAGCGTCAGCGTGCGCGCGCCGCAGTGCATGCACGCCGACGCCCTGACCAAGCTGGTGCTGTTCGGCGCGCCGGCGCAGATCGAAACGGTGCTGTCGGACTACGGCGCGCTGGCGCTGGTGCAGGTGCCGGATGAGGGGCTGATGGACCCGTGCGTGGGGTACTTCGTCGATGCGGCTGCCCTTGACCCTAGCCCCTTGCATGTTCAACGCAGCCATCCCTGGCGAGACCCTACCGCTTCTGGAACGCCCGGCCCGGCCATCCCTGGCCGGGCGATCGGGGCCGCAGGCAATGACATCGAGTCATTGCCTAATCGCGTCCCCTCTCCCGAAGGGAGAGGGGTTCAAGGTATCGGCTGGCAGCAGGGCTGAACGATGCTCGGCAACTTCCACCGGCGCGCCGCCTACCTGGTGCTGGCGCTGATCTTCGCTTCGGGGCTCGCGCACTTCGTGCTGCACCAGTTCTTCCCGCGCGCCGGCGAGTTCGGCCCGCTGCCCAACCCGGCGGAGCCCTGGCTGCTGCGCCTGCACGGCGCCGCCGCCATGGCCACGCTGGTGCTGCTGGGCAGCCTGCTGCCGCTGCACGTGGCGCGCTTCTGGGGCACGCGGCAGAACAGCGCCGCGGCGATGGCGTTCCTGGGCATCGCCGCGCTGCTCATCGCCAGCGGCTATGGCCTGTATTATCTGGGCGGCGACGACTGGCGTGCGGCCTGCCGCATTGCGCACATCGCCGTCGGCATCGCCGCGCTGCCGGCCTTTGCGCTGCACCTGCGCCGCGGGCGGCAGCTCAAGCGGCGCGTGGTGCGCAACTACCTGGCGGATTGAACATGCTGCAAAAGATCGTCCACCGCGGCGGCTGCCATTGCGGCGCCGTGCGTTTCGAGTTCCTGGCGCCGGCGCAGGTGACGGTGCAGCGCTGCAACTGCTCGGTCTGCGCCATGACCGGCTTTGTGCACCTGATCGTGCCCGGCGCGGATTTCAGCCTGCTGCGCGGCGCCGACCGCCTGCAGGCCTACACCTTCAACACCGGCACGGCGCGGCACCTGTTCTGCGCGGTGTGCGGCGTAAAGTCGTTCTACGTGCCGCGTTCCAATCCGGACGGCTACTCGGTGAACCTGCGCTGCATCGAGCCGGGCACCATCGGGCAGGTGCAGTACGAGGACTTCGACGGCCGCAACTGGGAAGCGCACGGCGCCGGGCTGGCGCACCTGAGCCGCGGGGCGTGAGCCGGGCCCGCCGTATCCTGCTGGCCGCGGCGCTGCTGTGCAGCGCGGCGGCCCCGGCGGCGCCGATCGAGGCCGGCCGGCCGGCGCCCGCCTTGAGCGCGCAGCTGCTCGACGGCGGCCGCTTCGACCTGGCCGCGCACGCCGGCCAGGTGGTGGTGCTGAATTTCTGGGCCACCTGGTGCGTGCCGTGCCGCGCCGAGCTGCCGGCCTTCGCCGACTATTACCGGCGCCACCGTGGCGACGGGCTGGCGGTGCTGGCGGTGAGCATGGACGACCCCGAGGACCTGCCCAAGGTGCGGCAGGTCGCCGCCACGCTGCCGTTCCCGGTGGCGATGTATGGGCAGGCGCAGGCCGCCGGCTACGGGCGCATCTGGCGCCTGCCCATCACGTTCGTCATCGACCGCCAGGGCATCCTGCGGGTGGACGGCGGCAGCGGCGATCCCGTGGTGTACGCCCCCGCGCTGCTGGACAAGACGCTGGCGCCGCTGCTGCCCGCCCGCGGCGCTCAGAAGCCGTAGCTGACGCCCGCCGAGACGGTGTAGGTCGGCGCCAGCTGCAGGCCGTGGTAGTACTGGTAGGCCGGCAGCTGCAGGAAGCCGTAAGCCTGCAGGCCGCGCCGCACGCGCACGGTCAGGCCGGGGCTGATGAACACGGCGCGGTCGCCGCTGTTGGCGTAGTCGCCCTGCACGCCGGTTTCGTGGCCTTCCCAGCGCAAGTTGACCTGCAGCTGCGGGATTAGCGCCGGGTTGGCGACGTAGCGCAGGCCGAAGTTGGCGGTGACCTGGGTGCTGGGCCGGAACTGCTCGCGCGAGTCGATGGCCTGGCGCAGCTGCAGCTGGCCGAAGCGGTCCCAGTCGCGGCCGATCGGCTGGTAGTGATAGATCCCCAGCAGCAGGTCGGTGGTGCCGCTGCCCGGCTGCAGCCCGCGGTCCAGCGGGCTGCCGGCCTGCGGGCCGCTGCCGAAGCGGCCGTGGAACGCGCCGGTGGGCAGCTTCAGGCCGAACTGCAGCCCCAGCGTGCGGTCCGCAAACAGTCCCTGGAAGCGGCCGAGGATGCGCAGGTCGCCGATGCCGGAATCCTGCGAGCCGGAGACCGCCGCGCCGGCGGTGCCGATGGTCTGGTGCTGGCGGTCCAGGTACGGCAGCTGCACGTCCAGGCCCCAGTCGCGGCTCAGGTTGTAGCTGGCCGACAGCGTGTAGAAGCGGGTCAGCGTGCCCTGCTGGATTTCCTGGTCCGGGTCCGCCGGCACGTAGCTGTGCTTGTCCACTGCATGTGCGCCGAGGCGGAGCTGGCTCTGGTCGACGAAGTCGTAGCGCAGGTCCAGGCGCAGGCCGGTGCCGGTGGAATAGCCCTGCGAGGCCCACTCGGTGCCGAGCGTGCAGCCGCAGCTCGAGCAGGCCAAGGCGGGGGCGGAAACCAGGCAGGCGGCCGCGCAGGCGGCGCCGGCGAAACGGTAAACGAAAGACATCGGGTTCTCCAGTGATCGTGCAGACGCGAACGGCGCGCGTGCGCGCGGCGCGGCAAGACCGCGCCGCGCCAGGCGGCGGCTTTCAGATCAGGAGAACGAGGGTGGGCCGCGTACCGGCGGCAGCGGGATGCGCGCGGCGGCGGCCAGGCCCATGAAAGCCGGGGCGACCGCGGTGGCCATGCGGGAGAAGCCGCCGACGGCCGGAGTGGCTGGCAGCGGCGCGGCGGTCGCGGCCGCGGCGAAGGCGCATTGCGTGTAGGCGTGGGCCTGCGGCTTGCCCGGGCGTTCGCCGCCGCTGTCCTTGAGCAGGCCGCCGGAACACAGCACCAGCACTGCGCCGGCAGCATCCGGCCCGGCGGCCGGCATCAGGCCGTCGGGGATCAGCGCGCGATACAGCACCGCGGCCAGCGTCAGCCACAGTGCGAAGGCGTGTCGTGCGGTGCGGAACATGCTCAAGCGGAACTCCGGGGCAGCGCCGCGATTCTAGCCCAAGCGTGCCGCGGCGGGCTCCGCCAAGCCGCCGGAAATCCAGGCGCGGTGCGGCTTTGACCGCATCCGGATCGCGTGCTACAACCGCGCACCATCGTTGCGGGGGCTACGGGCATGCGCATTCTGGCGGCGGACATCGGCTTCGGTTACACCAAGGCGACCGACGGCCGCCAGCACCAGGTGTTCAAGTCGATCGTCGGCGAGGCCAACCCGGTGCAGTTCTCCGAGTCGCTGCTGCCGGGCCAGCAGGCGCTGCCGCGGCACTTCGTCACCGGCGGCGAGGAAGTGTTCGTCGGCGAGCTGGCCGAAACCCAGTCGCGCGGCCGCGGCTTCACCCTGGACCCCTCGCAGTTCCTCGGCAAGTACGCCCGCACGCTGGGCCTGGCCGCGCTGGCGCCCTTTGCCGAGCATGGCGACCCGGTGCGCCTGGTCACCGGCCTGCCGATCAGCTTCTTCCGCAAGTACCGCGAGATCCTCACCACCCTGCTGCAGCAGCGCCACGCCATCACCATGGTCTGGCCCAACGGCGAGCGCGAGGAGAAGACCGTCTACATCGAAAAGGTGCGGGTGGTGCCGCAGCCGTTCGGCTCGCTGTTCAACCTGATGCTCGACGGCCAGGGCAAGGTGCTGCAGCAGCGCTTCGTCACCGAGAAGATCGGCGTGATCGACATCGGCTTCCGCACCACCGACTTCACCATCAGCGACAAGACGCGCTATTCCGAGCGCGGCAGCCTGTCCACCGACTCCGGCATCTCGGTGGCCTACAACGCGCTGGCCAACCTGCTGCACGAGAAAAGCGGCACGCAGATCGAGATCTACCGGCTGTACGAGGCGGTGGCGCGCGGCAGCATCAAGATCCGCGGCCAGAAATACGACTTGACCGGCCTGATCGCGCAGGCTTTCACGCAGCTGGCCACGCGCATCGCCACCGACGCCAACCGCCTGTGGCTGGACGACTGGGACCTCGACGCCATCGTGCTCACCGGCGGCGGCGGCGCCACCCTGGCGCCGTACGTGGCGCCGCTGGTGCAGGGCGAGGTGCTGCCGGTGCCGGCGGACCAGGATGCGCGGCTGGCCAACGTGCTCGGCTACTGGAAGTACGGCGTGCACATCTGGCCGACCTGAGGCCGCCGCGCACGCCGGCGCAGCCGGTTCTGTTATAGGCTGTCCGCCGGAGCCACAGACCGTGCGGCCGGTGCGCCGGCGCAGGAGTGTCGCAAGCATGAACACCGCCGTTTCCTACCTGCCTTCGCCCCCCGCGGAAGACGTAGAGGCCGAAATCCGGCGCGTGTTCGAGCGCCAGCTCGCCACCGCGCTGCGCCTGCGCGGCTCCACCTGCCAGGAGCGGCTGGCGCGCATCACCCGGCTCAAGGAATCCGTACTCGCCCACACCGCGGACCTGTACCGCGCCGGCGAGGCCGACTTCCGCAAGCCGCCGGCGGAGATCGACCTCACCGAAATCATGCCGGTGCTGGCCGAGGCCAACGACGCGCGGCGCCGGCTGCGCAAGTGGATGAAGCCGACGCGGGTGTGGCCGACGCGCGCCACCATCGGCTCCAGCGGCTGGGTGCAATACCAGCCGCGCGGGCGCTGCCTGATCGTGTCGCCGTGGAACTACCCGGTGAACCTCACGTTCGGCCCGCTGATCTCGGCCATCGCCGCCGGCAACACGGCGATCCTCAAGCCCTCGGAGATGACGCCGCAGCTGTCGGCGCTGATGTGCCGCATCGTGCGCGAGGTCTTTCCCGAGGACGAGGTGGCGATCTTCGAGGGCGACGGCAAGATCGCGCAGGCGCTGCTGGACCTGCCATTCGACCACATTTTCTATACCGGCTCGACGGCGGTGGGCAAGATCGTCATGGCCGCGGCGGCGCGCCACCTGAGCAGCGTCACCCTGGAGCTGGGCGGCAAATCGCCCACCATCGTCGACGCCAGCGCGGACCTGAAGGGCGCGGCCTGCAACATCGTCTGGTCCAAGTTCACCAACAGCGGGCAGACCTGCATCGCGCCCGACCATATCTTCGTGCACGCACAGGTCAAGGACGAATTCGTGCGCCACTGCCGGCAGGCGCTGGAGACGTTTTATGGCGCCGACGCCGCGGCGCAGCGCGCCAGCCCCTACCTCGCCCGCGTGGTCAACCAGCGCCACACCGCGCGCATCAAGGGCCTGCTCGACGACGCGGTGGCGCGCGGCGCGCGTACCCTGGCCGGCGGCGCGGTGGACGAGGCCTCCTGCTACATCTCGCCGACGCTGCTGGACAACGTGCCGGCGGATGCCCGCGTCATGCGCGAGGAGATCTTCGGCCCGCTGCTGCCGATCGCGCCGTTCACCGACATCGACGAGGTGATCCGCCAGATCAACGCCGATCCCAAGCCGCTGGCGCTGTACGTCTGGAGCCGTACCGCCGCTACCATCGACAAGGTGACCACGCACACCAGCTCCGGCGGCATGTGCATCAACAACACCGTCGTGCAGTTCCTGCAGGGCAACCTGCCGTTCGGCGGCGTCAACTATTCCGGCATCGGCAACGCCCATGGCCACTATGGCTTCAAGACCTTTTCGCACGAGCGCGGCGTGGTGCGCACCCGCGTGGCGCTGGCATCCATGTTTTATCCGCCGTACACGGATTTCACGCGGCGGCTGATCCGGCTGCTGGTCCGGAGCGTCTGAGCCGCCGCCTCAGCGGCGCACCAGGAAGCCGGTCTGGCCGTCGTCGCTCGCCGGCGACCATTCCACCGCGCTGACGCGCGCCGCCGGCGGGCCCCGCTGCAGCCAGGCGCGGAACGCCGCCAGCGCCGCGTCCTCGCCGCAGGCAAGGCCTTCCACGGCGCCGTCGGCGCGGTTGCGCACCCAGCCGCGCAGGCCGAGCGCGGCGGCGCGGCCCTGCGCCGAGGCACGGAAGCCCACGCCCTGCACGCGGCCGCTGACCGCGAAGCGGTAAGATGAACTCATGCTGATGCAGAGCCGCTTTCCATGAAGCTGCCGATGTTAAATCGTCTGCGCCGCTTTGCGCCGGTGCGCGCGGAGGGCGAAGGCTACTCGCTGGCCGCCGAGATTCCCGGTGCCAGCGGCAAGCCGCTGTGGAGCCTGAAGCTGGAGCTGGCCGCCACGCCGCAAGGCGCCGGCGAACACCTGCGGCTGCGCGCGCACCTGCAGGCCAACTTCGCCAGCACGCGGGCGGCGCTTGCCGGTGCCCGGCAGGCCGCCCGGGACGGCAGCGGCGTGCCGGTGCCGCGCACGGCGCAATGGCTGCTGCGCGCGTTGGAGCGCCCGCTGCTGCGCCAGGTCGCCGCACCCTTGCTGCAGCACGACCTCAACTCCTGGCTGGAGCTGCGCGCATCGACCGCGGACCTGGCGGCCGGCTCGCGCGCGCTGCTGCCGGAAGCCGAGCGGCTCAAGGGCCTGGGGATCGATACCGGCGGCGAAGGCCCGCTGGCGCAGACCTGGGAAGGCGGCGCCGGCGGCACGCAGCCGGGCTTCGCCCAGGTGTCCCTGCTGCGGTTCGACAAGCGCCACCTGCCGGCGCGCCTGGCGGCGCTGCTCGGCGAGCGGCCGTTCCAGCTCGCCGCGGCGGTGGTCAACGTGATCGACGGCACCAGCAAGGCCGGCACGCGTTGAGGCCGGCGGTGGCGCTGCCGGCAAATGGTCACGTTCACGGCGCAAAACTTGCCGTGGATTTCGCCACCGACCTGCCGGAACCGAAATTGCGCCTCGGCCTGACCGTGCCCACCGCGGGCAAGCAGACGCGCCGCCCGCCCGCGGCGCCGGCGCGCCCATGACCGCCTTCGGCGGCGCCTACCGGCTCGGCCGCGCGAGCGACGGGCGCCTGCGCCAGATCTGGCAGCTGGCCTTGCCGATCATCGGCGCGCTGGCCTCGCAGATCGTGCTCAACCTGGTCGACACCGCCATGGTCGGGCACCTGGGCGCGGCGGCGCTGGCCGCGGTGGGCCTGGGCAGTTTCCTGAACTTCATGGCGTTCTCCACCGTCACCGGGCTTTCCACCGCGGTGCAGGCGCTGGCCGCGCGGCGCCAGGGCGAGGGCCGCCACGAGGTGGCGGCGGTGCCGCTGAACGGCGGCATCCTGCTGTCCGCGGCGATCGGCCTGCCGCTGTCGGCCTCGTTGATCGCGCTGGCGCCGTGGCTGTGCGCGCGCCTCAACCACGACCCGGAGGTGGCGCGCCTGGGCGCGCAATACCTGCGCCTGCGGCTGGTGGCAGTGGTGGCGATCGGCATCAACTTCTCGTTTCGCGGCTACTGGAGCGCGGTGAAGCGCTCGGCGCATTACCTGCGCACGCTGCTGCTGATGTGCGTGCTCAACATCGTGCTTGACCGCCTGCTGATCTTCGGCAGCGGCGCGGTGCCGGCGCTGGGGGTGCGCGGCGCCGGGTTGGCCAGCATGGTCAGCGCCCTGTCCGGGACGGCGGCGTATTTTTCCCTGGGCTGGCGCTCGGCGCGCGGTGCCGGCTTCGCCCAGCGCCTGCCGACGCCGCAGGAGCTGGCCGCCCTGCTGCGCCTGGGCCTGCCGTCCTGCGCGCAGCAGCTGCTGTTCTCGGCGGGATTCGTGGCGCTGTTCTGGATCGTCGGCCGCATCGGCACGGCGGAGCTGGCGGTGGCGCAGGTGCTGGTCAACATCACGCTGGCGGCGGTGCTGCCGGCGATGGGCTTTGGCCTGGCCGCGGCCACCTTCTGCAGCCAGGCGCTGGGCCGCGGCGATCCGGCCGACGCCTACCGCTGGGCCTGGGACGTGTTTCGCACGAGCTGGTGGGTGTTCGGCGCGCTGGCGCTGGTCATGCTGCTGCTGCCGCGCACGGTGCTGGGCCTGTTCGTGGGCGGCGGCCCGGCCGGCGCGGCGCTGATCGAAATCGGCGTGGCGCCGCTGCGGCTGGTCGGCACCACGGTGCTGCTCGACGGCCTGGGCATGGTGCTGATGCAGGCCCTGCTCGGCGCCGGCGCCAGCGCGGCGGTGATGCGCGTGTCGGTGGGCATGCAGTGGGGCGTGTTCCTGCCGCTGGCCTGGACCGCCGCCACCCTGCTGCATGCGGGACTGACGCAGGTATGGCTGCTGCTGGCGGCCTACCGCGCTGCGCAGACGCTCATTTTCACCTGGCTCTGGCGCGGCCGCGGCTGGAGCCGCGCCAGGCTCTGAAGTTTCGGGAGGTAGGGCGGGCCGTGCCCGCCATTTACGTCGGAAGAATGCGCGGCGGGCGCGGCCCGCCCTTGTATCTTATATCCGCGCCCGAAACGCGAACGGGTGCACGGCGAGGCGGGGGTACTGTGCCCGCCCTGAGGCTTCGAGCCTGTAGCGTAGATCAGCCCCACCTCGCCCCTTAGCGCCTCG
>JADHNH010000095.1 GCA_016779605.1 Nevskia sp. | reverse complement strand
CGAATCCCCCAGTGGCCCGCTGACGTTTGATCCGTCTACGTTTAATAGTTGTGCTGCATGGGCCTGTTTCGAATCTACGGCAGCCGCCTTCCGTCGTGCAAGCGGCGCGCCGGCCGGGTCATTGCACCGCGCGCACCGGCTCGCCGGCGCGCCAGCGGTCGATCAAGGCACGGGCCGGCGGCGGCAGGCTGGCCAGGAACTCCTGGTCCCAGGCTTCCTCGGGCACCGGCTGCCCTTCGGCTTGCGCCGCCAGCAGGCAGGCGATGTGGACCGCGGCGGCGGCGCCGAACCATTCCTTGGAGACGGACGGCCGGTGATGCAGTGCCACCGCCTCCGCCAGCGGCACCGGCAGGCCCAGCAAGGTGAGCATGAACGCGCCGACCTCGGCATGGTCGCAACCCAGCAGCTCGGCCTCGACGCGATCCACCGGCCGCCCGGAGGCGGACGCCGCCGCCATTACTCTTTCGTAGTCGTCGGGCATGCGCAGGGCCAGCACGAAATAACCGACGTGATGCAGCATGCCGGCCGAAAACGCGGTGCGGCGATCGTCGGGAACCGACAGGATCGCGGCGGCGGTGGTCGCCACCCGCTCGGCGCGGGCCTGCGCGCCGGACAGCGAAAATCCCCTGGGCAGGCGCGTGGGCACCTTGGCCGCGGTCATCGCCAGCAGCAGCACCACGCTCTGGATCTGCTGCAGGCCCAGCCGCGTGGTGGCCTCGCGCACGCTCATCGCCGGGCGGCCGAAGCCGAAGTAAGGTGAATTCGCCATCTGCAGCAGGCGCACGCTGATGGCAGGGTCGTGCTCGATGACGCGGGCAATGCTCGCGGCGGTGGCGGTGGGCTTGTCCAGCTCCTCGCGCAGCTTGAAATAGATCGCCGGCAGCGGCGGCAAGGCGTGCACCGCGTCGATCGCGCGCCTGACCGCCGGCCGCGCCGCCTTGGACAGCAGCGCCGCCACGCTTTCAATCGCGCGGCACGCCAGCTCCATGCCGCCGGCGGCAGGAAAGACCTGGTGGGCACTGGCGATGGCGCGCGCGGCGTCCGGGCGGCTGATCTCGCCGGACAGGACGAAGCGTACGGTTTCCGGATGGCGCCCGCTCAATTGCTCCAGGAAGTCCGCGCCGCCCTTGCCGCGCAGCTGCAGGTCGCTGACGACGACCTGCGCCGGCCGCTCGGCGAGCGCCGCCAGGGCCTGCTCGGCGCCGGCGGCGCTGCGGATCTCCCACTCCTGCGCATGCGGCTGCAGCACGCGCCTGAGCTGCTCCAGGGTGTCCTTCTTCTCGCTGGCCAGCAGCACGTCGATCATGGCCGGGTGCCGCCTGCAATGAACGCCTTCGACATCGCTCGATCCGCTGGTGCGGCCGGCGCCGCCGCACCTGAAGCTGCCAAGGGTGCGGCCCGGCCTCGCTGAACTGTTCTTGATTTGGCCCGCAGGCCGGCCCCGCAGGCCGGCCGACCCGGCCGGTGCGTGAACATAGCATGCAGCAGGCGCAGCGCGGCGCCGCCGCCGCTTGCACCGCCGCAAGGCCGTGCGCCAAGCTGCGCACCTGCCGATGCCGCGGTAGCGCTTGCGGCGGCGTGCCTGGAGGATTGCAATGAACCATGAGCCTCGACCCGCAGCCGTGCCGCTCGATCGCCTGCGCCATGGCCTGCGCGGCCACATCAACCGCTTTTCCCACGTCGTGATCAACGTCGCCGACCTGGATCGCGCGGTGGAGTTTTACGAGAACACCTTCCCGGTGCAGCGCCGCCAGCGCATCAACGGCCCCGCGCAGCGCTACGCCGGGCTCGGCATCGAGCGCGGCCAGTTCGAGGGCTGGGTGCTGGAGAACAGGAAGGACGCCTCGCCGCCCGGCGGCGTGGTGGCGGAGTTTCCAGCGCGCTTCATGCACCTGGTGCAGTGGAAAAGCCCGGCGCCGGTCGGCCAGCCCTACCGCGAAGCCAACCATGTCGGCATCTACCGGCAGAACTCGCTGGTGGGCAACCTGGACGAAGCCTACCGGCGCGTGCTGGCGCACGGCGGCCGTCCGTATGGCGAGCCGAGCTCGATCGTGCTTACGCCCGAGGGCTTCGCCGTGACGGTGTTCGCCTACCGCGATCCCGACGGCAACACGCTGGAGATGATCGGCGCCGAGGATCCGGCCGGCAAGGTGGTTTACCCGGGCATGATGCATCACTGCAACCTCAACGTGCGCAACCTCGCGCGCTCGAACCGTTTTTACCGCGACACGCTCGGCCTGGACCTGCAAGCCTACCTGGCCCCGGGCCAGCCGCAGCCGGCCGGCAACGGCTCGCTCGGCGACTGCCTGCGCCATCCGGACGGCGTGGAGCACCAGGGGCAGATGCAGTTCGCGGCGACCTTGCTGGGCGTGCGCTCGGATTCGCGCAGCCCCATCGACGTGCTCGAATGGACCCTGCCCAAGCCCTACGGCGAGCCGTACCCAGTGGCCAACCACCTCGGCATCGTGCGGGTGGCCTTCGAAGTCGACGACATCGCGGCCGCGCGGGCGCGCCTGCTCGAGGCCGGGCATGCGCCGGTCGGGCCGGTCGAAACCTGGGACCTGGGCGAATCAGGCCGGCGCCAGGTGGTGATCTTCCGCGACCCCGATGGCATCATGCTCGAGCTGATCGAGCAATTGCCCTATACCGGCGTGCGGCCGCCGTTCGATTGAGCCGCTAGCGCCGGGTGATCGCCGGCGACGGCGTGTGCGCGGGATTGGGCAGCCGCTCGACCGCGCCGAACGGCGCGTTCTCCCAGCCGTCCGAGCCGGCGGCGAGCAGGCGCCGGCGGCTGATGCGCCAGCCTTTCGGCGTGAGCGCGAGCCGATCCTGGTAGCGCCCCCACAGGTCGATGCGGTGGCCGTCCGCGGCGTGCAGGTGCCAGGCGTAGATGTAGGCGGTCGCTTCGGCGCTCGCCTCGCCGGTGAAGCGGATGACGACATTCGACAGGTGGTGGCTGGTGGCGCTGAACGCGGCCAGCGTCTTGGCGAACATCAGCCGCAGGTTGTCGTGGCCCACCACCGCGTGGCGCTCGCCGAGCTCGAAGCAGCCGTCTTCGCAGAACACCTGCTCGACGATCTGCGCGGGATCGTTGCGGTCGACCTGCATGCAATAGTTGACCAGCGTTTCGGTGATCAGCTCGCGCTGCTGCAGCTCCCACACGCGGCGTTCGAGCGTGGCCGGGCTACCGTTGCCGGGTTCCTTGTCCATGCGCACTCCTCCTGTCGATCGGGTCGATGATGCTTGCGCAGACAACCATAACCCACGTCAGGCCAGCGCGCGGTTGCGCTTGAACGTGCTCCAGCCGTTCTGCAGGATGCCGGAGGCGAACGCGTAAAGCGCCGATTCGCCGGGCCGCGGCTGGCCGCCTGCGCCGATGCGGTGCAACTGGCGCGTGTACCAGGCCACCTCCATCAGCGCCATGCGATCCACCGGCTTGATCCCGGTGGTGATCGGCCGGATGGCCTGCAGCGGCTCCTCGCCGCGCAGCAGGCGCGCCGGCGCGTCCGGCTCCACCGCCAGCAGGCGCGCCAAGCCGACCAGGTCGACGGCGCCGGATTCGACCGCCGCGGCCATGCCGGCCAGGCTGCGGAATCCGCCGGTCAGCATCAGCGGCACCGCCACCTCGCGCCGCACCTTTTCGCCGAACTCGATGAAATAGGCCTCGCGCAGGCGCGTGCTGGCCTTGGCCGCGCCCGCGCCGGTCATCGCCGGCGCCTCGTAGGTACCGCCCGAGATCTCGACCAGGTCGATGCCGGCGGCAGCCAGCGCGCGGATGGAATCGAGCGACTCCTCCTCGGTGAATCCGCCGCGCTGGAAGTCGGCCGAATTCAGCTTGATGCCCACCGGGAAATCGCGGCCCACGCGCCGGCGGATTTCTCCCAGCACCGCGAGCACGAAGCGCCGGCGCTTTTCCGCGCTGCCGCCCCAGCCATCGCCGCGCTGGTTGTGGTGCGGCGACAGGAACTGGCTGACCAGATAGCCGTGCGCGCCGTGGATCTGCACGCCGCTGAAGCCGGCCTTGCGGGCGACTTCCGCGGCGCGCCCGAAGCGCCGCACGATGTCCTCGATCTCGGCTTCCGCCAGCGCGCGCGGCACCGGGAAGAAGCGCGCCATGTCGGGCCGGAACGGAATCGCCGAGGGCGAGACGTTTTCGCGGTTCAGCCCCTTGGGCGCCTGCTTGCCCGGATGGTTGAGCTGCATCCATAGCTGCGTGCCGTTGCGGGTGCCGGCGGCGGCCCAGCGGCGCAGCGCGTCGAGGTCGCGTTCGTTCTCCACCGCGATGTTGCCGATTTCGCCCAGCGCGCGGCGGTCGATCATGACGTTGCCGCTGATGCACAGGCCGACGCCGCCCTCGGCCCAGCGCCCGTAGAGCGTCTCCAGCGCCGGCGTCGGGCGGTTGTCGTGCAGCGTACCCAGGGTTTCGCTCATCGCCGACTTGGCCAGGCGGTTGCGGATCACACTGCCGTTGGGCAGCGTGAACGGCTGGCCCAGGATGTTCGCGGCGCGGCCGGGCTGCGGGGAGGCGTTCATCACGTCTTGTCGTTCCATCGTGTTCCGGCGCGGCGCCCGGTGCGGATCAAGGCTTTTTCAGGCTCAGGATGTAGGCGGTGATGTCGTCGACCTGCTGGCGCGAGACCTGGAAGTCCGGCATCGGCGGATGCGGCGCCGCCAGGAATGCGTGCAGCGCCTGCGGCGTCGACGACGGCATCGCCGCGATCGCTGCAAAGCTGGGTGCGCCGGCGGCGCTGGCAACTTTCTGGCCGGCATCGACGACGTGGCAGCCGGTGCACCAGGTGCGCGCCACGGCATGCCCGGCGGCGGCGTGGCCCTGCGCCTGCTCGTTCCCGGCGAGCGCCAGCTGCGGGACGACGGCAAGGATGGCGGCTTGCAGGTACAGGAATAGGCGATTCACGAGTCCACCCGGCAATTTGTCGTAGCCGCCTGTCGCTAGGCCGCTTTTTCCAAGGCTGGCTGCATCATCGCACAGCGGGCCGGCGAATTCAGGAGGCCCGGTGCCAGGCGCGACGCGCGCGCAATGGGGACATCCGGTGCCGGCGACCGCGGCGGCGGGCTTGACCTATAGTATCGGCTGCAGGCCCGCCTGGCCGGCGCGTGGAGTTCCGCGTGCCGGCGCAAGCCGGGCCTGACCGGCGGACACACGTCCGGGGCGATCAGACATGGGGGAGACAAGCAGGATGAGAACCTATCTGTTGGGGTTGCTGCTGTGCGCGAGCCTGCCGGCCTGGGCCGCGGCGCCCACCGCCGCGGACCTGAAGGGCGACCAGAAGACGCCGGGCGACATCACCACCTACGGCATGGGCTACGACCTGCAGCGGCACAGCCCGCTCAAGCAGGTCAACAAGGCCAACGTCAAGCACCTGGTGCCGGTGTGGAACCTGAGCCTGTCGAACAACTACCCGCAGGAATCGCAGCCGCTGGTGATCGAGGGGGTGATGTACGTCACCACCACCGACGCCACCGTGGCGCTGGACGCGCTGAGCGGCAAGCAGTTGTGGAAGACGCCGGTCACGGTGCCGCAGGACGTGCACGCGGTGGTCTGCTGCGGCTCGCACAACCGCGGCGCGGCCGCGTATGACGGCCGGCTGTTCCGTGGCACCCTGGACGCCTTCGTGGTGGCGCTGGACATGAAGACCGGCAAGGAGCTGTGGCGCCAGCAGGCGGCCGACTACAAGGACGGCTACTCGATGACCGGCGCGCCGCTGATCGCCGACGGCATCGTCATCACCGGCATTTCCGGCGCGGAGCTGGGCACGCGCGGCTTCATCGATGGCTGGGACCCGGCCAGCGGCAAGCACCTGTGGCGGCGCTTCACCACCGCCGCGCCGGACGAGCCCGGCGGCGACACTTGGGCGGGCGACAACTACCTGCGCGGCGGCGGCTCGACCTGGCTGACCGGCTCGTATGATCCGGACCTGGACCTGGTGTACTGGGGCGTGGGCAACGGCGGGCCCTGGAACCCGGCGCTGCGCAACCCGGGCGACAAGCCGCACGACAACCTGTACATCTGCTCGGCCATCGCCATCCGGCCCAAGACCGGCGAGATCGTCTGGCACTACCAGTTCAGCCCGAACGATCCCTACGACTACGACGGCACCAACGAGCTGATCCTGGCCGAGCTGCCTTACGGCGGCGTGCCGCGCAAGGTCATCATCCAGGCCAACCGCAACGGCTTCTTCTACGTGCTGGACCGCGCCACCGGCGCGCTGCTGGCGGCCAACCCCTTCGTCGACAAGATCAACTGGGCCAAGGGCATCGACCTGAAGAGCGGCCGGCCGATCGACAGCGACCTCACCACCCAGGTGCGCAGCACGCCGGAAATGGACAAGCCGGTGGAGATCTGGCCGTCGGCGCTGGGCGGCAAGAACTGGTCGCCGATGTCGTACGACCCGAACACGCGCACCGCCTTCGCCAACACGCTCAATTTCGGCTATCCGTACCGCACCGAAAAGCAGGAGCACAACCGCGGCCAGTGGTTCACCGGCGTCGATCTCAACGGCTGGACCTGGCCGGCCGACGGCAACCGCGGCTACCTGCGCGCGATCGACCCGCTCACCGGCAAGTCCAAGTGGAAAGTGGGTTTCGACATCCCCAACTTCGGCGGCGTGCTGTCCACCGATGGCGGCCTGGTCTTCACCGGCACGCAGAGCGGCGCCTTCATGGCGTTCGACGCCGCCGATGGCAGGAAGCTGTGGCAGTTCCAGACCGGCTCGGGCATCGTCGGCCTGCCGGTGACCTGGGAGCGCAACGGCCGCCAGTACGTCACCGTGGCCAGCGGCATCGGCGGCGCCTACTCGCTGTTCGGCGGCGACGAGCGCCTGAAGAACGTCCCCACCGGCGGCTCGCTGTGGACGTTCGCGCTGTATGACGTCAAGTAAGGCGGCGGCCAGCTCGCGCCGGGGCGTCGCGGGATGACGGCGGCCGGGCCGCTGGCCGGCGTGCGTGTGGTCGACATGACCGCGGTGCTGCTCGGCCCGGTGGCCTCGCAGGTGTTCGGCGACCTCGGCGCCGACGTGGTCAAGGTGGAATCGCCGGGCGGCGACTCCACCCGCGGCGTCGGCGCGGCGCGCAACCCCGGCATGGGCGCCACCTTCCTGCACGTCAACCGCAACAAGCGCAGCCTGGTGCTGGACCTCAAGCAGCCAGCGGCGCGCGCCGCGCTGATGCGCGTGGTCGCCACGGCCGACGTGCTGTTGCACAACATGCGGCCGCAGGCGCTGGCGCGGCTCGGCTTCGACTACGCCAGCGTGGCGGCGGTCAATCCGCGCATCGTGCATTGCGGCGCGTTCGGCTACGGTTCGGGCGGGCGGCACGCCGACCGCCCGGCCTACGACGACCTCATCCAGGGTGCGGTGGCGATGCCGAGCCTGTTCGAGCGCGCGGTGGGACAGTCCTGCTACATCCCGGCCGCGCTGATCGACCGCATGGTGGCGCTCAGCGCCGCCTACTCGGTGATCGCCGCGCTGTTCCACCGCGAGCGCAGCGGCGAGGGCCAGTGCATCGAGGTGCCGATGTTCGAGACGATGGTGCCGATGGTGCTGGGCGAGCACATGGCCGGCGCCAGCTTCGACCCGCCGCTGGGGCCGATGGGCTATTCGCGGCTGCTGTCGCCCTACCGCAGGCCGTACCGCACCGCCGACGGCTACGTCGCCGCGCTGGCCTACACCGACCGCCACTGGTTCCGCTTCTTCGAGTTCGTCGGCCGGCCCGAGCTGGTGACCGACGCGCGCTTCTCCACCATCGCCGCGCGCACCGAGCACATCGACGCGCTCTACGCCCTGGCGCAGGACGAGTACGCGCGGCGCAGCACGGTGGAGTGGGTCGAGGCGCTGAAGCGCCTCGACATCCCGTATACCGAGGTGCACACGCTGGAGTCGCTGCTGGACGATCCGCACCTGGGGGATACCGGCTACTTCCAGTGGACGCAGCATCCCAGCGAAGGCCGCGTCCGCGCCATGCCGCTGGGCTCGCAGTGGTCCAGGACGCCGCCGACAATCCGGCGCCCGGCGCCGCGCCTGGGCGAGCACAGCCGCGAGCTGCTGACCGAAGCGGGGCTGAGCGAAAGCGAGATCGAGGCCCTGGTGAGCAGCGGGGCCTGTGTGCAGGCGGCCAGCAGCTAGAAAGCCAAAGCGACGCTCATAGCGCCAGGTTCAGCAGCGGCAGCCACAGCAGCGACACCAGGATGCCCGCGCCCAGCAGGCTGGCCGCCAGCGGCGGCTCCAGCTCGTACTGCTGGGCCAGGATGACGCCGGACACCATCGGCGCCGCGGCGGCCTGCAGCACGCCGGTCGCCAGCACCAGGCCGCCGACGCCGGTGGCCACGGCCAGCAGGTAGCAGGCCAGCGGCGCCAGCGCCATTTTCCAGCCCAGGCCCAGGGCCACCAGTCCGAGCTGGCCGCGCGCGGCGTGCAGGCGGAACTGCAGGCCGACCGAGAACAGCGCCAGCGGGCCCATGCTCTGGCCCAGGCGCTCCAGCACGTAGGCCGGCGCCGCCGGCATCGGGCCGAGCAGGCCGACGGCGACGCCACCGGCCAGCGCCCAGATCGGCGGCGAGGCGAGGATGCGGCGCACGACGTGGCTGGGCAGCACGCGGTGGCCGGCGTAGACCGCGGTCACGGCGATGCCGCCCGCGGCCAATGCGGTGTAGCAGCCAAGCTGGTCGGCGATGATGGCGTACTGCAGGCCCGGCGCGCCGCGCAGCGCCTCGATCATCGGAAAGCCGATGAACGAGGTGGCGCCCAGGCCGCAGACCAGCACCATGGCGCCGGTGCGGCTGCGGCCCCAGCCAAGCCGCCGGCCCAGCCAGCCGAACAGCAGCCAGGAGCCGCCGAACACCAGCCACATCGACGCCACCAGGAACCACAGCTGCGGCTCGAAATGCGTCTGCGGGATCAGCCTGAGCACCAGCGCCGGCAGGGCGATGTTGATGACCCACCAGTTGATGCCGCGCGCCATGTCGGCCGGCGGCGCGGCGAAGCGCGCGACCAGGACGCCTAGCGCCAGGCAGACCAGCAGCAGCAGCAATGCGCTCATGCCGGGCGGCGGCGCCGGTGGCCGTGCTTCACCCGCCCCGCGGCGCGGCCGCGCCTGCTTCCAGGCCGCTCACGGCGCAAATTGCTGGAATGCCTCGCGGTAATCGGGATGCCAGCGCGACAGCGCCGGCCGGCCGTGCACCAGGTCGCCCGCCGCCCACAGGATGCGCCGCGCGTCCTCCGCCGGAGTTACCTCGTTGTCCGGACAGATGATGTAAAAGCTGCCGCGGCCGACGGCCTCGATCATGGTGTCCACCACCTGCTCCGGCAGCCAGGCACCGGCGGGCTTTTCCGCGGCGTGCTGGCGCGTCATGCCGGTATAGGTGTAGCCGGGCACCAGCAGGTGGGCGCTGACCTGGCAGCCCGGGGTATTGCGCAGGGCATGCTGCAGGGCCTCGGTGGCCGCCTTCACGCCGGCCTTGCTGACGTTGTAGGCCGGGTTGCCCGGGGGATTGGTGATGCCCTGCTTGGAGCCGGTGTTGACGATCAGCGCCGGCGCCTGCTGGTCGATCATCGCCTGGGCGAACGCGTGCACGCCGTGGATGACGCCCCACAGGTTCACCTCGACGATGCGGCGCCAGTCCTCCAGCGCCTCCCAGCTGCCGGTCGTCCTGGAAGTGCCGGCATTGTTCATCAGCACGTCGACGCGGCCGAAGGCGGCGTACGCGGCGTCCTTCAGCGCGGCCACCTCGGCAAACTGCGAGACGTCCACCGGCCGCGCCACGACCTTGGCGCCGTGCTGCTGCGCAAGCGGGCGGACTTCCGCCGCCGCGGCCTCCAGCGGCCCGCGATCGACGTCCGCCATCAGCACCTGCATGCCCAGTCCGGCAAAGCGCTTCGCCGCCGCCAGGCCGATGCCGCTGGCCGCCCCGGTGATCACCGCGGCCTTGCCGGCCGCCAACGCTGCGTGGGTGCCCATATCGTTTCGCCTGCTCCCGGTGTGCCGGATCGCCCGATCCGCGTCCGCAGAAGCTTACTGCATCGACGGGCGCCGCTTGCGGCCGGCGCGCGGCACGCGCCGCAGCAGCCCATAGACCGGCGTGGACCGCGTCCCGTAAAGTGGTTCCGTCGACAAAACGACCTGCGAGGAGATAAACGATGAGCGCCGAAGCCAACAAGCAGCTGGTGCGTGCGGCCTACGAGGCCGTGTCCAAGGGCGACCTGGACGGGTTCATGAGCCGGCTGTCCGACGACATCCGCTGGGTGATGACCGGCAGCCACCGCTTCGCCAAGACCTTCAAGGGGAAAGCGGACCTGCTGGAGAACCTGTTCGCGCCGCTCGGCGAGGCGCTGGAAGGCGGCATCCGGATCGAGCTCGACACGGTCGTCGGCGAAGGCGACCGTGTAGTGGTCGAAGCGCGCGGCAAGGCGGCGACCAAGAGCGGCGGCCGTTACGACAACGTGTACTGCAACGTGCTCACGGTGCGCGGCGGCAAGATCGTCGAGATCCACGAGTACCTCGACACCGAGCTGGTCAGCCAGGTGTTCGGCAAGCTGCGCTGAGCGGCCGCGTCCGCCGCAATAATCAGGCGCCGCGCTCGTCCCAGAAATTCGGCAGCACGCGGTTCGAGTAGCCGGACACGAAGGTGCTGCGGCCGCGCGGCGGCTGGAACGCTTCGCGCCGGACCGTGCCGATGTTGCCGCCGTAGAGGTGGATGCTGATCGACACGCGGTCCCGGTGCGGATTGGATACCTGGTGGATGTCGCCGATCGCCGGGGATACCGCCTCGATCGAGCCGGCTTCCAGGATGGCCACGGGGCCGTCGACGACGAGCGATCCGCCGCCGTCCCAGCGGTAGCGCCGGGAGGCTTCGGCGCCGCGCAGGATGCCGACCAGGCCCCAGATCGTGTGGTTGTGGATCGGCGTGGACTGGCCCGGGCCCCAGACGAAGCTCACCACCGAGAAGCGCTCGCGGGCATCGCAATACAGCAGGTACTGCCGGTACTTGTCCGGGTCGGCTTGCGCGAACGCTGCGGGGAGCCAGTCGTCCAGCGCAATCAGGCGCTTCAACGCGTCCGTCGCCCGGTGCAGGGTCGCGGCTTCGCCGGCGCCGGCGTCGACGATCGACGACACGGTGGCGAGGAATTCGCGGAAGTGGCTTGCCGCGCTGTGCATCGCTGGAGTCCGGCTGGATGGCGCGTTCATGGTAGCGCAGCCGCCGCGTGTTCCGGCGCTCTCCCGGTCCGCCGCTTCGCGCGTCGGCGGGCGCCCTCGGCTCAGCGCGCCGCCAGCTTTTCGGCCGCGGCGCAGTCGCGCGCGCGCGCGTAGGCGGCCTGAAAGCGGGCCTGGGCATTCAGTTGCCGCGACTTGAGTTCGGTGCCTCTGTCGCGCGCGCAGGCGAACACCGGCCACTCCGCCGGCGGCTGGCTGCCGATGCACGATTCCTGGTCTGGTCCCCCGCAGCGCTCGTCGTCGCTGGCTTGTTGTCTGATCATGACGCCGCAACTGTAGGGCGGCCGGCCGCGCGAAGCAAGAACCGGCGAATTCGACGCCGCGACGGCCGCCTTACAATACACCGCATGGACGCGCCTGCCATCGTGCAGGTGCGCGGCCGGTGCGCCGGCTCGAGTGCCGGCACACCGGATTGAACGACACGCCGCACCGGCCTGGCGGCAACGTGGCGAAGGAGTTGCGATGATCAGCCTCAACTGGGTCATGGTGCTGCCTGCCGGCATGAGTGCGGAGCAGTTCGACCAGTGGTACCTCGGCGTGCACACGCGTTACGGCAAGGCCTCGCAGGGCATCGTTCGCTACGTCGTCAACCGCGCCCTCGCCGCGCAGCCGGCGGCGGCCTGCGGTGCCGTCTACCGCGTAGCCCAGGAATACTGGAACGATTGGGCGGCGATGGAAGCCTGCTGGAATTCGCCCAGCGGCCATGCCGTGCTCGGCGACGGCCTGGCCAACATCGGGCTCGATCCGGGCACAATCCCGGCGGTCGCCCTGACCGCGGATCGCCGCTTCGACGTGGCGCAGCCGGCGAATTTCAGCACCGTCGGCCGCGGCTACCGCTCGCGCGCGGACGGCACCGTGGTCAAGTTCCTCGCCTACGGCATGTCGGCGCGCAGGGATTCCATGGCGCAGTGGTACGCCGAACGCTTCGCCGGCCTGGGCCAGGACCCGCGCGTGCGCGAGCACGTGTTCGGCACCACCGTCGGCAAGACCTTGCGCATCGGCGCCCTCGCTTCCTTGCCCGGCGCGGGGCAGAAGTCGTACGACTGGCTGCTGGAGCTCTGGTTCGACGACCGCGCGGGCGCGGCCGCATTTCTCGATTCCGCGGTGTTCCGTTCGACGTGGTCGGCGCTGCAGGAGGCCAGCGGCGAGACGCTGGCGGCGCTGTTCCGCGGCCAGGAGATGCTCGTCGTCATGGACCCGACGCCGCATCGCGACGACTAGGCGCTGGTCGTTTCATGCCGGTTGCGATCCGCGCCAGTCACGGCAGCGGAACGAAGCCCGCGCCATCTTTGTCTTTTTCGCCTGACCTTCCCGCCATCCCCTCACCGTGACCGCCGTTCCTCCCGCAGCGCCGCGACCCGAAAGGCTGGTGCCCTTGATCGTGGCGGCCGCCCTGTTCATGGAGACGCTGGATTCGACCGTGATCGCCAACGCCTTGCCGGCGATGGCGCGATCCCTGCACCAGGACCCGCTGCACCTGAGCCTGGCCATCTCCTGCTACCTGCTGGGCCTGAGCGTCTTCATCCCGGCCAGCGGCTGGATCGCCGACCGCTACGGCGCGCGCCGGGTGTTCCGCAACGCGATCGTCGTCTTCGTCATCGGCTCAGCCGCGTGCGCGGCGGCCCAGAACATCGGCGAGCTGATCCTGGCGCGCGTGGTGCAGAGCGTCGGCGGCGCGCTGATGGTGCCGGTGGGCCGGCTGGTGCTGCTGCGCCAGGTGCCCAAGCACGACCTGGTCGCGGCCATGTCGTACGTCACCATCCCCGCCCTGGTCGCTCCCATCGTCGGTCCGCCGCTCGGCGGACTGATCGTCACCTACTTCTCCTGGCGCTGGATCTTCCTGATCAACCTGCCGATCGGCTTGCTCGGCTACTGGCTGGTGACCCGCTTCATCAAGGAAAGCGCCGCGGCGCGACCACAGCGATTCGACCTGCCGGGCTGGCTGCTGCTCGGCTTCGGCCTGGCCGGCGCGGTGTTCGGCTTCGAGAACCTCGGCAAGCACATCCTGCCGTCCGGGCTGCCGCCGCTCGCCATGGCCGCCGGCGGCGTCCTGCTGATGCTGTACGTGCGGCATGCGCGGACGGTGCCGGCGCCGATCGTGCGGCTGTCGCCGCTGGCGCTCGACACCTTCCGGGTGTCGGTCGTCGGCGGCTCGCTGGTGCGCATCGGCGTAGGCGCCAATTCACTGCTGATGCCGATGATGCTGCAGATCGGCTTCGGCTTGAGCGCGCTGGCTTCGGGCCTGCTGACGTTCTCCGGCGCGGTCGGCGCCATCGCCATGAAGACGGTGGCGCGCCGCCTGACCCGGCAAATCGGCTTCCGGCGCCTGATGATCGGCGCCAACCTCGCCAGCGCCACGCTGCTCGCCGCCAGCGGCCTGCTGCGGCCCGGCACGCCGCATACGTACATCGTCGCGCTCCTGCTGCTGTCCGGCTTCTTCCTCTCGCTGCAATTCACCTGCGTCAACACGCTCGCGTTTTCCGACGTGTCCGAACGCGACATGAGCCAGGCGACGACGCTGGCCAGCACCGGCCAGCAACTGGCGATGAGCGTCGGCATCGGCGTGGGCTCGCAGGTGCTGAACCTGAGCTCGGCGGCCCGCCATGCCACCGACCTGTCCGTCGGCGATTTCAGCGTCGCGTTCTGCATCGCCGCGCTGATCTCGCTGCTGGCGCAGCTCAGCTTCGGCAGCCTGAAGCCGCACGCCGGCAGCAATGTCTCCGGTCACCGCGCGAGTGGTGGGCCGGCGCGGATGGTCGATCCCTAGAACCTATCTCAAAACCTACTGCGCTTGCCATTTGGCGCGCTCGCTACGTTTTTGAGATAGGTTCTAAAGTCTTTTCGATTCTATCGCACACGTTTTTGTCATTACTTCACGAAGCGAAGGATTTGGCCAGATTCTTCGCTGCGCTCAGAATGACAGTTCAAGCATAAATGCAGCTGGACGAAAATCGCCCTGGTCACACATTCCCTGATTGCATCAATCTCAGGCGCCGCCTCGCGCGGGGAGCGTCCCGTTCGGCACGACCAGGATCTTGCCGCTGCGCTCGCCTTGCTGCGCGTGCGCAAGTGCCGCGCGGATCTCGTCGATTGAATAGATGCGGGCAACCGGCGCATGCAACTCGCCGGACAGCACCTGCTGCGCCAGCTCCGCGTAGATCGCGCGGATCTCGTCGAGGCTGCGGCGCGCCAGGCTGCGGCCCAGCATGAACCCGGACAGGGTGATGCCGCGGAAGATCAGGTCGCCGCGGGCGACCACCGGGTCCTGTCCGGTCATCGAGCCGTAGCAGCACACGGCGCCGCCGTCGGCGACACAGGCGCCGATGCGGCCGGTGGCCGCGCCGCCGACGGCGTCGATGCCGAGGCGGATGGCGGCACCGCCGGTCGCTGCGCGCACGCCGGCTGCGAGGTCCGGCCCGTCGACGACGCAGGCGTCGGCGCCGAGCGCCACCAGCTCGCCGGCCAGCGCCTGCCGGCGCACCACGTTCACCGTGCGCAGGCCGCGCCTTCGCGCCAGCCGGATGAGGAGACGGCCCACCGCGGAGTTGGCGGCGTTCTGCAGCACCCAGTCGCCCGGCCGGAGCTCGACGATGTCCTGGAGCAGCAGCGCGGCCGTCGGCGGGTTGATGCGCAGCATCGCCGCCTGGCCCAGGTCGATGGCTGCAGGCACGGCGATCACGTCCTCGCCGCGAACGCGGCGGCGCTGCGCCCAGTTCTCGCGCTGCAGGTTGATCACCAGGTCCCCCGGCCGCAGGTGCGATACGCCGGCGCCCACGGCGCTCACCCGCCCGACGCATTCGGCGCCGGGCGTCGCCGGCAGCGGCGGGCGCACCCGGTACTCGCCCTTGCAGAACCAGATGTCGGCCGGGTTGATCGGAAACGCCAGCACGTCGAACACCACTTCGTGCTCCGCAGGCGGGCCGACATCGGGCACCTCGACGCAGCCGGCAACCTGTTCCGGAACGCCGTAATCCGTCAGCTCGATACTTTTCATCGCGCCTGCTCCCGTTCGGCCGGCCGGCCGCAGCGCCCCGGCCATTGGCGACCCGATCTTAGCGCTATGTATCGCCGTGCGGACTCCGCTACGCTGCGGTTTGCCTTTCGTCACATTCCGTATGACATCGGCACAAGTGAAGGGGATATGCGCATGACCGATGTCCTCGACGCGATCCAGGCATTGACTCCGGCCATCCGTGCGCGCGCCGCCGACATCGAACGCGCGCGACGGCTGCCGGCGGACCTGGCGCAATCGCTCGCACAGGCCGGGCTGTTCCGCATGGCCACTCCGAAGTGCATCGGCGGCCTGGAACTCGAACCGGCGCTGATCCTTCGCGCCATCGAAGCCGCCGGCGCTGCCGACGCATCGGTCGGCTGGTGCCTGATGATCGGCGCGACTTCCGCCATGACAGCGGCCTATTTGCCGACGGAGGCCGCGCGGGAAATTTTCGGCGGCGCCGAAGTCATCACCGGAGGCGTGTTCGCGCCCGCCGGCCGGGCGACGATCGACGGCGACGATTACATCCTGGACGGACGCTGGCAGTGGGCTTCGGGCTCCGCCAACTGCCATTGGCTCGCCGGAGGATGCCTGGTCATGGAAGGCGCGGCGCCGCGCCTGCGGGCCGACGGCGCACCCGACGAGCGCATGCTGA
>JADHNH010000094.1 GCA_016779605.1 Nevskia sp. | reverse complement strand
CACCGCGGCCAAGTAAGGCAGGCGGCGCATCCGCCCTTGCCGCTGTCGGGGCAAGGGCGTGCTGGGCGGGGCGGGGCCGGCACAGCGGCACGGAAGTCGCCATCCGCGCCTCGCTCCGCTCATTTTGCCGGCCGGCGCGTATCCACGTGCGGCAGCCGGTGGCAAGGCCGGCACGGTGACCGGCTTCGCACAACACTGCAAAAAGGTTGACCCATGGACATCGTCTACGAGCAAAGGCTCGGACACCGCGCGCCGCCTTCGGCGGGCGCGCAAAAAGTGCAGTTCGTGATCGTCTCCAGCAAGTACTGCAACCTGCGTTGCCGCTATTGCTACGAATTTCCCGACCTCGCCGATCGCCGGGCGATGTCGCACGAGCAGCTCGAGCGCATGTACCGCTCGATCGCCGATCACTACTACCGCAAGGACCATCCGGTCGAGCTGGAGTTCGACTGGCACGGCGGCGAACCCCTGCTGCTCGGCGCCGACTTCTACTGGCGCACCTTCGACGCGCAAACCAGGATCTTCGCCGACCCGCAGGTGCGGGTGACGAATTTCGTGCAGACAAACCTGACGGTGCTGAACGAACGCCTGGTGGATCTGCTGTGGGAAGGGTTCGACGGGCTGGGCGTGTCGATCGACCTGTTTTCCGGCCTGCGCGTGAACACCGGCGGCAAGGACCTGCAGCCGACGGTGCTGAAGAACATGGACCGGCTGCGGCAGGCGCGCATCCCGCATGGCGCCATCACGGTGCTGAGCCGACAGAACCTGCCGCACCTGGAAAAAATCTTCCGCTTCTTCGAGGGCGCGGAGATTTCGCCGCGCATCCTGGCGGTGCACCGCGGCGCCAGCGAGACGCAGAACGATGCCGACCTGCTGACCGAGGACGAAGTGCTGCAGGCGCTGAAGGACCTGTTCGAGCTGTGGATGGAAAGCCCGGCGCCGATCGCGGTCGAGCCGCTGTATTCGTACACCGAGCGGGTGATCTGGTCGCTGGCGACGCAGGAAACCTCGTACTACGACAAGAGCCAGTGGGAATACATTTACCTCGTCGACACCGACGGCAACCTGTACAGCTACTCGGACGTGTTCGATACCGCCTGGTCGCACGGCAACCTGTTCGAGGAGCCGCTGCACGGGCTGGTCAACGGCCCGCGCCATCGGCGCGTGATCGAGGCGGCCGAGGCGCGGATCAAGTCCGCCTGTTCCGGCTGCCGGCATTACGGGCGGGCCTGCTCCGGCTATCCCATGGCCGAGGAGAGCACCGGTCGGCGCGACCCCCGGCCCAGCGGCGCCGGCACCGCGTGCACGCGCGAGCGCGGCATCCTCGACTACATCGAGAAGCGGCTGTTCGAGCTGGGCGTGGTCGGGCCGAACGGCAGGATCGATACCACCTCCAAGCATTATCCCCGCTTCGATCCCGCCACCAGGATACCTGTATGAGCCAGGTTCAAGCCTTGCGCCGCGCGGCGGCCGAATGCCCTTCGCCGCTCCTGCCCGGCGCGCGGATCGCCTGCGACGGCGGCGCCGGCGCGCTGGCCGGGCGCCTGGAACTGAGTTCCGGCACGCGCCAGGCCGGCGCCGACGCCGAGCTGGCGCCGCGCTATGCGGAAAGCGCCTTCCTGCCGCGGCCGCCTTGGCGCCGGCCCGGCGCCGCCGAACTGGCCGGGCTGCATTTCGACTCGTCGCCGGATGCAGGCCCCTGGCGCCCGGGCGCCGACGTGGCGATCCTGCGTATTGCGGCCGACGTGTTCGCCGATTTCGCGGACATGCTGGAACAGCACGGCGTGCGCGAATGCCCGCACCGCAAGACCGACGGGCCGATCGAGCGGCATCCGCGCTGGGCGGCGAACCTGGCGGCGCTCAACGCCTGCCTGGCCGGGCTGACGTCGGGCCGCTTCAACCAGATCCATTACCGCACCGCCGAGCCCGGCCAGCTCACGCTGACGCGCGATTCCTACGGCGCCGAGGCCAGCCGGCAGAAACGGGTGGGCCTGCACGCCGACCATTGGGACGGCCTGCCGCTGCGCCACCGCCACCGCGGGCGCAACCGCATCTGCCTCAACCTGGGCCGCCAGGCGCGCTACGTGCTGTTCATCAACCTGCCGATGATGGATTTGTTCCGCGCGGCGGGCCTGCGCGACCCGGAGGACATCTACACCGATTTCCGCGGCCTGCGGCTGGGCGAGCGGTTTGCGAAGATCCGGCCGGACTATCCGGTGATCCGGCTGCGGCTGGAGCCCGGCGAAGCCTACGTCCTGCCCACCGACAACCTGATCCACGACGGCTCCACCGAGGGCAGCCGCTATACCGACGTGACCTTGACTTACCTGGGGACGTTCGTGCCGCACGCGCTGGCGGGGGCGCAGGAGCGCTAGAGCGATAATCGTTCAGGTGCAGACATGTTTGATTCGTCATTACTCCGCGCAGCGAAGAATCTGGCCGGATCCTCCGCTGCGCGAAGTAATAACAGAAATGTATGCGCTTGGATCGAATGATCTAGTTGCGGTCCGCCGGGCGGCGAGGGCGGCGGATCGAAGGGTGGCCTGCGAAGACCTCGGCGTAGTCGATGAAGGGCGAAGCGCCGAGGTGCGCCTGCGGATTGCGCCTGGCGCGCTCCGCCAGCTCGGCCCACAGATCGCAATAGCGGCGGAGCACGCGGTCCAGCGCGAAATGCTCCTCCAGCCTCAGCCGGCCGGCCTGCCCGAGGCGCAGGCGCAAGGCCGGATCGGCGGCCAGGCGCTCCATGCCCGCGCCGAACGCCGGGAAGTCGATCTGTACCGTCTGCGCGAGCAGGTCGTGCAGGTCGCTGGCGTAGAACAGCGGCAGCTCGGCCAGCGGCTGCGCCGCGTCGTCGGCGAAGCAGGTCGGTGCGAGGAATCCGGTTTCGTCCTGCACCACGATGTCGCGGTAGCCGTTCCAGTCGGAAGCGACGATCGGCAGCGCATGCGCCATCGCCTCCAGCAGCGCCAGGCCGAAGCTCTCCTGGAACGAGTTGGCTGGGCTGACGAAAACGTCCGCGCTGGAGTAGATCAGCTGCTTGCGCTCCGCGTCCGGGTTTTGCAGGAAGCGCACGCTCTCCTGCAGGCCCAGGCCGGCGGCCAGGTCCGCGAGCTCGTCGAGGTAGCGCGCGTCGTCGCGGTTGCCCACGCCGCCGGCGAGGAGCAGGCAGGCCCCGGCAGGCCGCCGGATATTCGCGAATGTGCGCACCAAGCCGGCAAGGTCGGCCTTGGAGGCGCGCGCGATGCGGCCGAAGTAGAGGAATACGGCGGCCTCGCGCGGCAGGGCAAGCAGCGACCTGGCCTGCGCGCGGTCGTGGCGCCGGCAGCCGGCGGGATCGACGCCGTGCGGGATGACCGGAAACGCGAGGCGCTCGCCGCCCAGGCCGGCCAGGCTGCGCGCCTTGGCCGACAGCCGTTGCATCACGCTTTGCGCGGCGCTGCTGCAGCAGGCGATCGCATCGCCTTCGCGCAGGCCCGCCAGCTGCGCCAGCAGCACGGCATGGAAGAACAGCGGATGGCTGAGATCGTGCGTCATGCCGACCACCGGCCACGCCGGCTGCCGCATCTGCTGGCGCAGGTACAGGCTGGACGCCAGCTCGCTGTGCATCGGCGTCACCACCACGTCGGGCCCCAGGCGCATTGCCGGCAGCGCGTCCAGTGTGACCGCGGCGGCTTCGCACGCGGTCGCCGTTTCCCGCAGCAGGCTGCGCCACTGCCCGACGTCGCTGCGCGCCGCCAGCACCAGCACGCGCGGAATCCGGCTGCAGCCCAGCAGGCCGCGCAGGAAGGTTTCGCGCACTTCGCGCGCGCCGGAGAAAGGCGGCGCGGACGGCTGCGAAAACAGGCTCGGGTGCGGCGGCTCCACGACCAGGACCTGGGGCTGAATCATTGCGTGCTCCTGCAGTGGCGGGCTCGTGCCGGCATGCCTGGAGAAAGGAGTCCCCCAAGCTTATGCGAACCCCGGGGCGCCCGCTCCGGTCGAGCCTGGGCCGCGCCGCGACCCGCAAACCTGCTCCGCCGGTGCCGATGCCCTGGATCGGCATGCCCGCAGCACGGAAGGCTTCAGGCCGCCTGCTTGATCGCCAGCAGCACCTGGTTGCGCAGCGTGCGCAACAGTCCCAGTTCCCTGGGCGAAACGACGATGCTGCCGGGGCTGTCCTTGTCGGCGTAGATCATCGCCACCGGCACGTTGCGCATGCGCAGCGGGAACACGATGAAGGTCGGCGCGCCGATGTCGCGGCGGTGCCACTCCGGGATGTGCGGCGCGATCTTGGCGGCGCCGGCGTCGGAGATCAGCACGTCCACGTCCTTGGCCAGCACCAGGTTGAAAATGTCCTGGCTGTCGGCCAGGGCGAAGCGGAAGCGCGGCACGATCTCGTCGGCGTCGCGGCCGAAGCCGAAGCGCGCGCTCATGGTGCCGGTGCGGCCGTCGCGCATGCACAGCAGCACCCGCTGGAAGCCCAGGGCACGGTAGACGGTTTCCACGGCAATGCCGAGCAGGGTGCCGAGCGGGCGCTCTTCGACCAGCGCGCTGCTCAGGTCCTGGATGCCGGCCGACAGCGCCGCGGCGGCGTCGCTGGGGCGCGCCGGCTCGCCCGCCTTCGCGCCGCGGCCGCTGTCGCCGGCGCCGGGCGGCAGCGGCTCCGGCGGACTCACGGCGGCGGTGCCCGCCAGCACGTCGCTGATGTCGCTGCTCCGCGCCGCCGCGGGCGCCGCCCCTGCGGCGGCATCCTGCGGCAGGAACTTGCGGCCGATGCGCGTCTGCCCGAAGTCGACATGGACGATGCGCGCCAGCTCGGCGACGTCCTCCACCGATTTCTCCAACGCCGCTGCGAGCTGGCGCTCGGTCACCGGCACGCTGTCGCCGAAGCGCGCCTGCAGGCGCGCGAACTCGGGGGCGCGCTCCTGCGGCTGGGCCTCGACGGCGGCACAGTATTCGTTGGCGTAGCCGCTCAGGGTGCGCAGGCGCTCCTCCCGCGAGCGCGGCGGCTGCACCTTGCCGGGCGGCAGCCGCTGCATGCTCTGCACGATCGATTCGGGAAAGCCCCAGCTGCGGGCGATGCCGATGCCCAGTTCCTGGAGGCCGATGCCGAGCACGCGCACGGCGGCCGCCTCCTCGCCGCAGCCTTCCTTTTCGGCAAGCCTGGCGATGGCCGCGGCTTCCTCGGGAAAGTAGTAGTGCGCCAGCAGGCGCCCGAGGTTGTGGAACTGCGCGCAGATGAACGACTCCTCCGGCTCGAGCCCCAGCGCCGGCTGCGCCAGCTGGCGCGCCAGCATGCCGCTCAGGTTGACGCGCAGGAATTCCTCGCGCAGCAGCTCGGCGTGCTGCTTGTTCTGCAGGTGCTCGAAGAACATCAGCGACAGCGCGATGTTGCGCAGGGTGGTGAAGCCCAGCACGACGATGGCGCGGGACACGGTGCTGATGCCGCCGCCGAACTGGCGGTAGTAGACCGAGTTGGACACGCGCAGGATCTTGTTGGTCAGCGCGAAGTCCTTGAGGATGGAGCTGGACAGCGTGTTGACGTCGCCGTTGTCGGAGGAGGCCAGGCGCGTGATTGCGCTGATGGCCGAGGACATTGCCGGAAAGTCGCTGCGCAGGCGCATGCGGCGCAGCAGGAATTCCAGGGTGCCGCCGCCGGACTTGTCGCCGGCGGTGCCGGCGTCGAGCAGCGGCTGCAGGTAGTCGGCCAGCGCCTTGCGCATGTCGGCGGCGGAGGCGTAGCGCATCTGCGGATTGCGGGCCGCCGCCTTGCCGATGATGTCGCGCAGCTTGCCGTCGACCTGCGCAGGACCGTCCTGCGGCCACTGCAGGTCTTCGTTGGCGATGCGGTGGAGCGCCTGGAAGGTGCTGTCCGCCTGCACCGCGCGCCGGCCGAACACCATTTCGTAGAGCACCAGCCCGGCGGCGAAGACGTCGCACTGGACGCTGACCGGCTGGCCGGCGATGTATTCCGGCGCCATGTACGCGGGGGTGCCGCGCAGCCTGGCGCGGTCGCCGGCGGACGCCACCGGCGCGGCGATTCCGAAGTCCATCACCCGCGCCAGGCCCTGCGCATCGACCAGCACGTTGGAGGGCTTCAAGTCGCGGTGGACGATGCCCTGGCTATGCGCTTCGCCGAGGGCGTCGAGCACGCCGATCATCAGCTCGGCGGCGCGCACCGGCGGCAGCGCGCCTGCCTCGCGCAGCATCTGTTCGAGCGTGCGGCCGTCGACGTATTCGAACACCAGGTAGGCTTCGCCGCCGTGCTCGCCGGCCTCGAAGATCGGCACGACGTTGCGGTGCCGCAGCTTGCTCACTGTGCGCGCCTCGCCCATCAGCGCCTGGCTGCGCGCGCGGTCGCCCGGCGCGGCGGCGAGGGTCTTGATCGCCACCTCGCGCTCCAGGTGCGGATCGAAAGCCAGGTAGACCGAGCTCTGCGCGCCGCGGCCCAGCAGGCGGCGCACGACGAAGCGGCCGACGCGCCTGGCGGCGATCCGGCCCTGTTTGTCGTTGATCTCCTCCTCGGCCGAGCCCGCCGGCGCGGCGGCAGGTCCGGGGGTTCCGGCAGGCCTGTCCATGATGGGCGATATCGGCCGCGGCGCCGGCTTTCTTGAGAGTTCAGGCGGCGAATCGGCCAGGCCGTTCCGGCGTCAAGGGCGGTAATCGCCTGTTCCCCCGCAAGGCATCGAGCAGCCGGCGGCCGCGATCGGCCGGGGGGAAATCTCTGCCTCCTCGTTGCCGCCCCGTGATCGGGACGAACCGGCTTGTCAGCACCCAAATCTCTTTCGCGATGAATCCGGACTTCGAATGACCGCACCGCTCAAATTACGTGGGCGTCGTACGGCCTCAAAAACACCTTATGTGTGCCATCAAACGGAATCCTCCACGCCGGCCGGTTAAGGTGCATCGAGATGATCGGCACGCTGATTTCCGCCCGGAGCGCGGGGCCGACGGCGAGGTACCGGCCGTTCTTGGTTGTTGAACGGTTGCGCCAGCCTAAAGTCTTAATAAAGACCGATTCACTGTCGCAATCTACCACTCAATACGTTGAAGGATCACGAAATGAAGAGCTTACGTTACGTTGCCTTGGCAATCGCGCTTGCCGCGGCGCCGATGTTCTCGTTCGGCGCAATGGCCAGCGGCGCGGCCGAATCCACCCCTGAAGATCTGAACCGGGATGCCGCGCAGGCCCTGCAGAATCTCTACAAGGCCAATCCGGTTGCCGCGGACATTTCCAAGCACGCCAAGGCGGTGCTGGTCTTCCCCAACATCGTCAAGGCCGGCCTGGTATTCGGCGGAAGCTACGGCGAGGGCGTCCTGACCAAGGGCGGCGCATTTGCCGGTTACTTCAATTCCGTGTCGGCTTCCTGGGGCCTCCAGGCCGGTGCCCAGTCCTACGGCTACGCGGTGTTCCTGATGACGCACAAGGCGGTGAAATATCTCGACAAGTCGGACGGCTGGGAAATCGGCGTCGGCCCGACGGTGGTCGTCGTGAACGAAGGCGCGGCCAAGAACCTGTCCACGTCGACCTTGAAAGACGACGCCTACGCGTTCATTTTCGACCAGCAGGGACTGATGGCGAGCCTGAGCATCGAAGGCACCAAGGTTTCCCGTATCAAGCGTTGAGCCAAAGTGCGCCGGCGAACAGACGGGGGGTTCGGGCGCGCGTAGCCTGCTGAATCCTGATCCGCGGCGCCCCCTAAATGAGTGTTTGGTCGGTGATCTCCTTGGCCAAAGCTCTTCGCGGATCGGATCTTCGCCCGTCCGCACAGGTGGTTTACGCGGACGGGTTTTTTATGCCCGCAGCCGATTCGGGAAAATTCCTGCCGCTGCAGTCACGGCTGTCTTACCTGGCCGACTTTGCTGTGTACCCGGCCGGCATCGCGTGTGCCGCTGCGTACCTGCTTGTATTCGGACCGCATCGCGAACGGCTGGAGATTGCCGGCGCCGCGATCGCCGGCCTGCTTGGCTGGAGCTTGCTGGAATATGCCCTGCACCGGTTCCTGCTGCATGGGCCGGAACCGTTTCGCCGCTGGCACCTGGCGCACCACCGGCAGCCGCGCGCCCTGATCGGCACCCCCACCATTGTCAGCGTGCTGCTGCTGCTGGGCCTGGTGTTCCTGCCGGCCTGCCTGCTCGGCGGTTCCTGGGTGGCGACCGGCCTGGCGCTTGGCGTGGCCACCGGCTACCTCGGTTACGCCATGACCCACCACGCCCTGCATCATTGGGACAAGGACATGCCGTGGCTGAGGACACGCCGGCATCTGCATTGGCTGCATCATTCCAGGCCCGGATGCGAGTACGGGGTGAGCACGTCGATCTGGGACCGGGTATTTCTGAGCCGCTCGGATTCCTGAACACGCGTCTTTGGAGAACTCCCGCCACGCGAACTTGGCGGCGGCAGCGGGTGGTCGGATCACATGGCCAAAGGCGGCCGGCCGCCGCTGGATCGCCATCCCAACATGCTTGACCGCGCCCGCGCATCAGCGCGAATATCGGGACGGCTGGCGACCGCCTGCGGTAAGCTGTACCCGATACCGGAGGGCGCCGCCGCGCTGGTTCCGGATCGACGATCCGGCAGGGGGCAGGCAGGCGCTTCGGGGAGCTTGGGGTGGCAACCGACGTACGTCATTGCGGGGTGCTGTTCATCGACGTCGCGGGCTCCACCGCGCTGCGCGCCCAGATCGGCGATGCCGGCGCGGCCGAGCGCTTGCGCCGCCTGCTCGACGTGCTCACCGAACTGGTCCGCGCCCATCACGGCCAGGTGCTGAAATCCGACGGTGACGACCTGCTGTGCCTGTTTTCCCGGGGCACGGAAGCGGCAGCCGACGTCGCCGAGGCGGCGATCTCGGCCCAGCGGGCCGCCCGCGGCGCCGGGCTGGGTCTTTACGCCGGCCTGCATGTCGGCCCCGTCACGCTGATCGAGGTGCTGGGGCGCACCGACGTGGACGGCCTTGCCGTCAACTACGCCGCACGCCTGCACAAACTCACCCCGGGCGTTCCCGGCAGCATTTTCCTGGCGCAGGACGCCGTCAACGCCTTGCCGGCCTACCTGCGCGACCATACCCGGCTGTTCGGCAACCGCCACCTCAAAGGCATCGGCGATGCGCGCGTCTACACGCTGGACTGGGACGACCGCCTGACCGTCGCGGCCACGCAGATGGCCGGACGGCTGACCGCGATCCACTCCGCCCTGCTGCTGAAGCACGCCGGCGGCACCCTGCTCCTGCGCGCCGGCGATCCGCCCTTGCTGGCCGGCCGCTCGAAGAGCCAGTGCGCGATCGTGTTCGAAGACCCCGACCTGCTGGTTTCCTCGCGCCATGTGCAGATTCTGCATCAGCACGGCGGCTGGTATGCCAAGGATGTCAGCCGCAACGGCACCTGGCTGCTCAACGGGGCCACCGGCGACGCCGTGCGCCTGCTCAACAACGAAACCCTGATGCCGCGCAGCGGCAGCCTGCACATCGGGCGGGAACCGAAGCAGGACCCGGACCGGCGTTTTCGGCTTGAATTCGAACTGACGGGGGCTTGATGTTCGCGCCGGTGACCTTGCCGGAGAATTCCCGGATCGACAACTTCCGCATCCTGCGCCGCATCGGCCGGGGCGGCTTCGGCATCACCTACGTCGCCGCCGAATATGCCCCGCAGGATGCCGCCGACGCCGCCGAAGCACCCTCGCGCGAGGTGGTCGTCAAGGAATTTTTCCCCCAGCACATCGCCCGCCGCGAAAACGGCCACACGGTCAGCGCCGCCGAAGAGGTGGAAGGCGCCGGACAGGCATTCCGCAACGGCATCCGCGCGTTCCTGAACGAAGCCAAGGCGATCATGACGCTGGAGCACGACAACATCGTGCATATCCATCGCGTCCTGGAAGCCAACGGCACCGCTTACTTCACCATGCCGTTCCTGCGCGGCGAGACCCTGCGCGCCCTGCTCAAGCGCGAAGGCAGCCTTTCCGAGGAGCGGGCGCGACGGTTCCTGCTGCCGGTGCTGGGCGGGCTTGCCTACGCCCACGCCAAGGGCGTGCTGCACCGCGACCTCAAGCCCGACAACATCATGATCCGCGAGAGCGACGGCCGCGCGGTGCTGATCGATTTCGGCAGCGCGCGCATGCAGGCGGCCACCGACGCCACGCAGTACACGCGCCTCACCGACCTGGTCGCCTACACGCCCGGCTATGCCGCGCTGGAGCAGTATGCGCGGGCCACCAGCAGCAACCAGCACGGCCCCTACACGGACGTTTACGGCATCGCCGCCGTGCTCTACGAAACCGTCACCGGCAGGTGCCCGCCCGAGTCGGCGCAGCGCGCCGCCGAAGTCTACGGCGGCCGGGCCGATCCGCTGACGCCGGCGTCGGCGCTGCTGCTCGACGCGCCGGGCTACAGCCGCGCATTCCTGGCCGCGATCGACTGGGGCCTGGAAATCGCCGGGCAGGATCGCCCGGCCTCGGCAAACGAATTCCGCGACGCGCTCAACGGCAGGCGGCCGCTTCCGGAGAAGACGCTCCAGCGGCTCGAAGGCCACGGCGTGCCGACGGACCCTTTCACCGTGGTGCCGGAAGCGCTGCCGGCGACAGCGCGCGACGTGACCCTGACGCAGGGGCAGATCCGGCGCGCGGCGGAGCAGGCGCCGCCGCCGGTGGCGACGGCCCCGGCGGCCACGGGGCTGCGCGCGGAGGTTCGGGCCGCAGGCCCGAACGCCCAGGCAGCGCCGCCGGCCTGGACCCGGCGGTGGACGGGCGCGCTTGCGCTGGTGGTGCTGGTGCTTGCCGCCGCGGCGACGTTCGCCACGATCGTTCTGCGCCGGCCCGGCGCTGCGGCCGCGCTGCCGCCGGCGGCCGGATCGCTAGAGGCCGCGTCGGCCGGCCAGGGCGGCCCGGCCCAGACGATGACGCAGGTGCTGCACCTGCGGGACCAGGCCAACGCCCTGCTCAAGCGCGCCGCCGACCTGGTTCGCCAGGAAGGCGGCCAGCCCGACAAGGTGCTGGCGACGCCGCACGCCCTGATGGATGGCGCCGCAGCCGCGCTGGCCAAGGGCGACCTGTCCCTGGCAGGCGACCGCTACGACCGCACCGTCAAGCTGACCCGCACGGCGATGCACGACTACTTGGAGCAGCTCATCGCGGGCGACGACCAGGTCGCGCAGGCGGATATCAAGGCAAACGATTTGCGCGACGCGCAGGCCGCGGCGGACCAGGCCCGGCAACTGAAGCAGCTCGAGCCGGAGTTCCAGTAGCAAGGCGAGAATTGGATTGCAGGTGAAGGGGCAGGAGTCCGGAAACGGCACGGCTACGAGGATATGAGCTTTCCGATCGCACGGTGCATGAAGCCAATCGCTCCAGGGCGCGGGCGCCCATCGCGGATTCATGGAGGCGCGCCGCCATTGGCGCCAGCGCACGCCGTCGGCACGCGGGCCGCGCTGCGGGTCAACGCCTGGCGTGCGATCCGCCGCCTGAACCTCTTCTTCTGGGTCCTTATGCTTTCGGGCTGTTCCGTCTACGCGGTCCTGGATCCGGCCAACAGCCGCGCATTCCAGTTCAAGAGGGACACGCTCGCCTTCGACAATGAGCTGCAGTGGAAGCCGGCCGCGGCCTCCGGCGATGCGGCGAAAGGCGGCGCCGAAAGCAACGACGAATATACGCTGCACTGCTTCGTCATGACCCGCTCGGCGCGGCAGTTCTTCCAGTTCGCGCGTTTCGATGCGTCGCAGCCGCGGCTGGACACCGAAGCGTACCGGCGGCTGGTGCGCGCAGTGATTGCGCACGACCCGAGCGAGATCGCCGGGCCGCAGGCCGAGCGGATCGTCATACCCGGTTACCGCGACCTCTACAGCTTCAGCCAGGACAAGGAGGCCATGCTCAAGGAAGAGCTCGGCAGCGCCATGCAGAGCTTCCTGCAGCGGGGCAACTGGCGCATGGTCTTTCCTTTCAGCCACGAGCACCAGGAGCAGACCGCGCTCAGCCTGCTGGCGGAGATCCAGCGGCATCGCCCGCCGGTCGTGCACCTGGCGACGTTCCCGAACATCACCATCAATCACGCCGTCCTGCTGTACGGGGCGGCCAGGACCAGCCGCACCATCCGCTACGCGGTGTACGACCCGAACGACGCGAGCGCGCCGGCCAGCCTGATCTACGACCGCGCCAAGCGCAGCTTCTACTTCCCGCCCAACCACTACTTCCCCGGCGGCGAGATCGACGTGTACGAAATCTACAAGTCGGCGGAGTACTGAACCCCCGACAAACGGCGCGCCTCAGACGCCTTCCATGACTTCCATCCACCGCTCCGGCATGTCGGAGTCGGCCGGGTGATAGGTGTTCATGATGAACGAGACGTCGTCGTAGCCGATGTTCCTCAGTTCCCGGATCTGCTCCCGAAGCTCCGCCACGGGTGCCGTCATCGTGGTCTTCTTGATCCAATCGGCAGTGATGAACTTCGCCTCGTCTTCGCGCAGGAACAGCCCATGGCCCCGGTGCAGCCAAAGGTAGCGGGCGTCGGCGGGTTCATAGCTTTGATAGAGGCGCCGGTACTGCTCGAGGATTTCCTTGTCCAGTCCCGTGTTGGTGCCCAGTTCGCCAAACTGTTCCATCTCGACGATGTTGTGGATCCATATGGCGGCCATCGGACCGGCCTGCCGCATGGGGCGCGGGCTGTCGGGCCGCTCGCCCTCGGCAAGCGGGCAGCCGCTGATGACGATCTTGCTCTTGAAGGCGTCGGGGGAAGTGCCGGCCTGGAGCCGCGCATCGCGCATGTCCTTGTAGTCGGCGAGGGCCGCGTCAAGCGATGAATAAAGATTGACCCAGTTCGCCTTCAAGGCGGCGGCCAGGCGCCTCATCTTCGGCCCTTGCGCGGCGATATAGATGCTGACCGGGTCGACCAGGTTGGTGATATCGGTGTCGCCGTTGACGAAGCGGATCTTGCGCCGCTTGCCTTCGAACTCCCACTCGGTCGTTTCGTTCCTGAGCAGGGCTCCGAAGACCTCGACGTAGTGCTTCAGGTCCTGCATCTTGATCGGACCCAGGCCCATCGCGCGCCGGCCGGAGAAGCCCGTGCCGACCGCCATGTCCATGCGGCCGGGCGCCAGGCTGTTGAGGCTGGCAAAGCTGTTCGCCGCCTGCGGCGCAATGCGGTTCGAAGGAATTAGAACGCCCGTTCCCAGCCTGATCCTGGATGTGTGGGCGGCGGCAACGGCCATCATGACGACCGGGTCCGCAACGACCATCTGGCTGTCTTCAAACCAGGCCGAGTGATACCCCAGCTCTTCGGCCCGCTTGGCGATCTTCCAGCCGTCCGCGCCCTGGACGATGGTAACGCTCGTTTTCATTTGCTGGTTGCTCCTCCGGCTGCTCGCGTAAACGCATTTTCGAACGGTGTCGCACTTTTGAGGGCGCAAGCCGGCGAAAGTGCCGGCCGCTGAGTGTGCCGCTTGTCGACGCGCATCGCGCGAATCTGCGCGGGACGAAGTTCTTCGGGGATTCAGAGATTCTGGTAGACGGTCTGCTCGAACTCGAAGAACAGCGGCAGCGCCTTGACGTCCGCAAACGGCAGTATCTGGGTGAGGAACACGCCGCCGATGCCGCTGGCCGGGTCGATCCAGTAGTAGGAGTTGCACAGGCCGGCCCACATCAGGCTGCCGGCCTTGCGCCCGGTGGCCAGGTCCTTGGTGTTGATCATGAAGGCCAGGCTCCACTTCTGCGGGTTGTCCGGCGGCAGCACCATGTCGTTGCTGTAGGCCTTGTTGACCGACTTGATCGCCGGCACGTCGAGCGCGCCGATCTGGTTGCGCGTCATCGCGTCCACCGTTTCCGCCTTCAGCACGCGGGCGCCGTCGGCCTGGCCGCGGTTGAGGATCATGCGCACGAACTTGAGGTAGTCGCCCACCGTGCCGTACAGCGCCTGGCCGCCCATCTCGCATTCCGGCTCCTGCGGCAGCACCAGGTCGATCGGCGCCAGGGCGCCGGACTCTGCACGGGTATGGATGCTGGCCAGGCGGCTGCGCATGTCGGGCCGCATGCGGATGGCGGTGTCGGTCATGCCCAGCGGCCCGAACAGGTAGCGGCTGAAATACTCGCTGAGCCTGAGCCCGCTGGCCGCCTCGACCATGCGTCCGGCCCAGTCGGTGTTGACGCCGTAGGACCAGCGCTCGCCGGGGTCGAACAGCAGCGGCAGGCAGATGCTGGCCAGCACGCTGCTGGAAAAGCCCGGAGTGCCGGTGGCGGCCTGGTATTGCTGCACCTCGGCGTTGAGGAATTCGTAGCTGAAGCCGGCGGTGTGGGTGAGCAGGTGCCGCAGCGTGATCGGGCGCCTGGGCGCGCGCAGCCGCGGCTGGCCCGCCGCGTCGAAACCTTCCAGCACCTGGATCCTGGCCAGTTCCGGCGCCCAGCGCTCCGCCGGCGCGTCCAGCTCGAGCTTGCCCTGCTCCACCAGCTGCATCGCCGCGGCGGAGGTGATCGCCTTGGTCATCGAGGCGATCAGGCCGACCGTGTCCAACCCCATGGGCGCGCCGTCCTGCAGGCTGCGCTTGCCGAAGGCGCCCTGGTATACCGGGCCCTTGCGGTCGGTGACCATGGCCACCACGCCGGGCACGTCGCCGGCCGCGGCGGCGCGTTGCAGTACCGTATCGACGGCATCGCGCATTGACATGATGAATTCCTCCATTGGGCGCGGGCCGTGGCGCAGCGGCTGAGGCCGCAGCGGGTCGCGCGGGTTTTCGACTGGTTTGCCGCGGATGATGCCATAGCGCTGCGGCGCGGCGCAGGCCGCGCGCGGCGGCGCGCTCAAGCAAGCCCGGATGCCGGCGGGCTCAGCGGCTCGCGCCCGTCTCGTCGGCGATCTGCACCAGCAGGGTGCCCTCGTTGGCGCCGCTGAACAGCTTGATGAACGCGCCCGGCAGCTTGTCGAATCCGCTGTGCAGGTCCTCGCGGTAATGGATGCGGCCCGCCGCGGTCCATTCGCGCAGGGCGGCCACGCCCTCGCCGAAGCGCGCCGAGTAGTTGCCGCAGAGGAAGCCCTGCATGCGGATGCTGCCGTAGACCAGGCGCATCATGTTGCGCGGCCCGCGCGGCTGCTCGTCGCTGTCGTAGCTGGAGATCTGGCCGCACAGCACGATGCGCCCGTACGGCGCCATGTTGTCGATCGCGGCCTGCAGGATCTCGCCGCCGACGTTGTCGAAGAACACGTTGATGCCCGACGGGCACAGCTCGGCGAGGCGTGCCGCCACGTTTTCCGACTTGTAGTCGATCGCCGCGTCGAGCCCGCACTCGCCGGTCAGCCAGGCGCACTTGGCCGGTCCGCCGGCGATGCCGACCACGCGCAGGCCCTTGATCTTGCCGATCTGCGCCACGGTCGAGCCGGTGGAGCCGGCCGCCCCGGACACCACCAGGGTTTCGCCGGCCTTGGGCTGGCCAACCTCGAGCAGGCCGAAGTAGGCGGTCAGCGGGTTCAGGCCGTAGCGGCCCATCGCCTCGACGAAGCTGATGCCGTCGGCGATGCGGGTCGGGCGGCGCCAGGCGTTGGCCGGCACCGTGGTGTAGTCCTGCCAGCTCGACATGGTGTACACGCGGTCGCCCACGGCGTAATCGGGGTTGGCTGAGGCCACCACGCGGCCCACCGCCGGCGCCATCATCGGGCGGCCCAGCGGCACCGAGGGATACAGGCTGTTGCCCGGCGGGTCCATCCAGTTGCGCATGGTGGGCGCGCACAGGAAGACGATGTTGCGCAGGCGCACTTCGCCGTCGGCCAGCGGCGCGGCCGGCAGCGCCTCCTCGCGGTACTCGAAATCGTCCAGCCGCAGGTGCTTTTGCGGCCGCGCGCGCAGCAGCCACTGGCGATTCACGTCGGCCATGTTGGTCATCCTCCTGGTCGGCGCATCGGCGGGCGCCTTGTCCCCGGATCATACATCGCCCGCAGCGGTCGCCGCGCCGGCGCAACGGCGCGGGCGGCCCTGGGGCGGCAGGGAAAGTATCAGCGCACCGCTGTCAGGCGCCCAGCAGCCTGCCGAGTTCGGTCATCGCAGGGTAGGCCGACGGGTCCGGCATGCGGATGGTGTCGATCGGCCGCTCATGGTCG
>JADHNH010000093.1 GCA_016779605.1 Nevskia sp. | reverse complement strand
GTCGCAATAGGTTGAGCCGCAATTGGAGCCGCTCGATTCCCAAACACCCGTGGCCGCTTCCTTGGCACCGGCTACGGGTGTCCTGTGACTCGAGTACGCGCCGCGCCGCGGGGCGGATGCAGCGGCCGGTGCCGCCGCACGCCGATCGCCCTCTGCACGCACCAGCCGGACGCCGGCGCGCGCGGCCCGGTAGGGCGCGGCCGCCGCGGGCCGTCAGCCGCAAGCGACTGAATATGCGTGGATTCCGGCGCGCGCGTGCGGCAATCAGCCGTTGGCCAAGCGCCGCGCCATCGCGGCGGTGAATTCCGCGGTGCTGGCCGTACCGCCAAGGTCGCGCGTGCGCAGCCCGTCGGCGTTGAGCACCTGGTCGATGGCGCCGCGCAGCCGGGCGGCGAGCGCGGGGCGCCCGCAGTGGTCCAGCATCATTGCCGCCGCCAGCAGCAGGGCGGTGGGGTTGGCCAGGCCCTTGCCGGCGATGTCCGGGGCCGAGCCGTGCACCGCCTCGAAAATCGCGGCGTCGGTGCCGATGTTGGCGCCGGGCGCGAGCCCGAGGCCGCCGATCAGGCCGGCGGCCAGGTCCGAGAGGATGTCGCCGAACAGGTTGGTGGTGACCAGCACGTCGAACTGCCAGGGATTGGTCACCAGCTTCATCGCGCAGGCGTCGACGATGACCTCGTCCATCTTGATGCGGCCCTTGTAGCCCTGCTCGTAGACCTGGCGCGCGGTCTCCAGGAAGATGCCGGTGAGCGCCTTCATGATGTTGGCCTTGTGCACCAGGGTCACTTTCCTGCGCCCCTGTGCCACCGCGTACGCGAACGCGTATTCCAGCAGGCGCCGCGCGCCCTGGCGCGTGTTGACGCCGGTGGCGATGGCCACGGCGTGCGGGTCGTCGCCGATCTGGATGAAGTGCTCGTAGCCGGTGTAGAGCCCTTCGACGTTCTCGCGCACCACCACCAGGTCGATGTTCTCGTAGCGGCCGCCGGGCACCAGCGTGCGCACCGGGCGCAGGTTCGCGTACAGCTTGAACTCCTCGCGCAGGCGCACGTTGGACGAGCGGTAGCCGCCGCCGCTGGGGGTTTCCAGCGGCCCCTTCAGCGCCAGCCGGGTGCGCCGGATGCTGTCCAGCGTGGCCTGCGGCAGCGGGTCGCCGGCGCTGTGCAGAGCGGCCAGGCCCGCCGCCTGCACGTCCCAGGCGAACGGCGCGCCGAGCGCGTCGAGGACCTGCACCGCCGCAGCGACGATTTCCGGGCCGATGCCGTCGCCGGGGATCAGGGTGGCATCGATTTTCTGGGTCATGGGAAATGGCGATCGCAAGGAAAGTGCCGGTGCGGCACGCGGGCAGGGAAACGACGCCCGCAGTCTAGCAATGAATATTTATTCATGAAATGAATTCAGCTTCACGAAAATGCGCGCGCAGGCTACACTCGTCTTTCGACATGAGGCGCCACGCCGCAGCGTATGATCCCCTTCCGGTGCGCAGGAGGACGCGCGGGCGGCGCGCAGGGCAACAGGAGAACCCAATGGCAGGACTGAATTTCGACCTGGGCGAGGGCATCGACCAGATGCGGGACGCGGTGCGCGAATTCGCGGTGGGCGAAATCGAGCCGATCGCGGCCGACGTGGACCGGCAGAATGCCTTCCCGATGCCGATGTGGCGCAAGCTCGGCGAGCTGGGCGTGCTCGGGCTGACGGTGGAGGAGGAATACGGCGGCACCAACCTCGGCTACCTGGCGCACGTGGTGGCGATGGAGGAAATCTCGCGCGCGTCCGGTTCCATCGGCCTGAGCTACGGCGCCCATTCGAACCTGTGCGTCAACCAGATCCGCCGCAACGGCAGCGAGGCGCAGAAGCGCAAGTACCTGCCCAAGCTGGTCAGCGGCGAGTACGTCGGCGCGCTGGCGATGTCCGAGCCGGGCGCCGGCTCCGACGTGGTGTCGATGCGGCTGCGCGCCGACTTCAAGGGCGACCGCTACGTGCTCAACGGCAACAAGATGTGGATCACCAACGGCCCCGACGCCGACGTGCTGGTGGTCTACGCCAAGACCGAGCCGGGCAACAGCCGCGGCGGCATCACCGCCTTCCTGATCGAGCGCGGCTTCAAGGGCTTTTCCACCGCGCAGAAGCTCGACAAGCTGGGCATGCGCGGCTCCAACACCTGCGAGCTGGTGTTCCAGGACTGCGAGGTGCCGGCCGAGAACGTGCTGGGTTCGCTCAACGGCGGCGTGCGCGTGCTGATGTCGGGCCTGGACTACGAGCGCGTGGTGCTGTCCGGCGGCCCGCTGGGCATCATGGCGGCCTGCCTGGACGTGGTGCTGCCCTACGTGCACCAGCGCAAGCAGTTCGGCCAGCCGATCGGCGAGTTCCAGCTCATGCAGGGCAAGATCGCCGACATGTACACCGGCTTCAACGCCTGCCGCGCCTACGTCTACGCGGTGGCCCGTGCCTGCGACCGCGGCGAGACCGCGCGCATGGATGCCGCCGGCGCCATCCTCTACTCGGCCGAGAAGGCCACCTGGATGGCTGGCCAGGCGATCCAGGCGCTCGGCGGCAACGGCTACATCAACGAATATTCCACCGGCCGCCTGTGGCGCGACGCTAAGCTCTACGAGATCGGCGCCGGCACCTCGGAGATCCGCCGCATGCTGATCGGCCGCGAACTGTTCGCCCAGACCTGAAGGCGCCCGGATAACATGAGCGTCCTCAAATCGAATCTCCGCACCGGCAGCGACGAGTTCCGCGCCAACGCCGGGCTGACCCGCGGACTGGTGTCCGAGCTGCGCGAGCGCACCCGCGAGGCGGCGCTGGGCGGCTCGGAAAGCGCGCGCCAGAAGCACACCGCGCGCGGCAAGCTGCTGGTGCGCGAGCGGGTGGAGCTGCTGCTGGATCCCGGCGCGCCGTTCCTGGAGCTGTCGCCGCTGGCGGCCTACGGCATGTACGAAAACGGCGTGCCCGCCGGCGGCGTGGTGACCGGCATCGGCCGGGTCAGCGGGGTGGAGTGCATGATCGTGGCCAACGACGCCACGGTCAAAGGCGGCACCTACTATCCGATGACGGTGAAGAAGCACCTGCGTGCGCAGGAAGTGGCGCGCGAGAACCGCCTGCCGTGCATCTACCTGGTCGACTCCGGCGGCGCCTTCCTGCCGCTGCAGGACGACGTGTTCCCGGACCGCGAGCATTTCGGCCGCATCTTCTTCAACCAGGCCAACATGTCGGCGCAGGGCATTCCGCAGATCGCCTGCGTGATGGGCTCGTGCACCGCCGGCGGCGCCTACGTGCCGGCGATGTCCGACGAAGCCGTGATCGTGCGCAACCAGGGCACCATCTTCCTGGGCGGTCCGCCGCTGGTGAAGGCGGCCATCGGCGAGGTGGTGTCTGCCGAGGAGCTGGGCGGGGCCGACGTGCACACGCGCATCTCCGGCGTGGCCGACCATTTCGCCGAGGACGACTACCACGCGCTGTGGATGGTGCGCCGCATCGTCGCCAACCTGAACTGGCGCAAGCCCGCGCAGCTGGCGCTGCAGGCCGCGGAGGAGCCGCTGTACGACCCGGAGGAAGTCTACGGCGTGATCCCGGCGGACACGCGCAAGCCCTACGAGGTGCGCGAAGTCATCGCGCGGCTGGTCGACGGCAGCCGCCTGGACGAGTTCAAGAGCCGCTACGGCAGCACGCTGGTGACCGGCTTCGCCCACGTCTACGGCTACCCGATCGGCATCCTGGCCAACAACGGCATCCTGTTCTCGGAGTCGGCGCAGAAGGGCGCGCACTTCATCGAGCTGTGCGGGCAGCGCGGCATCCCGCTGCTGTTCCTGCAGAACATCTCCGGCTTCATGGTCGGCCGCAAGTACGAGAACTCCGGCATCGCCAAGGATGGCGCCAAGCTGGTGACCGCGGTGGCCACCGTGCAGGTGCCGAAGTTCACCGTGCTGATCGGCGGCTCCTTCGGCGCCGGCAACTACGGCATGTGCGGCCGCGCCTACTCGCCGCGCTTCCTGTGGACCTGGCCCAACTCGCGGGTGTCGGTGATGGGGGGCGAGCAGGCCGCCAGCGTGCTGGCGCAGGTGCGCAAGGACGCGCTGGAAGCGCAGGGCAAGGCCTTGAGCGCCGCCGAGGAAAGCAGCATCAAGGACCCGATCCGCCGCCAGTTCGAGTTCCAGGGCAGCCCGTACTACGCCAGCGCCCGCCTGTGGGACGACGGCATCGTCGACCCGGCGCAGACGCGCCGCGTGCTGGCCCTCGGACTTTCCGCTTCGCTCAACGCGCCGATCCGCGATACGCGCTTCGGCGTGTTCCGCATGTAACCGGACTTATTGCCCGTGTTCAACAAGATCCTGATCGCCAACCGCGGCGAGATTGCCTGCCGCATCATCCGCACCTGCCGGCGGCTGGGCATCGCCACCGTGGCGGTGTATTCCGAAGCCGACGCCGGCGCGCGCCACGTGCGCCTGGCGGACGAGGCCTGGTGCGTGGGGCCGGCGGCCTCGCGCGAAAGCTACCTGCGCATCGAAAAGATCGTCGGGGCCGCGCGCGCCAGCGGCGCCCAGGCGATCCATCCCGGCTACGGCTTCCTGTCGGAAAACCAGGATTTCGCCGCCGCCTGCGCCGGCGCCGGCATCGTCTTCATCGGCCCGCCGGTTGAGGCGATCCGCGCCATGGGCAGCAAGAGCGCGGCCAAGGCGCTGATGGAGAAGGCCGGCGTGCCGCTGGTGCCCGGCTACCACGGCGACGAGCAGGAGCCGGCGGCGCTGCAAAAGCGCGCCGACGCCATCGGCTACCCGGTGCTGATCAAGGCCTCGGCCGGCGGCGGCGGCAAGGGCATGCGCGTGGTCGAGCGCAGCGCCGACTTCGCCGCCGCGCTGGCCTCGTGCCAGCGCGAGGCGCGCTCCAGCTTCGGCGACGAGCGCGTGCTGCTGGAGAAGTACCTGGTGCGGCCGCGCCACATCGAGATCCAGGTGTTCGGCGACAGCCGCGGCAAGGTCATCCACCTGTACGAGCGCGACTGTTCGGCGCAGCGGCGCCACCAGAAAGTGGTGGAGGAAGCGCCGGCGCCCGGCATGGGCGCCGAACGGCGCGCGGCGATGGGCAAGGCCGCCTGCGACGCGGCGCGCGCGGTGGGCTATGTCGGCGCCGGCACGGTGGAGTTCATCGTCGACGCCGGCGGCGCGTTCTATTTCATGGAAATGAACACGCGCCTGCAGGTGGAGCACCCGGTGACCGAGATGATCACCGGCCAGGACCTGGTGGAATGGCAGCTGCGGGTGGCGGCCGGCGAGCCGCTGCCGCTGGCGCAGGAGCAGGTGCCGCTGCACGGCCACGGCATCGAGGTGCGCGTCTACGCCGAGGATCCCGACAAGGGCTTCCTGCCCTCGATCGGGCGGCTGGCCTGCTTCGTGCCGCCGGAGGAATCCGCCGCGGTGCGCATCGACACCGGCGTGGAGCAAGGCGACGAGATCTCCCCGCACTACGACCCCATGCTGGCCAAGCTGATCGTGTCGGGCGACAGCCGCGAGCAGGCGGTGGAGCGCATGCTGCAGGCGCTGGCCGGCTTCCACGTGGTCGGCGTGGCCAACAACATCGAGTTCCTGTCGCGGCTGGTCGGCAGCGGCGCGTTCCGCGAAGGCCGGGTGGACACCGGCCTGATCGAGCGCGAGCGCGACCTGCTGGTGCCCGGCGCCGCGCCGGCGCCGGCCGAGGCCTTCGAGGCCGCCGCGCTCTGGACCCTGCTGCAGCAGCGGCAGGCGGCGCAGCAGCAGGCGCAGGACACCGCCGAGCGCTGGTCGCCCTGGGCGCAGGCCGATGGCTGGCGCCTCAACGGCGTCGCCCGGCGCCAGCTGCATTTCCGCCAGGCCGAGCGCGACGTCGCGGTCGGCGTGCAGGTCGACGGCGCGGCGTTCCGTCTGGCCGTGGGCGATGCCGCCGAAGAGCGTATCGCCGCGGCCATGGTCGATGCGCGGCGGCTGCGCATCGCCGCCGCGGACCGCACGGTGGAAGCCTTCGTCGAGCCGGTCGGTGCGGACCTGCACGTGTTCCTGCGCGGCCAGCGCCACGTGATCACGGTGGTCAACCGCCTGGCCCAGGCCAGCGCGGTGGAAGAGGACCACGCCGGCCTGTGCGCGCCGATGCCGGGCAAGATCGTCGCGCTGCTGGCGGCGCCCGGCGCGGAGGTGGAAAAGGGCGCGCCGCTGCTGGTGATGGAGGCGATGAAGATGGAGCACACGCTGTGCGCGCCCGGGCGCGGCAAGGTGCGCGAGTTCCTGTGCAAGGCCGGCGAGCAGGTGCTGGAAAACGCCGAGCTGGTCGATTTCGAGAAGTTCGAGCAGTAGAGGCGTTACCGGGACCAGGCATGAGCGACAAGCACAAGAGCCTCACCCGCGTCGACGGCAAGGTGGCCCTGGTCACCGGCGCCGCCAAGGGACTGGGCGAGGCCATCGCGCAGGTGCTGCACGCGCACGGCGCCAAGCTGCTGCTGACCGACGTCGACACGGCCGGCGGCGAGGCGGTGGCGGCGCGCATCAACGCCGACGGCGGCCAGGCGCTGTTCCTGCGCCACGACGTGACCGCCGAGGAGCAGTGGATCGCCGCGGTGGCGCGCGCGCACGCGCATTTCGGAGGGCTGCATATCCTGGTCAACAACGCCGGCCTGGGCAAGGCCGCCAGCGCCGAGGACGAGACCCTGGAGCAATGGCGCCTGGTCATGTCGGTGAACCTCGACGGCGTGTTCCTCGGCACCAAGCACGGCATCCGCGGCATGAAGCAGTCCGGCGGCTCGATCGTCAACATCTCCTCGATCGAGGGCATCATCGCCGAGCCTTCGCTGGCCGCGTACAACGCCAGCAAGGCCGGCGTGCGCAACCTGACCAAGTCGGCGGCGCTGCACTGCGCCCGGTCGCGCTACGGCATCCGCGTCAACTCCGTGCATCCCGGGTACATCTGGACCCCGATGGTGGAAAACCACCTGCGGATCGTCGGTGACGTGGCGGCCGGACGCCGCGAGATCGACAAGCTGCACCCGATCGGACACATGGGCGAGCCGATCGACGTCGCCTACGGCGTGCTGTACCTGGCGTCCGAGGCGTCCAAGTTCGTCACCGGCGCCGAGCTGGTCATCGACGGCGGCTATACGGCACAGTAGGCGCCAGGCATCGACCCACCGCGCCGCCGCGCACGCACGCGGCGGCGCCCACCCTGGAGGAGAACCATGGGTACCAAGGCAAGCGTCAACCGCAGCTGGCACTTGAAGAGCAGGCCCGTCGGCGCGCTGAAGGACAGCGATTTCGAGCTGCGCGACTCGCCGCTGCCGCCGATCGGCAAGGGCCAGCTGCTGATCCGCACCGTGTACCTGTCGCTGGATCCCACGCACCGGCTGTGGACCCGCGAGAAGGCCAGCTACATGCCCTCGGTGAAGCTGGGCGACGTGATGCGCGGCTTCATCATGGGCGTGGTCGAGCAGTCGAACAACGAGGCCTTCCCGCAGGGTTGCGTCGTCACCGCCATCCTCGGCTGGAGCCTGTACAACGTCTCCGACGGCGGCGTCGCCGACGGCAGCATGATTTCGAAAGTGGAGATGGACCCGCGGCTGCCGCTGATCGCGCGCTTCGGCCTGTTCGAGCACATCGGCCTGACTTCCTACTTCGGCGTGATCGACATCCTGCGGCCGCGGCCGCGCGAGACCCTGGTGGTGTCCGGCGCCGCCGGCGCGGTTGGTTCGCTGGCGGTGCAGATCGGCAAGATCTACGCCGGCTGCCGCGTGGTCGGCGTCGCCGGCACCGACGACAAGTGCCGCTGGCTGACCGGGGAGCTGGGCGCCGACGCCGCGGTGAACTACCGCAAGGGCCCGCTCGCCGAATCGCTGCGCAAGGCCTGCCCGGACGGCATCGACACCTTCTTCGACAACGTCGGCGGCGAGTGCCTGGAAGCGGTGCTGGACCAGATCAACATGAACGCGCGCATCGCCATGTGCGGCGCCATCTCGCAGTACGGCAACGACGAAAAGCCCTACGGGCCGCCGAACATCTACAACCTGCTGATGAAGCGCGCGCGCATCGAGGGCTTCATCGTGCTCGACTACGCCGCCGACAAGCGCTGGTGGGCCAAGGCGCACGACGACATCACCAACTGGCACCTGCAGGGCCGGCTCAAGTACCGCATCGACGTGGTCAAGGGCATCGAGAACGCGGCCAAGGCGGTGACCAAGCTGTTCGAGGGCACCAACACCGGCAAGCTGGTGGTGCAGCTGTCGGAGGAGCCGGCGCGAAATTAAGCTTCGATCGAGGCGGTTGCCTGGGTTGCCCGGGGTGGCGGCGGGAATGAGGTCCGCCAATGAACGCGAATAAACGCCAATTCGTATTCGTCTTTATTCGCGTTGATTTGCGTTCATTGGCGGACCTTTAGCAGCGGTCAGTACCTGTGCAACACCCGGATCGTCTCCGGGTAGAGGTCGTCCATGGTGCCGTACAGGAACTGCGGCACCTTCAGCGGCTTGAGTCGCACCACCGGGTCGTCGGCGGATTCGTCGAAGCGCAGGCTGCCGCTGCCGCCGCGGTAGTCGAGGTTCTCGAACAGCGAGGTGGAGGCGACCAGGCAGCCGACGTCGCGGCCCTGGGTGTCGATGCTGGGGATTTCCTTGTAGAGGATGATCGGCAGGAAATCCAGGCTGGTGATGCGCTCGCCGCCGACGGTGCCGGCGGCGCTGATCAGCTCGCGGCCGCCGCGCGTCACGCTCGCCTGCACCTTGCCGCCGCTTTCCCGCACCCGCACCTGCGCCAGGCGCGCCGGCCAGCCTTGTGCCTCGCGATAGCCGGTCAGGCTGGCCTCGGTGCTGGTATACAGGTAGGGCACGTACTGGCCGGTGAAGTCGCCGTAGCGGCAGGGGATGCAGGGCATGGCGAAGGCGTGCGGCCCGAGGCCGTTGACCTGCGGGCAGTCGAACAGGCACCAGACGGCGAGGTTGCCCGGCGCCGGCTCCAACTCGCGCGGCATCACCTCGCGCAAGGCCGCCTCGGCGACCTCGGTGACTACGATCACGCAGCGGTTGCCGCGGTACTGGTAGGGGCCGAAGCCGTAGCTCGGCGCCAGCGCGGGCACGCCGCGCGGCCGGCTCCCGCTGAAGTCCAGATGGCCGCCTTCGTAGGCAAATCGCGCCGCTTGATCCATGAGCTCCCCCGGTTCGCGGTAAGATAGTACAAAATTGTAGGAAGATCGGTCTGGCGGCCGTGCATTCCCGGCGCGCCATCCGTGAATCCCAGGTTGCTGCAACGGCGATTCTGGTCGCGCCGGTGCGGGAGGAGTCCGGGCATGGCCGCAGCGGCGGTGCCGGAAAAGGGTCCGGTGCGCCGCGCGCACGGCCCGCCCGAACCGCGCCGCCGCGATGCAAGGCCGCCGATGCCGCCGCCTTCCCCCCAGCGCGCAGTCTCCTCCAGGTAGCGCCGCCGGGCTCGCATTTTCCGTATCGGTCACTAGCAGAGGGAATATCGCAATGGATTTCAAGTATTCAGACAAGGTGCTGGCTCTCAAGGCGCGGGTCGAGGACTTCATGGCCCAGCACATCTATCCCAACGAGGAAGAGATTTTCGCGCAGGTCAGCGAAGGCGACCGCTGGGCGCCGACGGCGCTGATGGAGCAGCTCAAGGACAAGGCCAAGGCCGCCGGCCTGTGGAACCTGTTCCTGCCGGAAAGCCGTCACGGCGCCGGCCTCACCAACCTGGAATACGCGCCGCTGTGCGAGGTGATGGGCCGCTCGCCCTGGGCGCCGGAAGTGTTCAACTGCTCCGCCCCCGACACCGGCAACATGGAAGTGCTGGAGCGCTACGGCACCGAGGAGCAGAAGGAGCAGTGGCTCAAGCCCCTGCTCAACGGCGAGATCCGCTCGGCCTTCGCCATGACCGAGATCGAGGTGGCCTCGTCCGACGCCACCAACATCGACACGCGCATCGTGCGCGACGGCAACGAATACGTCATCAACGGGCGCAAATGGTGGACTTCCGGCTCGCTGGACCCGCGCTGCCGCATCATGATCGTGATGGGCAAGAGCGACCCGCACAGCGCCAACCGTCACGCCCAGCAGTCGCAGATCCTGGTGCCGCTGCCGTACCCGGGCGTCACCGTAAAGCGCGTCCTGCCGGTGTTCGGCTTCGACGACGCTCCGCACGGCCACGCCGAGGTGATCTTCGACAACGTGCGCGTGCCGGCCGAGAACATCCTGCTGGGCGAGGGCCGCGGTTTCGAGATCGCGCAGGGCCGCCTGGGCCCGGGCCGCATCCACCACTGCATGCGCCTGATCGGCCTCACCGAGCGCGCCTTCGAGCGCATGTGCCGCCGCCTGAGCACCCGCGAGGCCTTCGGCCGGCTGGTGTCGGAGCAGAGCGTGTGGGCCGAGCGCATCGCCGAGTCGCGCATCCTGCTGGAGCAGACCCGCCTGCTCACGCTCAACGCCGCCTACCAGATGGACACCGTGGGCAACCGCGCCGCGCTCAAGGAGATCGCCATGATCAAGGTGGCGGCGCCGAACATGGCCTGCAAGATCATCGACTGGGCGATCCAGGCGTTCGGCGGCGCCGGCGTCACCGAGGACTACGGCCTGGCCTACGCCTACGCGGTGGCCCGCCTGATCCGCATCGCCGACGGCCCGGACGAAGTGCACCGCAACCAGATCGCGCGCCTGGAGCTGAAGAACTTCAAGTCCGCCGCCAGCCGCACCGGCGGTTCGGCCGAGATCCGGCCGGCCGACAAGACCCCGGGGCTGCGCAAGCGGCCGCAGTGGATCGCCTGAGCGGCTACGCGCGGCCAAGGTGCCGCGCCGGGTGCTGAAGCGATGAAGTGAAACGGCGGGGGATCGGCAGCGATCCCCCGCTTTTTTCTTGTGCGGCGCCTGCGGCGCCGGGTTCAGCCGGCCGCGCTATCCAGCCCCGGCCGCACCAGGATCTTGATCTGCGTGCTGGGCTTGCGCAGCCCTTCGAACGCGGCCGGCAGCTGCGCCAGGCTGACCTCGTCGGTGATCAGCGCGCGCGGGTCCACGCGGCCGCTGTCCAGCAGGTCCAGCACCACGCGCCAGTCCGGGCGGCCGTAGCCCATCACGAACTGGATGCTGATCTCCTTGAAGTTGGCGATCATCGGCGCGAAGCGGTCCTCGTGCATGCACACGCCGACCACCACCACGCGCGTGTGCACGCCGGCCATCTCCACGCACTTCTGGATCATGCCCGGAATGCCGACGCTTTCGAAGATCACGTCGGGCGGCGCGCCCGCGTGCTGGCGGAAGGCCGCGCCGACGTCTTCCCTGGCCGGGTCGATCACGGCGGTGGCACCGAGCCGGCCGGCGGCCTCGCGGCGCGCCGGCGCGTATTCGCTGACCACGACGTTGCGCGCGCCGCAGATCCTGGCGAAGATCGCCACCGCCAGGCCGATCGGCCCGGCGCCGAGCACCAGCACGCGGTCGCCGATGCCGACCTTGCCGCTGCGCACCGCGTGCAGGCCCACGGCCAGCGGCTCGGTGGTGGCGCCTTCGCGCGTCTTCACCTGTGCCGGCAGCCGCATCGCCTCGCGCGCGCTGACCTTGACGTACTCGGCGTAGGCGCCCGGCACATCGACATGCAGGCCGACGATGCGCACGCGCGGGCACAGGATGCCCAGGCCGTCCTTGCATTCGCCCAGGGCGGCGCAGTCGACGCAGGAATAGACCGGCACCGCGGTGACCATTTCGCCGACCTTCCAGCCGGGCGCGCCGGTCTCGACGATCTCGCCGGCGAACTCGTGGCCGAGCACGGTGCCGTCGGGCACCAGGAAGGTGCCTTCCTGGGTGGCGTGCAGGTCCGAGCCGCAGATGCCGCAGTGGTGCACGCGCAGGACCAGCTCGCCCGGGCCGGCCTTCGGCGTGGGTATTGTTTCGATCGATAGCGGCTTGCCCACGCCGCGGAATACCGCTGCCTTCATGCCTGCTTCCTCCTGCGCTTGCCTTTCTAATTGGAAGTGTGGCTCACTTGCCGAGCCTGCTTGAATTGTCCTACATTTTTGCGCCGCATGCGACGCGCTGCGCCCGCGGCCGATCGAATTGCCTTATTGCCGTACCAGAACGAACCACAGGGGGAGAGTCATGGGTAGAGTCAGCGGCAAAGTCGCGATCATCGCCGGCGCCGGCACCGGCGTCGGCGCGGCGTGCATGAAGATCTTCGCCGCCGAAGGCGCCAAGGTGGTGGGCGTCGGCCGCACCCGCGGCACCCTGGAGCAGGCGCTGGCGCAGGCGCGGCAGGCCGGCGGCGAGGGCCGCATCGTCGTCGCCGACCTGGCGCGGCCGGAAGGCGCGGCGCAGGCGGTGCACGAAACCATTGCCGCCTACGGCCGCGTCGACATCCTGGTGCATTCCGCCGGGGTGGGCTACAGCTGGAACGAGAAGAGCCCGGGTTCGATGGCGGACGTGGTCAACACCACCCCGGACAAGTGGCACGAAGTGATGGCGATCAACCTCGACGCCTGCTTCTACCTGTGCCGCGAAGTGATTCCGCACATGCGCAAGCAGGGCGGCGGCGCCATCGTCAACGTCGCCAGCATTTCCGGCATGGTGGGCCTGCCGGTGGCGCACACCTATACCGCGGCCAAGGGCGCGATGATCAACCTCACGCGCTCGATGTGCGTGGCCTACGCCGCCGACGGCATCCGCGCCAACTGCATTTCGCCGGGCTTCATTGCAACGCCGATGGTGGCGCCGCTGCTGAACCTGTTCGACGATCCCTCCATGGCCGACCGCCTCACGCCGATGAAGCGGCCCGGCACGCCGGAGGAAATGGCCTACGGCTGCCTGTACCTGGCTTCGGACGAGGCCTCGTACTGCAATGGCACGGTGCTGGTGATCGACGGAGGCACCACCGCCCGGCAGTAATCCCGGTGCTCCCGAACTTGGGCGGCGCCCGCGCGGGGTGCCGGAGCCGCCTGCCATGACCGCGCGCTCGCGTCCCTGGCCGGCCTACTACACGGTGGTGCTGCTGCTGTGCGCGGCGGTGTTCATCTCCTACATCGACCGCACCAACATCTCGGTCGGCGCCATCGCCATGCAGGCGCAGCTGGGCTGGAACGAAACCCAGAAGGGCCTGGTGCTGTCCTCGTTCTTCGTCGGCTACCTGGCGATGATGGTGGCCAGCAGCGCGCTGGCCAGCCGCTACGGCGGCAAGGTCGTGCTCGGCGTGGCGGTGCTGTGGTGGTCGCTGTTCACCGCGCTGACGCCGCCGGCGGCGCTGTGCTCGCTGCCGGTGCTGGTGGCCGCGCGCATCGCGCTGGGGCTGGGCGAGTCGGCGGTGTTCCCCGCCTCGATCAACATGATCGGGCGCTGGGTGCCGCCGGAGCTGCACTCGCGCGCGGTCGCGCTGTTCGCCAGCTCGCTGTACCTGGGCTCGGTGGTCGCGCTGCCGGCCACCGGCTGGCTGGTGAAGGCTTACGGCTGGCCGCTGCCGTTCTACGTGTTCGGCGCACTGGGTCTGGTGTGGGCGCTGCTGTGGTTTTCCGGTGTCCGCGGCGGCTACGGCATCGCGCCGCCGGCGGCGCAGGCACAGGTACCGATCCCGTGGCGCCGGCTGCTGACGCTGCCGCCGGTGTGGGCCATCGTGGTTGCGCACTTCTGCGCCAACTGGACCCTGTACGTGCTGCTGGCCTGGCTGCCCAGCTACTTCAAGTCCAGCTTCGGCGTCAGCCTGGTCAACGCCGGCATGCTCTCGGCCGCGCCATGGCTCGCCGCATTCCTGACCGCCAACGCCGCCGGCCACGTCGCCGACCACCTGCTCAAGGCCGGGCGCAGCGCCGGCTTCGTGCGCAAGCTGATGCAGACGCTCGGCCTGGGCCTCGGCGGCATCCTGCTCCTGCAGCTGCCGGCGGCCCATGCGGTCGGTCCGGCGTTCGCGCTGATGTGCTGCGCCACCGCCGCGCTGGCCTGCTGCCTGGCCGGCTTCGCACCCAACTGCTTCGACATCGCCCCGCGCCACGCCGACGTGATCTGGGGCATCAGCAACTCGTTTGCGACCCTGCCGGGCATCGTCGGCGTGTTCGTCACCGGCTGGCTGGTGGACCGCACCGGCAGCTACGCCGCGCCGTTCTACCTGACCGCCGGAGTCTCGCTGTTCGGCGCGGTGATCTACCAGGTGTTCGGTTCGGGCCGCCGCCACCTCGACTAGGGCGCGTTGGCCCTAGCGTCTGGCGCTGCGCGGCCGCAGCGGCGCGCGCCGCCGCGCCGCCGTCGCTGCGCCGGTGATGGCGCGCACGCAGAACGAGGAAATCGCGCTGACCAGCCGCTGCCGGTCGGCCACCGCCTTGGCGGTCGGCGCCACCGGCCGCACCAGCGCCTCGGTGAAGGCGCCGACGATGCAGGCGGCGCCGACGTCGATGTCCTGGTCCGGGAATTCGCCGCCCGCGATGCCGTCGCGCAGGATCGCCTTGAACACGTCGCCGAAGGCGCGCCGCGAATGCAGGCGCGCCGCCTCCACTTCCGGATCGACCGGCTCGGCGATGAAGGCGTAGGCGAGGTGGCGGCCTTCCAGCGCGCGCTGCGCGAACGATTCCACCGCCAGCCGCAGCCGCGTGGTGGCGTCCTCGGGGCCGGCGGCGATGGCGTTAAGGATCACGATCTCGTGCCTGACCGCCTCGGTCAGCACTTCGACGAACAGCTCCGCCTTGGAGGGAAAGTAGCGGTAGATGGCGCCGGTGGACAAGCCGGCGGCGGCGGCCACCGCCGCCATCTGCGCTTCGCGGAAGCCGCCTTCGGCGATCAGGCGGCGCGTGGCCAGGACGATGCGGCCGCGGTTGTCCGCCAGCCGCTCCTCCATCAGCTGTGAGCGTCGATAGGCCATGTCGGGATCGTGGTCGCCGGTTTTCGAGCGCGGGCCCTGCGCCGCCGCCCCGCGCGGCCGGGCGCGCCCGTCTGCCGTCTAGGATAGAAGCGCCGGCCCGGCTTTGCCATCGGCGCGATAATTTGCGGCAAACTTGCTGCTCTTGAAGACGGAGCCACACGTGTCCCACAACGCAGCCTACAAAACGCTCGATTACAGCATCGCCGACCGCGTGCTGACCCTCACCCTCAACCGCCCGGAGCAGCTCAACGCCTTCACCGTCGAGATGGCCGACGAACTGGTGCACGCCTTCGAGCGCGCCAGCGGCGACGACGCGGTGGGCGCCATCATCGTCACCGGCGCCGGCCGTGCCTTCTGCGCCGGCATGGACCTGTCCGTGCCGGGCAACAAGTTCGGGCTGGACCAGTCGCTCAAGCCGAGCTTGCAGGACCTCGACGAGCGCCTGCACGACCCGGCGATCGAGCGCGGCGTGCGCGACACCGGCGGCCGCGTCACCCTGGCGATCTTCGAGTGCAACAAGCCGGTGATCGCGGCGATCAACGGCCCGGCGGTCGGCATCGGCGCCACCATGACCCTGGCGATGGACCTGCGCCTGGCCTCGGAAAAGGCGCGCATCGGCTTCGTCTTCGGCAAGATCGGCCTGGTGCCGGAAGCCTGCTCGACCTGGTTCCTGCCGCGCGTGGTGGGCCTGGCGCAGGCGCTGGAGTGGACCTACAGCGCCGACATCCTCGATCCCGAGGAGGCGCGCCGCGGCGGCCTGGTCAAGGCGGTGTATCCGGCCGACCAGCTGCTGGCGGAGGCGCGCAAGCTGGCGCACAAGTTCATCGACAAGCGCTCGCCGGTGTCGATCGCGCTGACCCGCCAGATGCTCTACCGCAACGCCGCGCAGCCGCATCCGCTGCAGGCGCACAAGCTGGAGTCGCTGGGGATCTTCTACCTGAGCCAGGCCGACGGTGCCGAGGGCGTGCGCTCGTTCATGGAAAAGCGCGCGCCCGAGTTCAAGGGCAAGGCTTCGGAGATGCCGCCGTTTTTCCCCTGGTGGGAGAATTATTAGCCGTTACCGGCCTCACTTCGCCGGCACGTGGCTGGTGGTGACGTCGGCCACCAGCCGGCCGGCGTCGTCGGTGACGGTGGTGCGCACCACGCTCAGGCGCTTGCCCTTGCGCACGAACACCGAGGTGGCGCGGAACACGCCGTCCTTGCTGTTGCCGAGAAAATTGGCGTTCAGGCTGATCGCCAGCGGAAAGCCGGACTGGCCCGGC
>JADHNH010000092.1 GCA_016779605.1 Nevskia sp. | reverse complement strand
CGTGTTCCTGATCGGGCTGATTTCCGAGCAGATCACCGCGCTGACCTACAAGCGCGAGGGGTGAGGGTCTGGAGGAGTGACTCAATGTCACTCCTCCAGACCCGAACGCCCGGCCACGGATGGCCGGGCAGGGCGTTCCCACCGCAGTATAGTTTCGCCAGGGATGGCTACGTTGAACATACAAAGGACCGCGTTTTGGCGATGACTCGATGTCATCGCGTTCGGCCCCGACGAATTCGCGCGAGCGAAGCGAGTCCGAAGGACGCACCCCAGGATGGGGTGCGCAACGCCCAGCCATGGATGGCTGGGCCGGGTGTTCCGGCAACCGCACCGTCTCGCCACGGACGGCTGGATTGAGCATACAAGCGCCGCCGCTCAGTCGATCTCGGCGAGGATGCAGACGACGTTGCGGGTGCCGGGCGGCGGATCGAGCAGATCGACGTAATCCAGCACGCGGATGCCGTTGCCCAGTCTCTGCATCGGGTGCAGCGGGATCGGGTAGCGCCCGTCGGTGGCCGTGCTGGTGAACACGAAACGGCAGCCGGGCGCGTGCAGGATCTTCTGGAAATACGGATCCGGGATCGAATTGATCGGCAGGAACGCGCTGCGGCGCCGGCTGAAGTAGTTGATCAGATCCGGCCGCATCGCCGCCACGCAGTCGCCGGCGGGAATCTCCTGGTCGATGCGGCGCATCGCGTCCATGATGACCACCTGCGAGAACACCCGGTGCACGGCGTCGTCGAGATCCGACCCGCCGTACCAGGACAGCAGCCCGCGCGCATCCGGTACGCCGCTGTAGGCCGCGTTGCGGTAGCGGTCCGACGCTAGGCTCAGCGCCGGCAGGATCAGCGCCAGGATCACGGCGGCCGCGGCGGCGGTGGCCAGCTGCGGCCGCTGCGCGGCAAGCGTCTGGCGGTCCGCCTCGGCCAGCAGCAGAAGCGGCTGTGCCAGCAGCAGCGGCACCAGCTCCCACACGAAGCGCTCGGCTTCTTCCGGATAGGGCCAGAACAGCAGGATGCCGAGGTAGGCGGCAATGTAGACCGCCTCGGGGCTGCCGCGCCGCGTGCGCCACAGCGCCGCCGCCAGGCACAAGGCGCCGAGCGCGTCGGCGGCCGGGCGCAGCAAGGGCGAGCCGCGCATGAAATTGCCGATGAAGCCGTTGCGCAGGGCCGGCAATTCCTTGGCGAGCTGGGCGCGGATGGCGTCCAGGGGGCGGCCGCCGTAGAGTCCGCCGAGCGCGTCGGTGTAGCCGAGCGTGGCGCGGTGCAGCAGGTGCCAGATCAGCATCGGCAGCGCCGCCACCAGCAGCGCCAGCACGGCGTTCCGCCGGGGCACGTGCCGCGCAGCCAGCAGCAGCGGCAGGTAGAGCGTGACGCCGATGGTCCGCGTCAGCGCCGCCGCGGCCACCGCCAGCGCCGCGGCATAGAGCAGCTCGGTGCGCGGCTTGCGCCGGTGCGCGGACAGCAGCGCAAGCGCCAGCAGGCTCCAGAACAGGTACAGGTACTCCGACTGCACCGACAGGCCGAGCAGCCAGCTGCCCGGCAGGGCCGCCGTCAGCAGCAGCAGCAGCGCCGCCTGTGCCGGGCGCGCGCCCTGGATCGAAAGCCAGGCATAGAACACCGCCAGGGCGGCCATCAGGAAGACCGTGGTGACCGCGTGCACCCGGTGCAGGTCGGCGCCGGCGCCGGCCCAGGCGAGCATGATCGGGTACAGGGGCGGGAACCGGCTGACCGCCGCGGCCTCGTCGTAGATCGCCAGCGTATGGGCGTACGGCGAATAGTGCAGCGCCATCATCAGGTAGTTGGGGCCGTCGTTGCCGAACTGGCCGACCTGGCCGGTCCAGGTCCAGAAAAAGTAGGCCGGGGCGACCAGGGCGAGGATGGCGAACAGCCAGAGGTGGCGCCGGACGGCGGGCATGCGGGATTCCGTTGTTTTGGACTGGCCGGCGCGGCGGCAGAGGATGGATCAGTCCTTCACCAGCCAGTATTTCACGATGCAGTAGATCGCGCGTACGCCGTCCCGCCAGTTGATCTTTTTGCCTTCCGCATAGGTTCTGCCGTAGTAGGAGATGCCGACCTCGAAGATGCGCACGCCGGGGATGCGCGCCATCTTGGCGGTGATTTCCGGCTCGAACCCGAAACGCTGTTCCTTCAGCGACATGCCTTTGAGCAGGTCGGCGCGGAACAGCTTGTAGCAGGTCTCCATGTCGGTCAGGTTGATGTTGGTGAACATGTTGCTCACCAGCGTCAGGATGCGGTTGCCCACCGAGTGCCAGTAATACAGCACGCGGTGCGAGTCGCCGCCGACGAAGCGGCTGCCGTAGACCACGTCGGCCTTGCCGTCGAGCACCGGCCGGAGCAGCCGGCGGTATTCGCGCGGGTCGTACTCTAGGTCCGCATCCTGAACGATGATAAAGTCGCCGCTGGCGTGGGCAAACCCGGTTTGCAGCGCCGCGCCCTTGCCGCGATTCCTGTCGTGCAGCAGCAGCTGGTGCATCCTGCCCCGCAACGGGCCCTGCAGCAGTTCGCGGGTGCCGTCGGTGGAAAAATCGTCGACCACGATGATCTCCAGCCCGATGCCGGGATCGGAAGCATGGATCGCTTCAAGAACGGCTTCAATGGTGCGGGATTCATTGAAGCAGGGCACCACAACCGAAAGCTTTCTTGAATCGTTCACGCCTTCCCTTTATCGGTTTGCCACGCGGTGCCGGTTCGAACATTCCCGCCAATACCATGAAGCAAACCCAGGCCGTCCGGATCCGGCTGATCGCGGCTGCGGTGCTGCTTGCGCTGCTCGCGGCCTACCTCGCCTTCACATACGGCAGCGATGCGGATGGCTTGTTCCGGCGCGCGGCGTCATTTTATGCGTTTGCCGGAGGCCACGCTTGGCTGCTGCTGGGCCTGTTCGTGCTGCGGCCGCTGTTCCTGCTGCCGGCCAGCCTGGTGATCCTGCTCACCGGGATGCTGTACGGCGGCGTCCTGGGCGAGGCGGTGGCGGTGGCCGGGCTGACCCTGAGCAGCTCGATCGAGTTCCTGCTGGCGCGCTCGTCGCTGTCGGTGCTGCTCAAGGGGCTCGAGGCGCCGCAGCTGGAACGGCTGCGCGGCAAGGTCAACGCCGCGCCGTTCCGCGCGGTGCTGCTGATGCGGCTGTGCTTCGTGCCGTTCGACCTGGTCAACCTGGCGGCAGCGTTCGCGCGCGCGCCGCTGCGCCCGTTCGTGCTGGCCACCGCCCTGGGCGTGATCCCGACGTCGCTGCCGATCGTGCTCACCGGCGCGGCGGTCGACTTCCGCTCCTGGCTGGCCGGGGGCAGCTTCTGGCCGCACGACGCGGTGCCGAAGTGGCCCTATGTCCTGGCCTCGGTGGTGCTGGCGGCCGCGGTGGCCGGCTGGGCGCGCCGCGCGGAGCGCGCGCAGGATGCCTGAGCACGGCACCGACACGGCGGACCCGGCGGCCTTGCGCGTGCTGCTGGTGACCACTTCGTTTCCCGAATCGGCGGATGATCCGTCGGGGGTGTTCGTCGAGCGGCTGGCATCCCACCTGGCCCGCCGGGCCGCGGTGACGGTGCTGGCGCCGGCCGGCCGTTCCGCGCGGCGCGACCCTGCCGGCGCGCTGCGCGTGCTGCGGGTGCGTTACGCGCCGGCCGCCTGGCGCGGGCTCACCGGCTCGCCGGGCGGCATTCCGGTGGCCCTGGACCGCAACCCCTGGCTATGGCCGGTGGTGCCGCTGCTGCTGGCGGCGCTGTTCGCACGCTGCCTGGCGCTGGCCCGGCACGCCGACGTGGTCCACGCCAACTGGTCCATCGTCGGCGTGATCGCCGGCTGCGCGGCGCGCCTTGCCGGCCGGCCGCTGGTGACCACCTTGCGCGGCGAGGACGTGAATCGCGCGGCGCGGTCGCCGCTTTACCGCGGCATCCTCGGCCTGTGCCTGCGGCTGTCGGGCCGCGTCGCCGTGGTCAGCCAGGCGATGCTGGGCAATGTCGCGGCGCAGTTTCCGCAGTGGCGTTCGCGCTGCGTGTTCGTCGCCAACGGCGTGGCGCGGCCGGCCAGCGCCGCGCCCGCGGCACACCGCGCGCCCGGCGACGCTGCAGGCCTGAGCCTGGTCGCGGTCGGCAGCCTGATCCCGCGCAAGGACGTGGCCACCATCATCCGTGCCCTGGCGCGGCTGGACGGGCTGCCCGGGGTGCGCCTGGAGGTGATCGGCGACGGCGCCGAGCGCGCCGCGCTGGAGCGGCTCGCCGCATCGCTGGGCGTCGGCGCGCGGGTGCGGTTCTGCGGCCAGGTGCCGCCGCCGGAGGTCGCCGGCAGCCTGGCGCGGGCGCAGGCGTTCGTACTGTCCAGCCGCAGCGAAGGCCGCTCGAACGCCCTGCTGGAAGCGCTGGCCGCCGGGCTGCCGGTGCTGGCCACCGATATAGAAGGCGTGGCCGAGATCGTGGAAGATGGCGTCAACGGGCTGCTGTTCGGCGCGGGCGACGACGCGGCGCTGGCGGCGCAGATACGCCGCCTTGCCGACGACCCGGCGCTGCGCGAGCGCCTGGCGCAGGCGGCGGCCGCCACCGTCGGCGAACGCTTGCGCAGCTGGGAGCAGTGCGCCGCGCAATACGTCGAGCTGTACCGGGCCGTCCGCGCCGAACGGAGCGCTTGAACGATGTGTGGAATCGTCTTGCTGTGCGACGCGGCGGTGCCGCAAGGCGAGCGCGAGCGCCGGGTGCGCACGGCCCTGGACCGGCTGGCGCATCGCGGACCCGACGAGGACGGCATCCGCAGCGCCGGCGACGCCACCCTGGGCCAGGGCCGGCTGGCGATCATCGACCTGTCGTCGAGCCGCCAGCCGATGTCGGACCGCGCGGGCCGCTATTTCCTGACCTATAACGGCGAGGTCTACAACTACGCCGAGCTGCGCCAGGGGCTTGAGCCGCACTGGGACTTCGCCACCCATGGCGACACCGAAGTGGTGCTGGCCGGCCTGGTGCGGCAAGGCCCCGCAGTCCTGCGCGCGGCCGAAGGCATGTGGGCGTTCGCGCTGTGGGACAGCCAGCGGCAGGAACTCCTGCTCGGGCGCGACCGCATGGGCAAGAAGCCGTTGTATTACGCCGGCAGCGGCGCGGCGTTCGCCTGCGCCTCGGAACTGTCGGCGCTGCGCGCCTTGCTGCCCGGGCTCGCCTGGAGCGAAGACCCGGATGCGGCCGCCGACTACCTGCGCTACGGGCTGTGCATGCCCGGGCACACCATCTACGCCGACGTGCACGAAGTGCTGCCCGGCCATGTGCTGCGCTGGTCCGCGGCCGGCGGGGTGCGCCAGGAACCCTACTGGTCGCTGCAATGCGGCGCCTATGGTGGCTCGCGCGAGGACGCCGCGGCCGAGATCCGCGAGGCGATGAAAGTATCGGTGCAGCGGCGCCTGGTGGCCGACGTCGAAGTCGGCGCGTTCCTTTCCGGCGGCGTCGACTCGTCGATCATCGTGTCGGTGATGGCGGGCCTGCTGGGGCGGCGCCCGAAGACGTTCACCGTCGGCTTTTCCGAGGGTTCCTTCGACGAACGCGCGCAGGCGCGCGCCATTGCCGCGCACTGGGGAACGGACCATGTCGAGGCGCTGCTCGACCGCCCCGATCCGGAGCGGCTGGTGCAACTGGTGCTGGGCCATGTCGGCCAGCCGTTCGGCGATTCCTCGCTGCTGCCCACCGCGCTGGTGTCGCAAATCACCAGCCGGCACGTGAAGGTGGCCTTGTCCGGCGACGGCGGCGACGAGCTGTTCTGCGGCTATGCGCGCTACCGTGCGCGCGCCGCGTTGCGCTGGCTCACGCGCGTGCCCGCGGGCCTGCGCCGCGCCGGCGTGGCGCTGCTGCGGCGCCTGCCCGAGCCCACCAGCCACCACAGCCGCAGCCTGCTCAAGCAGCTGCACCTGGTGGCCGACGTTGTCGAACGCGATTTTGCCGGCGAGCCCTACGTGGCGCCGGTGCTGCTGTCGCGCGCGCAGCTGGCGCGCCTGGCGCCGCACCTGGCCGGCCGCGGCTGCGCGGCGCCGGCCGCGCCGCTGGCGCCGACCGCCGACGCCCTGCAGCAGATGATGGTGATGGACGCGCTGGTGTACCTGCCGCAGGACATCCTGCTCAAGGTCGACCGCGCCTCGATGGCGCATTCGCTGGAGGCGCGCGCGCCGTTCCTGGACCGGCGCCTGGTGGAGCTGGCCTTCGCGCTGCCGCCGGCCTGGCATCGCGACGGCCTGCGCGGCAAGGCGATGCTGCGGCGCGCATTTGCCGGGCTGGTGCCCGACGCCGTGTGGCAGCGCCCCAAGCAGGGCTTTGCGGTGCCGGTGCACGCCTGGTTCCGCGGCCCGCTGGCGGCGACGCTGCAGCGGCTGGCGGACGACAGTGCCGGCGGCGGGCTGCAGCCGCAAGCGGTGCGCGCAATGCTGGACGAGCACCGCAACGGCGTGCGCGACCACGGTTACCGGCTCTGGAACATCTACGTCTACCTGTTATGGCGTTCATCCGGCGCCCGGCCGCAGTAGTCACCAGCTACTACCGGCCCAAGCCCGGCGGACTGTGCCCGCGCATGTTCCGCGCGCTGCGCGCATTGCTGGGCGCAGGCCATACGGTGCATTACCTGTCGGTCGAGCGGTTCCCGATCGAACATCCGCGCTGTCATTTCCATCGTTTTCCGTGGCCGCCGCGGCACACCGACACGCCGCTGTTCTGGGCGGTGTTCCTGTGCATGGCGCCGCTGCTGCTGTTCTGGCTGAGCCTGCGCCACCGCGCCAACGTGCTGCTGTCGTTCGATCCGGCCTACGCCATGGCGATGCAGCCGGCGCGCCTGCTGCCGCGGCGGCGCCTGCTGTTGTTCCTGCGTGCCGACACGGTGGTCAACCAGCGCATCAAGGGCCGGCCCGGCTGGCTGGTGCGCCTGTGGGAAATGCTGGAAGGCCTGGCCGTATGGCGCGCCGAGGTAGTGGGCGTGTGCGCGCCGGTGCTGGACGCGGTGCTCGCCCGGCATCGCCTGCTGGCGCCGGCGCACAGCTCGGTGCTGCACAACGACCTGCCGGTGCCGTCCTGGGATAGCGGCGTGATGGCCGGCGAGACCTTGCGCCTGGCATGTGTCGGCACGCTGGAGGCGCGCAAGAACCAGGCGCTGGTGCTGGAAGCGCTCGCCGGCGCCGGCACGGGCGCGTGGCGGCTGGACGTCTACGGCGACGGCCCGGCGCGCGCCGGGCTCGAGCGGCTTGCCGCCGACCGTGGCCTGGGCGGCCGTGTACGTTTCCACGGCTGGGTGCAGCGCGAGGCGATCTGGCAAAACACCGACGTCCTGCTGCTGCCGTCGCTGCACGAGGGCATGTCCAACGCCATGCTCGAAGCGCTCGCCGGCGGCGTGGCGGTGCTGGCCAGCGACGTGCCGGAGCATCGCGATGTGCTGCCCGCGGCTTCGCTGCTGCCGCCGCTGGTGCCGCAGGCCTGGGCCGCGCGCCTGCGCAGCCTGGTGGCGGATCGCCGCCTGTTGGAGGCGCTGCGCACCGAGCAGGCGGCGGCCGCCCGGCGGCTCCGGTTCGACTGGGACGCAGCGGTGGTGCGGCTGGTGGCCGGCACCGACACAGAGCGGCCGGTGGCCCATGCCGGCACGCTCTGACCGCGGCATCCTGCCGACCCTCAGGGGTTTCGCCGCCCTGTCGGGTCAGTACCTGTTCGCTGCGCTGCTGCCGCTGGCGGTGATGCCGCGCCTGCTGCAGCGGCTGGGCGCCGGCGAGGTCGGCAGCATCGCGGTGTGGCAGTCGCTGATCCTGTACGCCGGCATGGTGGTGCAATACGGCTTCAATCTCACCGGTCCGGTGCTGCTGGCCGGCGCCGCCGACGCTGCGCAACGGCGCGCCACCTTCAGCGGCGTGCTCGCCGCGCGGGCCCTGCTGGCGCTACTGGCGATGGCGGCCGCCGCGCTGGTGGCTGCGACCGGGCTGCTGCCGGTGGATGCGGTTACGCCGCTGCGCACCGGCATCGCAATGGGCGCGATCGCGCTGATGGCGCTCAACGCCACCTGGTACCACCAGGGCATGCATCGCTTTTGGGCGCCGTCCCTGTGCTTTTCGCTCGGCGTGGTTGCCGCGGCCGCGCTGGTGCTGGCCGCGGTTGACGGCCCGGGGGACCGCGACCTCGCCCTGCTCGCGCTGCTGCTGCCGCAAGGCGTCGGCGCCATCGGCACCTTCGTGCTGGCGGCGAACGCCGCCGGGCGCCCGCAATGGCCGCCGGCGGCCGCCATCGCATCGCTGCTGCGCCGCGGCTTGCCGGTGTTCGCCTCGCAGTTCGTTGCCGCCCTTTACAACTCCGCCGGAGTGCTGGTGGTGGCGGCACTGTGCGGCAGCGGCCAGGCCGGCATTTACAGCGCGGCCGAGCGCCTGGCGTACGCCGCGCAGGCCGGGCTGGCGCTGCTGTTCACCGCCGGCTACCCGCGGCTGGCCGCCATGGCCAGTGGTGCGCGGCCTTACTTCCGCCTGGCGCTGAGCCTGCTGGCCCTATACTGCGCCGGCGTGGCGGTGCTGGCTGCGGCCTGGCTGCTGGTCGGGCCGCGCTTGGCCGCCGCGTACTTCGGCGCGGCCTACGCCCGCTCCGGCAGCCAGCTCCTGTGGGCGTTCCTGGGATGGATGGCGCTGGCCGGTTTCGCACCGAGCCTGACCGGGCGGCTGGTGCACACCGGGCGGGCGCACCGGGTGTTCGCGCTGACGCTGGCATTGCTCGCGGTTTCGTTCGCCGCAGGCTGGCTCAACGTGCGTGCGTTCGGCGCCCGCGGCTGGGTCTACGGCCTGCTGGAGGCACAGTTGCTCACCGTCGCCTGCTGGATCCTGGAATTTCTGCCGCGGCGCCGGAACGCGGCCTGATCAACCGGCCTGAGAATCGATCCATGTCCGAGCCATTTGCCGAGCACGACATCGAGTGGACGCCCGAGCAGGTGGCGCGGCTGTGGGCCTACTACCGGCGCCAGCGCCCGTTCGGCGCGCAATACTTCGCCGAGGCCGCCGGCGGCCGCGTGCTGGCGCAGTGCGGCGTGGACGACGGGCCGCAGCGGGTGCTCGACTTCGGCTGCGGCGTCGGCGGCCTGATCGCGCACATCGCCCGGCAGCGGCCGCGCTGGCGTTATTGGGGCGTGGACTTTTCGGCCGAGTCGGTGGAGCGGGCGCGCGAGGCCGGCAGGGCCTTTGCCGGCACGCAGGCGATCGAATGCCTGCGCGGCCTGCCCATGGACCTGCCGCCGCAAAGCTTCGACCTGCTGTTCCTGATCGAAGTGGTGGAACACCTCGACGACACCCAGCTCGCCCAGAGCCTGGCCGAGGCGGCCCGCCTGCTGCGTCCCGGCGGGCGGCTGTGCATCACCACACCCAATGCCGAGCGCCTGGACGACAGCCGGGTGTTCTGCCCGGAGTGCGGCGCGCGATTCCACCTCTGGCAGCACCTGCGCGCGTGGAACGCCGCCAGCCTGCGCGCGTTCGTCGAGCCGTTCGGCTTCACCCTGCACAAATCGGTGGAGACCTCGCTTTCGGCCAACGGCGTGGTGCGCCGGCTGAGCCACTGGGCGCGGCGCCGGCTCACCGGCGAGCCGCAGCCGAACCTGCTGGCGGTGTTCGAGCGCAGCTAGCGCATTTTGGTTCAAGTGCATTCAAATTATCCCCTCTGCCGGAAGCGGGAGGGGAGCTGTATCTGACCAAATCGAAGTTGCTAGCCCCTGCGCTCGAACACGAATTCGTTGCAGCCCCAGCCGCGCACCGTGCGCAACCGCTCGAGCGCGAATCCGCGGGCCTTGCAGAAATCGAAGATCGCCTCCGGCGTGGCCACCTCGAAAGGGTAGCCGCCGAGCCAGTCGAGCCAGTCGCGCCACAGCGACATGCCGCGCGACTTCTTGTAGTCGGGGAAGATGCGCAGCGGGTTGCGCCCCTGCAGGGCGGCCGATACCGCGCGGATCACCAGGAACAGCGGGATAAACAGCGCCAGCATCGCCAGGCGTCCGGGCGTGCCGGAACAATAGATGCGCTTGACGCGGCGCCAGACGCGCGACTGCCAGGCCTGGTCGTTGTAAATGGCGATGAACAGCGTGCCGCCGGGGCGCACCCGGCCGCAGGCGTGGTCCAGCGCGGTCCACATCTGGCCGGTGTGGTGCAGCACGCCCCAGGAGTAGACGATGTCGAAGCTGCCCAGGCCGTCGATGAAGCCCGGGTCTAGCACCGATCCCTGCAGCACCTTCCAGCCGGCGTCGCCGGGGCATTTTTCGTTGCGCAGCCAGGCGGTGCAGGCCACCGACTGCTCGTCGTAGTCGAACGAGGTCACGGCGGCGCCGCGCCGCCGTGCGGCCAGCGACGACAGGCCGCTGCCGGAGCCGATGTCGAGGAAGCTGCGGCCGTCGAGCCGCTCCGCGTCCAGCATCCGCAGCAGGTCGGCTTCGGCCTGGGCGATGCGCTCGTCGTCGAGCAGGCGCAGGAAGCCGCGCCAGTTCTCGCCGAACGCGAAGCGCTCGCCCCGGCGGATTTCGTCTTGTGGGGAATCCGTCATCGCCGCGATTCTCGGTTCACGTCCCGGCCATGTCCGCGGGAAACAGCAACTCCCGGTAGCGCGCCACGTGGCTGTCGAAGGAAAAGCGCCGGGCCGCCGCGGCCGCGATGCCGGCGCGATCGAAACCGCCGGCGATCCGCGCGGCGTGCTCGATGGCATCGGACAAGGCTTCGGCGGAAGCGCCGGCGACCAGCACGCCGTTGACGCCCGCCTCGACGATCTCCGCCGCGCCGGTATTGTCGCACATGGCCACCACCGGGGCGCCCGCCATCAGCGCCTCGATCAGCACGTTCGGCTGGCCCTCGAAGCGCGACGGCAGCACGAACAGGTCCGCTTCGCTCATCAGGTCCGCAAGATCTTCGCGGTACCCCGCCAGCGTCACGCGGGACTGCAGCTGCAGCCCTGCCGCCAGCGATTCCAGGGTGCCGCGTTCGGGACCTTCGCCGGCAATGCGCAACTGCACGTCCAGGCCACGCTGCAGCAGCTGCGCCATCGCCGCGATCAACAGGTCGAAGCCCTTCTGCGGGGCCAGGCGCCCGGCGGCGAGCAGCCGCAGCGGTCCGCCGGACGTTGGCCGTCGTGCGGCGCGGCCGGAGAAGCGCGCCGGATCCGGTGCGTTGGCGACCACGTGGATGCGCTCGCGCGGCAGGGTGGTGCTCGCGGCCAGGATCTCGGCGGTGCCGCCGGACAGCACGATGGCGGCGTCGGCGCGTGCGTACCAGCGGAAATACAGTCCGGCCGCGCGGCGCCGCCAGGGCCGCTCGCGAATGGAATATTCAGGAGCCACCGCTTCGCGCAGCACCAGCCGCGCGCTGCGCGGCATCAGCCGCCGCAGGCCGAGCAGGAACAGGTTGACGTCCCACAGCGAGCTGAGCACCGTCGGTGCATCCATGCGGTGCAGCCTGGCCAGCAGACGCGCCGGCCACAGCAGGCGGCCGCCGAGGTCGTGCACCTGAACGCGCGGTGCGATCAGGCCGCGCAGGGGCCCCTGCGGCCGGATCGCCGCCAGATGGACGCGGCGTTCGCCGGACAGGCGGTTGGCCAGGGCGAGCAGCACGCGCTCGGCGCCGCCGGCGGCGAAGCTGGGCAGCACCACGACCAGCGGGGCGGCGCCGGGGCGCGGCGGGCGAACGGCCTTGGCGCGCGCCACCGATCAGCGCTCCGGCGGCCGCGTGCCGCGCGACTGTACCAGCCGCGTGAGCTCGGCCACGCGGCCGGCCTGCGTGCGGTTGAGCGGCCCGGCCGCAAGGACGCGCAGCCGTTCCAGCGCCGCATCCGTCTCGCCGTTCAGGTACAGCACGCTGATGTATTCCAGGCGGTACTCGACGCTGGCGGGCGCCAGGGCGACGGCGTCGCCCAGCAGGTTCCTGGCCAGCCCGTAGTCGCCGAGCTGGTTGGCGGCAAAGCCGCCGTAGGTCGCCAGCAGCCGCGCCGTCGGGTTGCCATGTCCCAGCGCGGTGACGAAGGCTTGCAGCAGCGGCGCGGTATCCGGCGGGCAAATGCCTTTGTGCTGGCAGTCGGCCAGCGAGTGCAGGGCCGAAACGTCCTCTTCGTTGGGTGCATGCCGCGCGAGCTTGCCGAGCAGCGCCTGCCACCATTGCGGCTGCACCGCGCGGTGGATGTGCCCGGCGACGATGATCAGGGCGGCGTCCGGCAGCAGCCCAGAGCCGGGCAGCGCCGCGGCGGTCTGCAGCGCCTGCAGCGCCGGTTCGATCAGACTGGAGTCTGAACGGTAGTCCGAGGCAACCACCAGTGTGCGCCCGAGCTCGTAGTTGGCGCGCGGCGAAGCGGGGTGCTCGCCGGCCTCGGCGTAGGCGAAGCGGATCGGGTCGCTCCATTGCATCGCGCGCAGCGCGGTGCACGCGCAGAACACCGCCAGTGCGAGCAGCGGCACCGCGGTGCGCAGCAGGCGCAGGCGGCCGGGCAGCTCGAGGAACAGCGCGGCGGCCGCCAGCAGCAGGCCGATGGAGGCGAAGTAGTTGCGGTGCTCGAACACCAGCTCGAGCGGGATGACCGTGGCGGTGAGCAGGTGCGCGGCGAAATACCAGGCGATGCCGAGGCTGGCCAGCCCCAGGCGCCGGCGCAGCGCGGCGGCGGCGGACAGCAGCGCGGCGATCAGCAGCGCGCAGCCGAGCGTGGCAGGCGGTGCCAGCCAGCCGGTTGAAACGGCGATGTCGTCGTGGTAAAAGCCCAGCAGGTCGGGACGCGGAAACAGGGTCCAGACGGCGTAGTCGACCAGCACCCGGCACTCGGTCAGCAGGCGCTGGGCGAGATCGAACGGGCGGTCGGCGTAAGCCTGCGCGGTCAGCGTGTGGGGCAGCAGCCAGGCCAGGCCCGCGGCGGCCGGTGCGAGCAGCACGGCGGCGTACAGCGCCCACAACCGGCGCCGGTCCGGCCCGGCCGGCTCGAAGCGCAGCACGCAGGCTTCCAGCAGGAAGGCGTACAGCGGCAGCAGCGCGGCCGATTCCTTGCACAACACCCCCAATGCGGCGCCGCCGACCAGGCCGGCGCCCGCCGCCGCCAGGCCTGCGCGGCCCTCGAGCATCGCCCGCCGTCCGCGCAGGTAGGCCAGCAGCCCGCCGAGCACGAAGGCCTGCGCCAGGCTCTCCATGCGCTGCACCACGTAGAGCACCGGGCTCAGGTTGATCGGGCACAGCAGCCAGGCGGCGGCGATCCAGACCGCGGCCCACTCCAGGGTCGCGGCGGCGAGCGGCCGCGCGCGCCGGCGGTTCCACAAGCCGAGCAGTTCGCGCAACACCCGCCACAGGAGAACGCCGTTGGCCAGGTGGATCAGCAGGTTGGTCAGCTTCATCGGCCGGGCGTCAAGCCCGGTGAAGTAATGGTTGGCGGCCAGGCTGAGCATCGCCAGCGGCCGGCGCAGCTCCTGCGACGGCGATGACAGGGCCGCGGTCTTCCAGTCGCTCCAGTGCAGGCGGGTGACCTGCACGTCGGTGTTGTCGACGATGTTCGGAAAATCGTCGAACAGGAAGCTGCCGGACAGTCCGGGTGCGTAGAGGACAACGCACAGCAGCAACGCGGCGCACAGCCATGCAGCCGGGCTCCGGACCAGCCGTGCCGGGGTCACGGCCGCGGTACCGCGGGCTGCTGCGCCGCGGCGGACTGGTCCTCGCGCAGCTTCCGCTCCAGCTCGGCGAGCTCGGCGGTCCAGTAGCCGCTGTGTTGCAGCAGCCAGTCGTGTACCCAGGGCATGCCGGTGAATCCGGCCGGTGGCGGCTTTGGCAGCGTCTTGAAATATTGCAGATGTTGCAGCGCGAGCGCGGAACTGCCGGCCGAGGCCAGCAGGGCGGCCTGTTCCAGGGCCTGCGAGGGACCGGGATCCTGCGCCAGGCTGCGGTTGAAGTGTTCCAGCGCCGCGGCTGCATTGCCGCGCGCCAGCGCCAGGCGCCCGGCCATGTGCTCGATGTCGCGCCCGTGGGTGGGAAACAGCATGAAATGCGGATTGCCGCGGGCCGCGGCGAGCATCTGCTCCATGTAGTCCAGGTCAAAGCCGCGGCAGCTTTGGCTCGCCGCCCGCGCGATCTGGTCGTCCATCCAGTAATGGATGATCGCGGCCTCGTTGGCGTTGGTGCCGATTGCGCGCAGCACCTTGACGCGCGTCGCCGGCATCAGCTCGCCCAGGGCGCATTCCGCTTCGATCAGGTGCACGCCCGCCAGCGCCTCGTCCGGGAACTCCTCCAGCGTAGCGCGCAACCGCGCCACCGCGAGCAGGGGATGGCCGTTGGCCAGATGGTAATAGCCGGCGGTGACCTGCGCCCGCGGCGAGTGCGGCGAGGCCTGCGCGAACGCCACCGCCAGCTCGTAGGGCTTGCCCCACAGCGTCGCCCGGGCGTGGGTCAGCAAAAGCAGGAACAGCGGTATAGCCAAGATCAGCGACTTGCGCAGCAGCGGCAGGCCGGCCGTGCCGGTGAGCCAGACCGCCAGGGGCCAGAACATCGGTGCGGCGGGCAGGTAATTGCGGTGCTCGAAGTAGAGCTCCAGCGGCATCACCGTGCTTTCGATCAGGTGCCCGGCGAAAAAGAACAGTATCGCCAGTGCGAGCAGCGGCTGCCGCCGGCGCAGGCCGAATCCGGCGGCCAGCAGAGCGCCGACCGCCAGGATCGCCGGCAGCGTGCTCCAGGGATGCAGCAGGTCCAGCGAAGCGCGGTAGTCGTCGTTGAGCAGGCCGCCCAGCGAGCCGCGCGGGATCCACAGCCGCAGCAGGTAGTCCAGCAGCGCGCGCGGCTGCGTGATCAGGCGATGCCAGGTGTCCCACTGGATGTCGGCGGCCGGGTGCAGCAGGCCCCTGCGGAACACGTTGCCGAGCCACAGGGCGATGGCCAGCGCCGGCAGCTTCAGGAGCAGCAGCCGCAGCATTCGCAGCGGCCGCGGGTTCGGCGGCAGGCGCTCGCCGCCCTCGAGCACAATGCTGTCGGTCACCCAGATCAGCACCGGCAGGATCACGCCATTGCCCTTGGACAGCACGGCCAGCGCGGTGCAGCCCCAGGCGCCGGCGAACATGAGCGTGGCCCCGCTCCAGGGCCGCGTGACGAAGCGCTCGCGGCCGGCGACCCATAGCAGCAGGCCGGCCAGGCAGAACGTCGCCGCCATCATCGCCTGCCGCTGCACCACGTACAGGGTGGTCGAAACCCATAGCGGGTGGAGCGTCCAGCACAGTGCGGCCAGCGCCGCCGCCGCCGTCGCATGGCTTTCGGCGAGCCGGGCGCGGCGTCCCAGCCGCAGCAGCAGCCAGGCCAGCAGCAGGCCGTTGACGAGGTGCAGCAGGATATTGGTGCGCTTGAACGGGTACGGATCAGCCGGCCAGTCGTCCGCGTCCAGCAGGAAGCTCAGCAGCGACAGCGGCCGGCCGGTCGGATCGGCGTCCCCCGAGCTCAGGTACAGCAGCAGCTTTTGCAGGCTGTCGATCCGGCCATAGCTGCCGATCGCGTTCAGGTTCTTGAAGTCGTCAAACAGGAACGTGCCCGCAAGTCCGGGATGGTAGGCCCACCAGGCCGCGAACAGCGCCGCTGCCAGCAGGAGAATTCCGACCGCGGTTCGACGGGGCATTCAGAACTCGCCGCACAAATAAAAAGGGGCCGCAGAACGGCCCCTTTGAAGCACCAGCAAAAATCTTACGTGCGGCAGGCCGCCGGCAGATACTTGTTGGGGATCGTGGTCTTGGTGCCGCCGGTCGCGGTCGACTGGCAGTTCCAGTTGATCGAGCCCTTGGCGGTGGAAGCGTAGCCGGAGAACGCCAGCAGGCTGCCCGACACGATCTGGTTGACGTTGGTGCCGCCGTAACGCACGACGATCACGCCCGTGGTGGTGCCGACGTCGACGGTGGACACGTACTTGCCGGTGATCGAACCGGAGCTTTCCAGGCCCGCGCTGGCGTTGGTCGGCGGCCACTTGCCCTTGTTGTTGTAGTACTCGGCCATGGCGGTCTTGACGCCGTCGGCCAGGATCGCGCCTTCAGAGACCTGCGAGCGGATGGTGTAGTCCTGGTAGGCCGGGATGGCGATGGCCGCCAGGATACCGATGATCGCGATCACGATCATCAGTTCGATCAGGGTAAAACCCTGTTGTACCTTCTTCATTGCAATTCACTCCGTTAACGGTTGGTTGTTTGAATCACGGCCGTCGC
>JADHNH010000091.1 GCA_016779605.1 Nevskia sp. | reverse complement strand
CCCCCCGGAGCCGCCTCCGGCTTGTTGCGCATCCAGTCGGCGGTCTGGAAAAACGCCTCCAGCAGGCGGCGCTGCAGGAATTCCGGCAAGCCGCGCTGGCGCATGGCGGCGGCCATGCAGTACATCCACTGATCCCGCTCGGCCAGGCCGATCGCCACGTGCAGGTGGCGCGCGCGCAGGCGCGGATGGCCGAAGCGCCCGACGTAGTGATCGGGCCCGCCGGACCAGCCGCACAGGAACCAGAACAGCTTGTCGCGCGAACCGGCCAGGCTCGGCGGATGCAGGGCGCGCAGCCCGGCGAACGCGGGGTCGGCGTCCATGCGGTCGTAGAACGCGTCGACCAGCGCGCGCAGCGGCGCCTCGCCGCCGATGGCCTCGAATACCGTCTGCGCGGCAGTCTGCGGCGTGGTTCGAGCGGCTTCGTCCGAGGTCTGGCTCATCGTGCGGGTGCGGGGCGAAAAATCGGCTGACATCCTACGCGAAGTCGCCGGCGATGGCGTCCGGCGGCGATAATCCGCCAAATCCGGGGGAACCGATCGATGGCCGCATCCGACGCCGACCACCACAGCCTGCTGTCGCGCAGCGCGCTACGCTGCTGCGCCTGGGCGGAGCGCTGGTTCCCGGATGCGTGGGTGTTCACCGCGCTGGCGGTGCTGTTCGTCGCGGCCGCGGCAATGGCCGCGGGCGCGGCGCCGACGGCGGTCGCCAATGCGTTCGGTGACGGCTTCTGGAGCCTGATCACGTTCACCATGCAGATGAGCTTCATCATCATCGGCGGCTACGTGGTGGCCTCCGCGCCGCCGGTGGCGCGCGCCATCGATGCGCTGGCGGCGGTGCCGCGCAGCGGGCGCGCAGCGGTGTGCTGGGTGGCGCTGCTGACGACCCTGGTGTCGCTGCTGCACTGGGGCCTGAGCATCGTCTTCGGCGGACTGCTGGTGCGCAGCCTGGCGCGGCGCACGACGCTGAACATGGACTACCGCGCGGCGAGCGCCTCGGCCTACCTGGGCATCGGCGCGGTGTGGGCGCTCGGCCTGTCGTCCTCGGCCGCGCAGCTGGAAGCCAACCCGGCGAGCCAGCCCGCCGCGCTGCTGCACATCGGCGGCGTGATCCCGTTCTCCGAGACGATCTTCCTGTGGCAGTCGCTGTTGCTGACGGCGGTGCTGATCGCGGCGTCGGTGACGATGGCCTGGCTGGTCGCGCCGGGGCCTGCGCACGCGCGCACCGCGCAGGCGCTGGGCGTGTCGCTGGAGCCGGCCGCCATCGATCGCCCGACCGATGGCGCAACCAGCGGCGCGGCCGCGCGCCGGCGGCCGGCCGACTGGCTGGAGCTCAACCCGCTGATCAACCTGGCGCTGGCCGCCCTGGGCCTCGGCTGGCTGCTGCACCAGTTCGCCAGCCTGGGCGCCAGCGCGGCGATCGCCAGCTTCAATACCTACAACCTGCTGTTCCTCAGCCTGGGGCTGCTGCTGCATTGGCGCCCGCGGCCGTTCCTGGACGCGGTCACGCGGGCGGTGCCGGGCACCGCCGGCGTGCTGATCCAGTTCCCGCTGTATGCCGGCATCTCCGGCATCCTGACCCTGGCCAAGGGCGCCGGCGGGCTTACCCTGACGCAGCACCTGTCGGGCTTCTTCGCGCACGTCGCCGGCGGCGGCTCGTTTCCGCTGGTGGTCGGCGTGTACTCGGCGATCCTCGGGTTCTTCGTCCCTTCCGGCGGCGGCAAGTGGATCATCGAGGCGCCTTACGTATTGCAGGCCGCCAACGACGTGCACGCCCACCTCGGCTGGGCGGTGCAGGTCTACAACGCCGCCGAGGCGCTGCCCAACCTGATCAACCCGTTCTGGATGCTGCCGCTGCTGGGCATCGTCGGCCTCAAGGCGCGCGACCTGATCGGCTTCACCTTCGTGCAGTTCCTGGTCAACGTGCCGCTGGTGCTGTTCCTGCTGTGGGCGCTGGGGCTCACGCTCGCCTGGCATCCGCCGGTAATGCCCTGAGCGGGCGCCCCGCCGCCGCCCGGCGTTTGTACAATGCCGGCCAAGCTTGCGATGAATACCGAGAATACGATTCCCCAATGACCCTTATTGACCGGCTCTGCCGCGCGGCCCGCCGCCGGCTCGCCCCGCATTGCCTGCGCCTGCTCGGCGCGGCCCTTCCCGCGATCAGCTTCAGCGCCGCCGCCGACTGGCAGTCGCTGCGCAACCTCGAGCACGGCGGCGCGCGCGTCAGCGCCCTGGTGATGGACCTCGGCAACGGCGGCGTGGTCGAGCAGCTCAACCCGGAGCAGCGCCTGACCCCGGCCTCGCTGACCAAGCTGGTGGTGGCCGCCGCCGCGCTGGACGTGTGGCCCGCCGACAAGATGTTCCAGACCCGGCTGCTCGGCTCCGGTCCGATCCAGGGCGGCCAGATCGGCGGCGACCTGCACATGCAGAGCCTGGGCGACGCCACGCTGGACCACCTGTCGATGTGGTCGCTGGCCGCGCAGCTCAAGGGCGCGGGCATCACCGGGGTGGCCGGCCGCCTGGTGGTGGACACCGCGCCGTTCGGCGCGCTCGGCTGCGAGACCAAGGACCGCTGCGACGCGCTGGAGAAGAGCGACACCGCCTACAACGCGCCGCTGGCGCCGGTGTCGGTGGACTTCGGCAACTGGTGCGTGGACGTGCGCCCCACCTCGCCCGGCGCGCCGGCGCTGGTCAGCGGCTGCGGCCTGGCGCAGTCGCCGGTGCCGGTGCAGGGCAGCATCCGGACCGCGCGCAACGGCGCCCAGCCTTCGTTCTGGGTCGAGCGGGTGACCACGGCCGGCGCCGACACGCTGCGCGTCGGCGGCGAAGTGCCGGCCGGCAACGGCGTCAGCATGTACCGCTCGATGTCGGATCCCTCGCTCGGCGCCGGCATGGTGCTGCGCGAGATCCTGCAGGAGATGGGCGTGCACGTCGCCGGCGCGGTGACGGTGAGCCATGCGCCGATTCCGGCCGGCACCTACACCGTGGCCGAGAGCGAAGGCCTGTCGCTGAAGGAGCAGCTGGGCCGCATGCTGCGCTTCTCGAACAACTATGTCGCCGACCTGCTCACCCTCAACCTGGCGGCGGTGCTGTCGCCGCAGCCGCCGGCCAAGCTGTCCGACGCGGCGCGCGCGCTGGGCGATTTCGTCGCGCGCTCCGGGCGGCGCAAGGCCGGACCGCCGCCGCTGTTCAGCGGCAGCGGCCTGACGCCGGAAAACGAGCTGTCCGCCTACGACCTGGTGGACCTGCTGGCCGCGCAGTATCGCAACACGCGCAACTTTCCCGCCTTTTACGGCGGGCTGGTGGTGCCGCGGCAGGCGCCGTTCGTGTTCCTGCGCAACGGCAGCCCGGCGTGGCTGGACCGGGTGGCGCTGAAGACCGGCACCATGGATGATCCGCATTCGGTGTGCGGCATCGCCGGCTACCTGCGGCGCCGCGACGGCGGCTGGATGGCGTTCGCCGCGATCGTCAACGGCGGCCCGCAACAGCGCCACGTGCCGCTGTGGAAAGCGATGGAGGCGATGCGCGCGGACCTGGATTCGCTGCTGGCGCGTTATTGAGCCGGCGGCGCCAGCGTGAACGCGTGAACAGGCGGAGTCATCCATGAGCCGGACAGCCGCAGGCCACCTCGAAACCCTGGCGATACACGCCGGTCGCAGCGCCGACGAGGACTTTGCCGTCGGCCTGTCGCCGGTGCTGAGCAGCACCTTCGCGCGCGCCGCCGACGGCAGCTACCCGCACGGCTACGTCTATTCGCGCGCCGGCAACCCGGGCCGCGACGCGCTGGAGCGGCTGCTGGCCGCGCTGGAAGGCGGTGCCGGCGCGGTGGCGTTCCCGTCCGGCTCGGCGGCGTCGATGGCGGTGTTCGCGTCGCTGGCTCCGGGCGACCACGTGGTGATCCCCGACGACGTCTACCACGGCACCCGCACGCAGCTGCGCGACGTGCTGCAGCGCTGGAACCTGCGCCACACCGCGGCCGACCTCGCCGACCCGGATGCGCTGCGCCGGGCGCTGACGCCGTCCACCCGCCTGCTGTGGGTGGAAACGCCGTCCAACCCGCTGCTGAAGATCAGCGACATCGCCGCGCTGGCCGAGGCGGCGCACGCCGCCGGCGCGATCTGCGTGGTGGACAACACCTTCGCCACGCCGGTGCTGCAGCAGCCGCTGCGGCTGGGCGCGGACCTGGTGGTGCACTCCACCACCAAGTACCTCGGCGGCCACAGCGACCTGCTCGGCGGCGCGGTGATCGCGCGCGCGCAGGACCAGCGCTTCGCGCGCGTGCGCGACTTCCAGACCAAGGCCGGCGCGATCCCGGCGCCGTTCGACTGCTGGCTGCTGCAGCGCTCCATCGCCACCTTGCCGTACCGCGTGCGCGCGCAGGCGGCCAACGCCGCGATCATCGCCGGATTCCTGCAGGCGCATGCGGGCGTGGCCGCCGTGCACTATCCCGGCCTGGCAAGCCACCCCGCGCATGCCCTGGCCATGCGGCAGATGTCCGCTGCCGGCGCGATGCTGTCGTTCCAGCTGCGCGGCGGGCGCGACGCGGCGATGCGGGCGGCAGGCCGCGCGCGGCTGTTCACGCGCGCTACCAGCCTGGGCGGCGTCGAGAGCCTGATCGAGCACCGCGCCTCGGTGGAAGGCCCGGGATCGACCACGCCGGACGACCTGCTGCGCGCGTCGGTAGGCCTGGAGCACGTCGACGACTTGGTCGAGGACCTGCGGCAGGCGCTGGCCTGAGGAGCTTGCCGGGAGCCGGCGCCACCCGGTTCAGTACCGATTCAGCGCCCGCGGCGCAGGCTGATCGCGTGTCCTTCAACGAGGAGACACGCCATGAAATACACCACCGTCAAGAACCTGTTGCGCGCCGGCCTGCTGGCCGCCACCGCGCTGTCGGCCGCGGCCTGCGTGGTGGAGCCGGCTTACGGCCCCGCCTACCAGGGCTACTACTACACGCCGGCGCCGGTCTACGTTGCGCCGGGCTTCGAGTACCACGAGCACGGCCATTGGCACCGCGACCACGATGGCGACCGCCACGACTGGCACTGAGCGGACCGGCCCCTCGCCCGCAGTCTTGTTCAGTCACAGTTAAGCCCGCGGAGCTATCGTCGTGACAGGTTCACATGAACCGGTGAAGGCAAGGAGCTGGCGATGAACGCAAGGATGCGCAACTCCGGCATTGCGCTGCTGCTGGGCGCGGCGGCCGCGCTGGCCGTGCCGGCCACGGCCCTGGCGCACGTGGATGTCGGCGTGGGGCTCAACTTCGGCTTCCCCGCCTACTACACGCCGCCGGCCTATTACGCGCCGCCGGCGGTCTACGTCGAACCGCCGCCGGTGTATGCGCCGGCCCCGGTGTATGGTCCGCCCACGGTTTATGCGCCGTACGGGCCGCCGGTGGTGTACCGGCACTACCATCGCCACTGGCCGCATTGCTGGTGGGACGACGGCTACCGCGTCTGCCGCTGAGGCGCGAGCGCCGGTGCGTACCGGCCGCGCGCCAACCCTCCGCATCATCTGCGTTAACATGCGGCTTGGCCCACGCACCGTGCCCAAGTGATGAACGCAGCGGACAAACCTGCAGGGTCGCCGATCCTGGACGCCGTCACCGCCGTGCTGCTGCACCAAGGCGAGCTGTACCTGGTGCGGCGGCAGTACGGCCTGGTCGCCTTCCCCGGCTACCAGGCCTTTCCCGGCGGCAAGGTGGATCCGGCCGACGCCGAAGGCGCCGCCCCGGAAGGTCTGCTCGGCGGTCACGACGCGCGCCTGATGCGCGCGCTGGCGCGCGAACTGGACGAGGAGCTCGGCTTCGACCTGAACGCGGCCGCGCGCCGCGACGAGCTGGCCTCGGTGCACAACCTCGGCGCCGCGCTGGCGCCGCCTTCGGCGCCGCTGCGTTTCCGCGCCCACTTTTTCCGCATCCACCTGCGCGTGAAGCCCGAGCTGCGCCCGGATCTGGTGGAGCTGGAATCCGGCGAGTGGGCGCCGGTGCACGAATGGCTGGCGCGCTACGAGCGCGGCGAGCTGCTGCTGGCCCCGCCGACGCAGATCACGCTGCGCAAGCTCGCGCAGGACCTGCACGGCGCGGACGAGGCGAGCTTCCTGGACCATCTCACGCCGGGCCTGATGCACTGCATCGAGCCGCTGTTCGGCCTGCGGCTGTTCTTCGTGCGCTCGGCGACGCTGCCGCCGGCCGCGCATACCAACTGTTTTCTGATCGGCGACGCGGGCAGCCGCCGCGTGCTGGTGGATCCCTCGCCCAACTCCCGCGAGGAGCTGGAGCTGCTGCTGCGCTCGGTGGCGCCCTACGGCTTCGACGAGGTGTTCCTCACCCACCACCATCCCGACCACCGCCAGTTCGCCGACGAAATCGCGCGCCGCGCCGGCGTGCCGCTGGCGATGAGCGCCGACACGCAGATGCGCATCGGCCGCGTGCAGCCGGCGTTCCTGCGCGACGTCCAGCTCAAGAACTACGGCGAGGGCGACGCGCTCACCCGCTGGCTCGGCCACACGGTGCGCGTGCTGGCGGTGCCCGGCCATGACGAGGGCCAGCTGGCGCTGATGCCCGACAACCGCGCCTGGTGCATCGTTGGCGACCTCATCCAGGGGGTCGGCACGGTGGTGATCTCGCCGCCGGAAGGCGACATGCGCAAGTACTTCGCCTCCATGCGCCGGCTGATCGAGCTGCATCCGCGCGCGATCTTCCCTTCGCACGGCGTCGGTCTGGGCGGCGTGCATTACCTGGAGCAGGCGCTGCGCCACCGCGAGCAGCGCGAGGCGACCATCTGCGCGCTTTTCAACGCCGGACGCAGCGTCGACGAGATCCTGGCCGAGGTCTACGTCGGCACCGATCCGCGCCTGCTGCCCTACGCGCGCATCAACATCGACAGCCACCTGAGCAAGCTGCGCGCCGAGGGCGCCGTCGCCTGAAGCGCGGGCGGCGCGGCGCCTTTATAGCTCGAGGTCGTAGCGCAGCTCGCGCGCCTGCTCGCGCCAGTCCTGGTTGGGCTTGTCTTCGGTAAGCACGAAGCCCAGGCTGGCGTAGATGGCGCCGGCACGCTCGAGCCCCTCGACGGTCCACAGGAAGACGCGCGCGAACTGCGCCTGCCGGCAGTAGTCCACCGCCTGCTCGACCAGCCAGCGGCCCAATCCCAGGCCCCGCGCCGGCGCATCGACGAACAGCAGCCGCAGCTGCGCCGCGTTGCCCGGGCATTCGCAGATGAACACCGAGCCGACCACCGCGCCGGCGCGCTTGGCCAGCCACAGGCGCGAGCGCCCCGGCGCGGGATTGAGCACGAAATCGGCGGCGATGCGCGCGCAGTACGCCTCGTGCACCGTGTTGAAGCCGTAGTCGCGCCAGTTCTGCACGCCGTGCTGGCGGATCAACTCGCCCAGGTCGCCGGGCTCGAAGCGGTCGTGGATGGTGACGCCGGCCGCGCGCAGGCGCTCGCTCGTGGTCATTGCCGTTCCTTTCGCGGCCAGTGGCCGCGGCCTTTGCTCAGCGCGACAGCACCATGGTCACCATCGGCTTGTTGCCGTTGCGGGTTTCGGTGCGCACCGGCATGTAGTCGCGCGCAGGCGCCAGCCAGAAGCGTCCGAGCTTGTCCGGGTTGTCGATGCGTTCCATCAGCAGCGCGTCGAAGTGGCCGGCCGGCGTATCCACCGGCGCGGCGCCGCCGAAGCGGAACTTGTAATGGGTGAGGTTCTTGTTGTCGACCATGGTGAACTCGGCCAGCGGCGGCGCCTTGTCGCTGGCGTGCGCCTGCACCCACAGGCGCACCGCCTGCTGCAGCGCGAAGCTGTCGATGGCGTCGTCGGGGATGGCGCGCGCCTGGCCGCGGTTGTCGGTGACGGTGTGCTTGTCCCAGTCGAAATCGAGCGTGTAGCTCTGGCGGTCGTCGCCGGGCAGCACCGATTCGAAGCGCCGCGTGCGGATCCGCCCGCCCGACAGGCAGAACTGGCTGACCTGGTCCGGCGACCCGTACAGCAGGCGCACCAGCGCGGTCGGATGCGAGGTGTTGGTGTAGCGGTAGCAGCCGGCCGCGCCGTCCGGCCTGAGCGTGATCTGCACCTGGCCGACGTCCATGCTGCCCCAGCTGGCGTCGTAGTACAGGTCCAGCGAAGGCAGCGCCGGTTCGTCGGCCAGCGCCGTCTGCAGCGCCGCCGGCAGGAGCAGCAGCGCGGCAAACACGCGTGTGAGCTTCATTTGAAAGGGTCCTCCAGGTCGTCCATCGTCAAGGGTTGGCGCAGCCGGCGCCCGCGCCAGACCACCGCGCCGCCGGCCAGCGCCAGCTCGCCGCGCGCCATCCAGGCCAGCGCCTGGGGGTAGATCTTCAGCTCGATCTGCTCGAGCACGCGCATTGCCAAGCTCTGCGCGTCATCTTCCGGGCGCACGCTTAAGCGGCCCTGAATCACGCGCGCGCCGCGGTCCACTTCCGGAATCACGAAGTGGACGGTGGCGCCGTGCTCGGCTTCGCCGGCGCGCAGCACCGCGCCGTGCGTGTCGAGGCCCGGGTGCAGCGGCAGCAGCGAGGGATGCACGTTGAGCATGCGCCCCTCGAACTCGCGCACGAAGGCGTCGCCCAGCACGCGCATGAAGCCGGCCAGCGCCACGATGTCCGGCTGCTGCTCGCGCAGCACCGCGGCCAGCGCCCGGTCGAAATCCGCCCGCTCGGCAAAGCCGGCATGCGGCACCACCTGGGTGGCGATGCCGGCCTCGGCGGCGATGCCCAGGGCCGCCGCGTCGGCACGGTTGGACACAACCGCGGCGATGCGCGCCGGGATCAGGCCGGCGCGCTGGCGCTCGATCAGCGCCTGCAGGTTGCGGCCGCGTCCCGATACCAGCACCACCAGGCGCGGCGGCGTCATCGCGCACCACCGCAGGCACGGCAGGCGGCCGCGCGCGGACCGTTGCGCGTGCCGGGCGGCGGCAAGTGGCGGGGTTGATCGGCCATCCCGCCAGTTTACGCAAAGCCCCGCCGGGCTTGCGCTGCAATCGGCAACTTACCGATACTTGCGCGGCGATCGGGGATCACAATTCGCTGGCAAACAGGCGCGGCTGGCGCGCCGCCCGGATCGCTCACACACGAAAATTCGAAGCGAGGAGGAGACTATGCCGGACACGGCGCTGGTGCGACGCGCGGACGCGTCTGCGGTGGGCAGCTTCAACCGATGGCGGCGTCTGGCGGCGCGCTGCATGCTGGGCCTGGCGGGCGCCTGCGCGGCCACGCTGGTGCCGGCGGCGCAGGCCGCGGAACCCGAGCCGAGCACCGGCGGCGAATGGGCCGGCTACAACAAGACGCTCGACGGCGAACGCTTCTCGCCGCTGCGGCAGATCACGCCGGCCAACGCCGCCGGCCTGGCCGAAGTGTGCCGCATCGAGGTGGCGCGCAACGGCTCGTTCCAGGCCGGCCTGGTGGTGGTGAACGGCACCCTGTACGCGACCACGCCCACCGACACGCTGGCGCTGGACCCGGCGACCTGCGCGGTGAAGTGGCGCCACAAGTACGTGCGCACGCGCGAGCCGACGCTGGCGATCAACCGCGGCGTGGCCTACTACGACGGCCGCCTCTACCGCGGCACCGACGACGGCCACGTCATCGCGCTCGACGCGGAGACCGGCAAGGAGGCCTGGAACGACGAGGTCGGCGACGCCCGCCTGGGCGAGTTCGTCACCGGCGCGCCGGTGGCCTGGAACGGCATCATCATCGCCGGCATCGCCGGCGGCGAATGGGGCATCCGCGGGCGCATCGTCGCGCTGGACGCGCTGAGCGGCCGCGAGGTGTGGCACTTCAACACCATCCCCATGCCGGGCGAAGCCGGCGCCGACACCTGGCGCAAGGACACCGACTGGCGCGACCACGGCGGCGGCGGCAGCTGGACTTCGTTCGCCGTCGACCCGGTCACCGGCGAAGTGTTCCTGCCGGTGGGCAACCCGGTGCCGGACTTCACCCCGGCCGACCGCCTCGGCCAGAACCTCTACACCAACTGCTTCGTGGTGCTCGACGCCCGCACCGGCAAGCTCAAGTGGTGGTACCAGCTCGCGCCCAACGACGGCCTGGACCACGACCTCGGCGCCGCGCCGATGCTGTTCCGCAACGGCAAGAGCCGCGACATGGTGGCGGTCGCCGGCAAGGACGGCCTGCTGCACATCGTCGACCGCATCACCCACAAGGTGGTGTCGAAGACCCCGGTCACCACCGTCGACGCCAAGCCGGTGATGCCCACGCCGCAGGGCGTCAAGGGGTGCCCCGGCGTGGCCGGCGGCGTGGCCTGGAACGGCCCGGCGTTCGATCCGCAGCTGATGACGATCTTCGTGGGCGCGATCGACTTCTGCACCATCTTCAAGGCCGAAAGCGGCGAGAAGTACGAGCAGGGCGGCTTCTACATGGGCGGCACCTGGGCGCCGACCGCCGACCCGGCCAGCGGCTGGATCACCGCGGTGGACGCCAACAGCGGCCAGGTGCGCTGGAAATACCACACGCCCGCGCCGGTGCTGGCCGCGCTGACGCCGACCGCCGGCGGCGTGGTGTTCGGCGGCGACAACGCCGGCAACTTCTACGTCTTCAACAGCGCCACCGGCGAAGTGGTCAAGAAGGTCGAAACCGGCGGCTCGCTGTCCGGCGGCGTGATCAGCTACGAGTCCGCCGGCAAGCAGTACGTCGCCTTCACCGCCGGCAACGTCTCGCGCACCCTCTACGGCGCGCTGGGCCGCCCGAGCGTGGTGGTGATGGCGCTCAAGGAGGCCCCGGAAGATCCGGTGAAGGCGCGCGCGGCGGCGGCCGACGTCGCCAACGGCCACCGCCTCTACATGAAGAACTGCTTCATCTGCCACGGCGCCGACGGCAAGAACATCGCCGGCGTGGACCTCTCCACCACCAAGAGCCGCCTGAACCAGGACGCACTGGTCGCCTGGATCAGGAACCCGGCGCCGCCGATGCCGAAGGTGTATGCGGAGCCGCTGGAGCCGGAAGACGAGTTCGATATCCGCGATATCGCGGCTTACGTGGAGCAGTGGCACTGATTGAGCTTTAGCGGGAAGCCCCTCTCGTCCGCATCGATGCGGACAGAGGGGCCTTCTTGTTGTGGTGTGTCACTCTCGTTTTGAAACGTTTTCAGGTGTGAGACGAGAATTGCCTTCCCGGGAATCCGGCCTTTTGTTCCGCCCTCTGCTGGGCGGGTTACTTCTTTTGCGTCGGCAAAAGAAGTAACCAAGAAAAACGACCCCGGAGGCTGCGCTCCCTTCCACGCTGCGCGTGGAAGGGAGTTCCCTGCGCCTCTCGCTCGCGGCGGGTTTCTCGCACACGCCATCCCTGGCGTGTGCGAGAAAGCGTCGGCATCCCTGCCTCGCCCCGCGCCAAGTAGGCGCGGGCCTGTATCGCCGCGAGCTGCGATGCTCGGCGCCGCCAACGGGGACAAAGTCAACAGCCCAGGATTCACCGCCCGTGCCCCCTCCCCTTGAGGGAGGGGGTTGGGGGAGGGGTAAGCATGAAAGCAGAGAAAGCCATCAGAACGAGCGTTGTTGCTTTTCGCTGTTGACGTCCCCCCCGTTGACGGCGCCGAGTATTTGGCCGCGCGCAGGGGGCAATCGGCCAGGAGGGCCGATTGAGCGCTGTCGCGGCAGGGATGTCGCGTCAGCGCGACCCCGAGCACGGGCGAATGCGAGGGGAACCGTTCGTCGCGGAGCGACGAACGGTCGCCGGCTCCGGGGTCGTTTCTTTTGGTTCCTTTTCTTGTCGACACAAGAAAAGGAACCCGCCCAGCAGGGGGCGGAACAGAAGGCCGGAAGTACGGGAAGGCAACTCTCGTCTCACACCTGAAAAAGTTTCAAGGCGGAGCTGTCATCACAAGTCAACAACAACCACAAATCAAACGTACCGCACCTCCCCCTTCCGATCCTTCACCACCTCCCCCACCATCCACGCCGCAATCCGCTGCCGCCGCAGCGCCGCCTGCGCCTCGGCGGCCTTGCGCCGCGGCAGCACCAGCACGAAGCCGACGCCGCAGTTGAACACGCGCCACATCTCGTCCTGCTCCACCGCGCCCTGCTGCTGCAGCCAGTCGAACACCGGCGGCCGCCGCCAGCTGGCGGTGTCGACCACCGCGCCGCAGCCCTTCGGGAAGCAGCGCGGCAGGTTGCCGGTGATGCCGCCGCCGGTGATGTGGGCCATGCCCAGGATCGGCAGGCGCGCGGCCAGCAGCTTGAGCACCGGCTTGACGTAGATGTGGGTGGGCGCCAGCAGCGCATCGCCCAGCGTGGCGCCGCCGAGCGGCTGCTCCAGCGGCGCGCCGCTGCGCGCCAGGATGCGGCGGATCAGCGAGTAGCCGTTGGAATGCGGGCCCGACGAAGGCAGCGCCAGCAGCACGTCGCCGGGCTTGATCGCCGAACCGTCGATGATGCGCGACTTCTCGGCCACCGCCACGCAGAAGCCGGCGAGGTCGAAGTCGCCGTCGGCGTAGAGGCCGGGCATTTCGGCGGTTTCGCCGCCCACCAGCGCGCAGCCGGCCAGCTTGCAGCCGTGGGCGATGCCCTTGATGACGCGCGCGGCCACCGCGCGCTCGAGCCGGCCGGTGGCGAAGTAGTCGAGGAAGAACAGCGGTTCGGCGCCGGACACCAGCACGTCGTTGACGCACATGGCGACGAGGTCCTGGCCCAGCCCCTCGACGCGGCCCGCCTCGATGCCGAGCTTGAGCTTGGTGCCCACGCCGTCGGTGCCCGACACCAGCACCGGCTGCCGGTATTTCTTCGGCAGGCCGACCAGGGCGCCGAAGCCGCCCACGCCGGCCAGCACTTCCGGCCGGCGCGTGGCGCGCACGATCTTCTTGATGTCGTCGACCAGCGCATCGCCCTCCTCGATGTCCACGCCGGCGTCGCGGTAGGTCAGGGCGGGGGGGGTGCGCGCGGGAATTTTTTTCATGTGGCGGGGGTCTACGCAGGAACGGCCTGGCGGTGGGCGTGCGGGGGGCGAAGCCGGTATCATTTTAGCTGAAGCATCCCTCCGCCCCTTTTCGGGCCCCGCTCCCGGCTTATCCCAAGGCGATCACGACCCACCGCATGCCGCAACCACCCGCAGTGCCGGACGATGCGGTGCGCAGCGAGGCGCTGGCCCTGCTGCGCCAGAACTGGGGCTGGCTGGTGGCGGCCGCCGCGCTGCTGGTGCTGCTGTACTACCTGGGGCCGATCCTTACGCCGTTCGCGGTGGGCGCCGTGCTGGCGTTCCTGGGCGATCCGGTGGTGGACCGCCTGGAGAAGCTCGGCCTGTCGCGCACCCTGGGCGTGAGCGTGGTGTTCCTGGTGCTGTTCGGCGCCGTCCTGGCCGCGCTGCTGGTGCTGGTGCCCTTGCTGGAAGAGCAGGTCGTGGTGTTCGTGCACAACATCCCCGACTGGCTCAAGTGGCTGCAGGAAGTCGGCCTGCCCAGGCTGCACGTCCATCTGCCGCCGGGCGTGCGCCTGGACCCCGAAGGCCTGCGCAACACGCTGACGCGCAACTGGGCGGAGGCCGGCAGCATCGCCGGCGCCGTGCTCGGGCGGCTGGGCCGCTCCACGCCGGTGGTGATCGGCATCGTCGCCGACCTGCTGCTGATCCCGATCGTGTCGTTCTACCTGCTGCGCGACTGGGACCTGCTGGTGGCGCGGGTGGACCAGCTGATCCCGCTGCACATGCGCGCGCGCGCCGAGTCGCTGGCGCGCGAAACCAACGCCGTGCTGAGCGCCCTGATCCGCGGCCAGCTGCTGGTGATGGCCGCCCTGGCGGCCTACTACAGCGCCGCCTTGAGCATCGCCGGACTCAACGTGGCGCTGCTGATCGGCCTCCTCACCGGCCTGATCAGCTTCATCCCCTACCTGGGCTTCGCCACCGGCCTGCTGGCCGCCACCGTCGCGATGGTGGTGCAGACGCAGAGCGCCTACCCGCTGATCTGGATCGGCGTGATCTACGGCATCGGCCAGATTCTGGAAAGCGCGGTGCTCACGCCGCTGCTGGTGGGCGACCGCATCGGCCTGCACCCGGTGGCGGTGATCTTCGCCATCCTCGCCGGCGGCCAGCTGTTCGGCTTCGTCGGCGTGCTGGTGGCCTTGCCGATGGCCGCGGTGTGCGCCGTGCTGCTGCGCCACGCACTGGGGCGCTGGCTGGCCAGCCCGCTCTACCTCGGGCGCACCGCAGGCGAAAGTCCGCCCGCGCCGGCGGACGCCGCCGCGCCGCCGCCGCCCGGCACGGCCTGAGCCTGGCGCCAGGGCCGCCCGAGGACCGCATGATCGGTGTCCAGCTTCCGCTATCGGTGCAGTTGCCCGACGCGGCCGGCTTCGAAAACTTCCACGCCGGGCCCAACGCGGCGGTCGTCGCCGCCTTGCGGCAGGCCGCCGCGGGCGACGCGCCGTCGTCGATCCTGCTGCACGGCGCGCCCGGCAGCGGCAAGACCCACCTGCTGCAGGCGCTGTCGCGCGCGGCCGGCCGCCACGGCCGACGCGCCGCCTACCTGCCGCTGGAAAGCTTCGCCCAGCAGCAGCCCGCGGCGCTGGCGGGCTTCGAGGCGTTCGAGCTGCTGTGCCTGGACGATATCGGTGCCGCCGTCCTCGACCGCGCATGGGCGCTGGCGCTGCTGCGGCTGGTGGATGCCGTGCATGCGCGCGGCGGACGCTGCGTGTTCGGCACCGCCGCCGCACCGGGCGCGTTGCCGCGCGCACCGCTGCCGGACCTGCGCACCCGCCTCGCTGCATGTGCGGTATTTGGCTTGAAGCCGCTGGCGGAGGCGGACCTCTGCGCGCTGCTGCGGCTGCGTGCCGCGGCGCGCGGCCTGGAGCTGCCGCCGGAGGTGGCGCAGTTCCTGCTCCACCGCCTGCCGCGCGACGTGCCGGGACTGCTGGGCGCGCTGGACCTGCTGGACCGCGGCTCGCTCAGCGCGCAGCGCCGCCTGACGATTCCGTTTGTCCAGCAGCAGCTTTCCGGCGCCGTCCTTCCAGGCGCGCAAACAGTACCAGGCTGACGAAATCCAGCGCTCCGACGCTGGCCAGCGCGGTGCCGATACCGCGCCGCGCCGGCACCGCCACGCCCTCCGCCATCAGGACGGCAACGTAGAACACCACCAGCATGCTGGCCCAGGCCGCCGTGTAGGGGCGTCCGCGCAGCAGGCCGGGCAGCGGCGCCAGCAGCGGCAGGATCAGCGCCAGGCCGACCAGCGGGCCGCACCAGGCCCACAGCGCCGCCGCCAGCAGCAGGTGCAGGCCCAGCGCGGCGATGCGGGCGATCGCTCCGGCGCTCATGGCCGGCCCAGCCGCACGGCGAAGGCGGCGACACGGCGGCCGAGCGCTTCGCACAGCTCGGCTTCGTGCGGCGCCAGCGGCCGCGGCGTCGGCGCGGTGCCGGCGACATGGCTGGCGCCATAGGGGGTGCCGCCGGCCGCCGTGGCCGACAGCTGCGGCAGCGTGTAAGGCAGCCCGACCAGCAGCATGCCGTGGTGCAGCAGCGGCAGCATCATCGACAGCAAGGTGCTTTCCTGGCCGCCGTGCTGGGTGCCGGTGGAGGTGAAGACCGCGGCAGGCTTGCCGGCCATCGCGCCGGACAGCCACAGGTCGGAGGTACCGTCGAGAAAGTGCTTGAGCGGCGCGCCCATGTTGCCGAACCGCGTGGGGCTGCCCAGCACCAGCCCGGCGCACTCGCGCAGGTCGCGGTGGTCGGCATAGGGCGCCCCGCTGTCCGGTACCGGCGGCAGGGCCACGGCGGTCTGGGCGGCAACCGGCGGCACCGTGCGCAGGCGCGCCTGCGCGCCGGGCTCCTGCCCGATGCCGCGGCAGACATGGCGCGCCATCGCCGCGGTGGAGCCATGGCGGGAATAGTAAAGAACCAGGATTTCGATCATGCGCGCGCGTCGGTCGGCAGTGCGCATTGTCGCCCATTCGCAGCCAGCGCTGGGCGCCGGCCGCCGGCAGGCCCAGCCGCGCCGGGGTGCCGGGTGGAAAAAGTATCCCGAAGCGGGGTCATTCGATTGACCCTGTACGCGGGCATGGCTAGTCTGCCCCGATGTCCGATCCCATGCTCAGGCCGTTGCGTCCGGCCCTGGCGGCGCTTGCCGCGGTTTACCTGGCCGGCTGCTCGCTGCCGCACCGCATCACGCCGGCCGAGCGCATCGCCGCCGAGCAGGCCCCGGCGCCGCCCGTTGCCGCCGCCGCGGCGCCCGCCGCGCCGGCGGTGCCGGTCGCGCAAGCCGTTGCGCCACCGCCGGCAGCGGTGACCCCGGCGGCCGAGCCGGTCGCGCAGCAACCCGCCGCGCTTGCCGCTGCGGCCCCGCCCGCCGCGGTGG